>JALXEF010000101.1 GCA_027069855.1 Caldifarciminota bacterium
AAGCCCACGGTGGCCGCCGTGGCAGAGAGTACCCAGAGATCGCCGGTCATGATGGCCTCCTTTACCCGATTTGCAAGGGAGTATGCAAAGGGGATGCCGTTTTTAGGGGGTGCAGGAGCAGGGGAGAGGATAGCCGGGTGTTCCGTTCCGGCGCATTCAACCGGGGGTGGAGGTGGGCCGGTAGTGGTACTCCAGGATGAAGAACACCCGCCGGTTCACCGGGTTTCGGATCTTGTGGCTTCGGACCGGTGGGATTCGGTGGTCCGGCTCGGTGGCGTAGGCCAGAATCCGGCCGCCGCGGGGCAGGAGTTGCGGGGCCAGGGCCAGGATATCGGCCAGGGCGCCGGTGGCCCGGGTCACCAGGACATCGGCGGGCACCTGCTGCAGGGTTTCCCAGCGCTGGATGTACACCTTGAGGTTTTTGAGTCGGAGTTGGCGGCGGACCTCCCGCAGGAAAACGCCCTTCTTTCTCCGAGACTCTACGGCGATCACCGTGAGATCTGGCCGGTAAATGGCCAGGGGAACGGCGGGTAGGCCGGCCCCGCTTCCCAGGTCCATGACGGTGATGCCCTCGGGCAGGAGGGGTGCGAGGGCCAGGGAGTCCAGCAGGTGGGCCACGAGGCCGTGGTACAGGTCGCGGCGGGACATGAGGTTGACCGTGCGGCCCCAGTATCGGAGCAGGGCCATGTAGTTTTTGAGGGCGGACAACGCGCGTTTCAGGGCCTGGGGGTCCAGGTTCAGGAGGCGGCCGCCCTCGTAGAGGGCGGCCGCCTCATCCGGCGCCGGTTGAAACCTGCGGTAGGGCATCAGCTCTTGAAGCGCTCAAACAGGAGCAGGGCAATGGCCGCAACCGTGAAGTAGATGGCAACGATCGCCCAGGAGGAGTGTTTCACGCCCAAAAGGCGCGTATGCATCAGCTTGCCCAGGACGCCGAGCAGGATGCTCAAGACTCCCAGAGCGAAGGACAGCCACGCGAGCCCCTTCATCCCGCACCTCCTTTTGGGTTAATCCACCCAGTCGGCGATAAAGACATCAAAGCCGGGCTCGTCCTTGGTACGCGCCCGGTCCGAAGTGAACACAATCCGTTTGCCGTCCCGCGACACCATGGGGAAGGAGTTGAAGGATCCCATATAGGTGACCCGTTCCAGGCCGGTGCCGTCCAGGTTGATAAGGTAGATGGCAAAGTCCCGGGTGCCGGGGTTGTGCAGGTTGGACACGAAGAGGATGCGTTTTTCATCGGGCAGCATGAAGGGCGCGAAGTTCACGGCCTTCTCCGGCGTGTGGGTCACCTGCCAGGTGCTGTCGGTTTTCGTGTCGTACACGAAGATCTCCAGGTGCATGAAGGGGATGATGAGCCCCTTCTGCAGAAGGTCGCGGTACTGGGCCAGTTCGGTGGAATCCTGGGGATGGTAGGCCCGGTACACGATGTACCGGCCGGAGTACGAGAAGAAGGAGCCGCCGTCGTAGCCGGGTTCATGGGTCAGCCGCTTGGGCTCGCCGGTATACGGAGGCTCCAGGATATAGAGGTCCAGGTCGCCATCCTTGGTGCTGGTGAACACGATGCGGCCGTTGGGGTCCGGGCCCTCCAGTTCGGCGTCGTAGCCCGGGCTGCCATAGAGTTTGTACAGGGAGTCGGTGCGCAGGTCGCGCACATAGAGGTCGTAGTTGTACAGGGGCCAGGTGTAGATCCCCTTGCGGAGGAGTTCCTGTGCCAGCGGGTTGCTGGGGCATTCGGGGCCCAGGGTTTCGTGGGTGCTGGCGAACATGATCTGGTGGTCGTTCAGGAAGTAGGAGCAGGTGGTGCGCCCCTTGCCGGTGGATACGAGGCGCAGGATCTTGCCGGTGGTATCCATCAGGAAGATCTGATCGCAGGCGAAGGAATCGCGGGTAGACTGGAAGGTGATGAGGGAGGCGTCGGGGCTGAAGTAGGCCTCGGCGTTGTGGCCCTTGGTGGTCAGGCGTTTGACATGTTTGAGGTGCACCTCCCGGGGATCGCGGTAGGTCTCGCGGGGTGGCGTGCACTGGCTGACCAGCAGGGCGAGGACGGCGAGGGCTCCGAAACCCAGGAAACGGTACTTCATGGGGATCCTCCTTTGCTTTGCCCTAAATCTGCGGCAAAACCCCGCGGGGGTCAATCCCCGCCATACAATTAGGAATAGGTGCCTGCGTTGAGAAAGGTGAAAAACGGCCATATCATTCAGTCCCTGACCAAAATGCTCGGGTATTAAGGAGGATGGATCATGGCAGACCTGGAAATTCGGAACCTTCGGGTGGCGATTGAAGGGAAGGAGATCCTGAAGGGCATCTCGCTGGCCCTGAACAAGGGCGAGGTGCATGCCATCATGGGGCCCAACGGCTCCGGCAAAAGCACCCTGGCCCTCGTGCTCATGGGGCATCCCAAGTACGAGGTTCTGGAGGGCGAGGTGTGGTTCAAGGGCCAGAATATCCTGGAACTGGAGCCCAACGAACGGGCCAAACTGGGCCTGTTTCTGGCCTTTCAGTACCCTGTGGAGATTGAAGGCGTGACCCTTTCCCACTTTCTGTGGACCGCTTATCGGGCGCTCCACGGCAACGGTGAGGCCCGGATCTCTCCCCAAGAGATCAAGGTGTTTCGCCAGCGCCTCAAGGAAAACCTCAAAAAGCTGCACCTGGACGAAAGCTTCGCCCAGCGACACCTGAACCTGGGGTTCTCCGGCGGCGAAAAGAAGCGCGCGGAAATCCTGCAACTCCTGATGCTGCAGCCGGAATTCGCCATTCTGGACGAAACCGACTCGGGCCTGGACATCGACTCCCTCAAGATCGTGGCCGAAGCCGTGCAGAGCCTGCGGGGCCCGAACTTCGGCGCCCTGGTGATCACCCATTACCAGCGGATCCTGCACCACCTCAAGCCCGACTTCGTGCATGTGCTGGCCGACGGCCGCATCGTGGCCTCCGGAGGCCCGGAACTCGCCGAGGAACTGGAAAAGAAGGGGTACCGGTGGCTCACCGAAGCCCAGGGGGTGTGAGTATGCCCGAAAAGAAGCCCAATCGGGACATCTTTACCGTTGACACCTCCAAGTACGACTTCAAGGACCCCGAGCGCTATGTGTACAAGGCCCGCAAGGGGCTGAGCCGGGAAATCGTGGAGGAGATCTCGTACATCAAGGGCGAGCCCGACTGGATGCGGGAACTCCGGCTCAAAGCCTACGAGGTGTTCCTGAAAAAGCCCATGCCCACCTGGGGGGCCGACCTCTCGGGCATCAACTTCGACGACATCATCTACTACGCCCGTCCCACCGACCTGCCCGCCCGCACCTGGGACGATGTGCCCGAGTACATCAAAAAGACCTTTGAGCGCCTGGGGATTCCCGAAGCCGAGCGCAAGTTCCTGGCCGGCGTGGGCGCCCAGTACGAGTCCGAGGTGGTGTACCACAGCATCCGCAAGGACCTGGAGGAGAAGGGCGTCGTGTTCCTCAGCATGGACGACGGCCTCAAGCAGTATCCGGACCTGGTCAAGGAGTACTTCGGCACGGTGGTGCCCTACGACGACAACAAGTTCGCGGCCCTCAACACGGCGGTCTGGAGCGGGGGATCCTTCGTGTATGTGCCCAAGGGCGTGCATGTGGACTTTCCGCTGCAGGCCTATTTCCGCATCAATGCCCAGAACATGGGGCAGTTTGAGCGTACCCTGATCATCGTGGAGGAGGGCGCCTCGGTGCACTACATTGAGGGATGCACGGCCCCGGTGTACGCCGCCCAGTCGCTGCATACCGCCGTGGTGGAGGTCATCGCCAAGAAGGGCAGCCATGTGCGGTACACCACCATCCAGAACTGGTCGCGGGATGTCTACAACCTGGTGACCAAACGGGCGGTGGCCTATGAGGACGCCGTGGTGGAATGGGTGGACGGCAACCTGGGGTCCGGCGTCACCATGAAGTACCCGGCGGTCTACATGCTGGGCAAGGGCGCCCGGGCCGACATTCTTTCCATTGCTCTGGCCACCAAGGGGCAGCACCAAGATGCCGGGGCCAAGGCCGTGCATGCGGCTCCCTACACCTCGTCCACCATCGTGTCCAAATCCATCAGCAAGGACGGCGGCCGCTCGTCCTATCGGGGCCTGGTGCGTGTGTATCCGGGTGCCGTAGGCAGCCGCTCCAGCGTGCGCTGCGACGCCCTCATCCTGGACGAACACTCCCGCAGCGACACCTACCCCTACATTGAGATTGAAGAGGAAGAGGTGGACATCGCCCACGAGGCCACGGTCGGCCGGATCGGCGAAGACCAGATCTTTTACCTCATGAGCCGGGGTCTGAAGGAATCAGAGGCCTATACGCTGATCGTGCTCGGATTCATCCAGGCCTTTACCAAGGAACTGCCCATGGAGTACGCCGTGGAACTCAACCGCTTGATTGAGCTGGAAATGGAGGGTTCGGTAGGATGAAGGAGATGACCGCTTTGCCCGTGAACGCCCAGGCGCTGGAAGAAATCGCCCGTGTTCGGACCGAGCCCGGAGACTGGCTGGAACGCCGGCGCGCCGCCTGGCAACAGGCGGAAACGCTGAACTGGCCGGAGTCCAAGTACACGCGGTTCAAGAGGCTGGACCTCCAGGAATTCCAGACCCTGATCCCCGCCACCTCCTTTTTGCCTCTGTTGCCCGCCTATCTGCGTGAGGTGGTGCGCGACGAGCGCCACAGCGTGGTGGTGCAGGTGAACGCCGAGGTGGCCCTGGTGCGGCTGTCTCCCGAACATCGGGAGGCGGGCCTGGAGGTGCTGGACTTTGATGTTGCCCTTCGGCAGAAACCCGAACTCGTGGCCCGGCACTTCGGGGGCCTGATCCCGCCCGACGAAGACCGCTTTGTGGCCTTAGTGCACGCCCTGCGATCGGGCGGTGTGTGGGTCCAGGTGCCCGAGGGCGCGGAACTGAGCACGCCGGTCTATCTGCTTCAGGTGGTCACCGAGCCCCGGGCCGCCGTGTTTTCACCGGTGGTGGTGGTGGCCGGAGCCAAAAGCCGGCTGGATCTCGTGTTTGAAACCCTTTCGGGCCCTGCAGCGGAACCCGCCCTGGTGGCGGGCACCCAGGAGTTCTATGTGGGGCCGGGGGCCCGTGTGGGCATCCATCGCCTGGAGAACTGGAACCTGAAAACCTGGGTGGCGCTCCATCGCCGGGCCCGGCTGGCCGACCGGGCCTCTGTGCAGTGGGCCACCGCCTGGCTGGGAGGCCGGCTCACCTACGGCCGGGTGCATACCCTGCTGGCCGGCGATGACACCGAGGCCGAAGATGTCCAGGTGTTCTTCGCGAGCCACCGGCAGCACTTTGACCTTTCTACGCTGCTGGACCATCAGGGGCTCAGGACCCGGGGCAATGTGCTGGCCAAGGGTGTGCTCCGCGACCGGGCCCGGTCCGTGTTCTACGGCATGATCAAGATTGAGAAGAACGCCCAGTTCGCCGATGCCTACCTGGCCGATCATTCGCTGATCCTGAATCGGGGCGCCCATGCCGATTCAGTGCCGGGCCTGGAGATTGAAGCCCACCAGGTGCGGGCCACCCACGGCGCCACCGTGGGCCGCATTGACCGGGAAAAGGTGTTCTACCTGCAAACCCGGGGGCTTTCGGAGGACGAGGCCCGCAAGACCATTGTCGTGGGCTTCCTGAACCCGGCTCTGGAGCGCATCCCGGTGGCAACCATGCGGGATCATCTGCAGCATCTCCTGGAGAAGCGCTGGGCGGAAGGAGGGTAACATGCGCTGGCGGGTGGCGCCGGTGGACGCATGGCCCGAAGAGAGCGTGCGTACCGTGGAGGTTTCCGAAGACCTCCGGATCGCCGTGTTCCGGGTCGGCGGCCGGTTCTATGCCCTGGAGGACCGCTGCAGCCACGAAGACGCCCCCCTATCTGAGGGCGAAATTGTGGACGGGTGCTGCGTGAAATGTCCCTGGCACGGGGCCCGCTTTGACCTGGCCACGGGCCGTCCCCTCAGCCTGCCGGCCGTGCTTCCGGTGCAAACCTTTCCGGTGATTGTGGAAAACGGCCAGGTGTTCGTGGAAGTGCCGGAAACCCTGGCTTAGTGCCAGATGCCGGGGATGGGCTCCCCGCAATGGGGGCAGCGGCCGTCCGGGCCGATCTCCTGGCGCAGGATCCGGTAGCCGATCCGCTCAATGAGCAGCGCCCCGCACCGGGGGCAGTAGGTGTTCTCGTAGGTTTTCACCAGGCCGGGCAGGTTCCCCAGGTAAATGAACTTCACGCCCTCCTCCCGGCCGATTTCCGCGGCCCGGAGCAGGGCCGACGGCGGGGTGCTCTCCGGCCCTTCGGTCATCCGGTAGTCCCGGTGATAGGCCGTGATGTGCCAGGGGATATCGGGTGAAACCGATACCAGGAACCGGGCGATTTGCCGGATCTCCTCCTCTGAGTCGTTCCACCCCGGTACCAGCAGGGTGGTGACCTCCAGCCAGAAGCCCATCTCGTGCACCCGCTGGATGGTTTCCAGCACGGGCTTCAGGGTGCCGCCCAGCCAGCGGTAGTTTTTGTCCTGAAAGGTCTTGAGATCAATGTTCCAAGCGTCCAGATGGGGCCGCAGGTACTCCAGAACCTCCGGTGTGGCATAGCCGTTGGAAACGAAGGCGGTTTTGAGCCCGTATTTCTTGGCCTCCTTGAACACGGCCACGGCCCATTCGGCGGTGATCAGGGGTTCGTTGTAGGAACTGGCCACGGCCCGGGCCCCATACTTCAGGGCGAGCTGGATCATGGCCTGGGCCGTAACAGGCTGGGGCACGGTGCCGGCCACCGGGTCCCGCAGGGCCTGGGAGGTGATCCAGTTCTGGCAGAAGGGGCAGTGGAAATTGCAGCCCAGCATGCCGAAGGTCAGGATGTCGGTGCCGGGCAACACATGGAACAGGGGTTTTTTCTCAATGGGGTCAATTTGAATGCCTGCCGTATAGCCGAAGGGAACCCGCAGCACTCCCTGATCGTTGAACCGCACCTTGCAAATGCCCTGTTTCCCGGGGAAGATCACGCACCGGTGGGCGCAGGCGAGGCAGCGCACCTTACGGTCGGGCAGTTTTTCGTAGAGTTCACCTTCGGCCGTGAAGCGGGCCAGGATTTCACCCAGTGTAGAGGGTTTGTGGCTCATCAAGGTTAATTGTGGGGAGAAATTCGGCCGCGGTCAAGGCCGCTGCCCGGTGGCATAGCAAAGGAGCCCACGACCTACCGATTTTCCGTAGTTTTCTTGAGTTCGCGGGCGTAGGCGTAGAACTCCTCCAGGCTCATTTCGCGGAGGAACACGAGACCCCGGGTGGCCCGGATCAAGGGGCTCGTGTGGCCGTGGAAGAACTCGCGGCCCAGCAGGCGCTTGAGTTTCTGGTACTGCTCCACCTGGATCTTCTGGGCCAGTTCTGAGAAGGGGCCGTCGTGTTCGTAACTCGGGAACGAAGCGGCCCGCTGGGAGCCGAAGGCGTTCATGAAGGCGTTTTCCATTACGGCGAACATGTTGAGCGACACGGGCACAAAGACATTGGCCTCCGAGGGATGGAACCGGTACCACACATTGCGGTATCCCACCACCACGAGGTCGTGGCGGCCGGATTCCTGCTCGTAGATCTTCAGGGCCTCGGCGATGGCCTGGAGAACCTTGTAGTGGGTATCCGGGCCGCTGGCCTCGGGGTCAAAGGCCACGGTGACCACATCGGGCTGCACCTCCCGCAGCAGGTTGACGATGGGCATCACATCGCGGGGGATGGTGGGCTCTTCGGTGAAGATGTCGCCGGTATAAAAGCCCAGGCGCAGGTGTTTGACGGCATCGTGGCTGAAGCCGAGGTAGCCCCACAGGCAGTCGGCCTCCCACTCGCGGATCATGCCCTTGAACCGCTGGATATCCGGCCGGTCCTTGACCCCCGGCGGCTGGCTCTCAAAGTAGGCGGCCAGGAGTTCCACGCGCCGCTGGGCCTGTTCCAGGGAGTCCACGCCGTAGAGTTCCACCAGGTTCCGCAGGAGGCGGCGGGCCTCGCCCTCTTCCTTCATCGGGACACTCCGGGCGGCGATGCCGTCCAGGTATTGCCACACATCCCGGTTCCGTCCCTCTACATTGGCGGGGTCAAAGTAGCCCTCGTCCCACAGGGCCTGGAATCGTCGGGCCTCCAGAAATCGCTGGAGTTTCCGCACCATGTCCAGGGCGTAGGTGTTGGACACGGCGGTAAACCCGGAGGTCATGTAGGCGAACACATGGCGGTTGGAGGCGTCGCGGATGTGGCGCACGGCATAGGGCAGGTAGCCCAGCATGATGTCGTCGTGGTGGGGGGCGGTGTGCAGGAAGGTGGTGTTCTTGCGGAGGGTCATGCCGCGCACGATCTTCTGTTCCAAGTTTTGCCGGAGGTCCTGGAGCACCTCGGAAAGCGGGCGAGGGGCGATGCGCTGGAGCAGCAGGGTGCCGAAGGCGTCGGTTTTGAGGTCCTCTTTGGTGAGGTGGACGAGGCGCTTTCGGCGTTCCAGGGCCAGGTCCACGGCCACCTGTTCCACGGTTTCCGGGGGCCAGGGGTCCTGTTGCCGCAGCCAGTGGAGCCGGCGTTCCCGCAGGAGTTTGGCGGCACCTTGGGTGATGAAGAAGCGGGCGTGGGGCAGTTTGTGCAGGGCCGTGGCCGGATACCGGATATGGGGCTCCTCTTCCACGGCGTCGCGCACCACCCGGGCCTTGGCCTCACCCGCCGCAAAGATGATGGCCACCGCTTCGGGGTTGTAGGTGATGGTAGCCAGGCCGATGGTGATCACCGGGCGCCGGCGGGCGATCTCAATGCCGCCGAGGTCCACGGCGGCCGCCGCCTGGGTTTCGTAGTTGGTATAGGTGAGCCGGGTGGTGGAAAAGTGGTCCGACCCCCGCACATTGAAGGCGATGTGGCCGTCGGGCCCGATGCCGCCCAGGAAGAAGCCGATGCCGCCCAGGGCCCGGATCTTCTCTTCGTACCGCTGGCACCACTCGTCCACAGCCTCCAGCACCTGTTTCTGGAGCCGTTCCAGGCGAGTACGGGGCTGGCGGAACCGCAAACTCAGGTCCACGGCGTAATCGGGCCACACCTCCTCCAGCCGCATTCCCGGAGGCAGGCCGATCTTGGTGGCGTCAATGAGCAGTGCCTTGTTGGGGTCGAGGCCGAAGCCCTTCAGGTAAAAGCGGTGCACATAGTAGTAGAAGCTGTTGGGCTGGTGGGGGTCAATGGGGTAAAACTCGTCAATCTGCACGAAGGTGAGGCCCCGGAGGTTGGGCTTCCGGCCGGGGTCCAGGCCGAACTCTTCCAGGGTTTTCCGGGTTTCGGGCTCGTCCCAGGTGCGGAGGAAGTGCTGGGTCCACTTGATGAAGTACTCCGGGGTTTTGCCGGTGGGGAGGGAAATGACGCCCTCGGGGTTCTCCTGCACCCATTCCAGGAACCGCAGGGCGGTGATCCGGCCGAGGTCGGGGAAGTTGTCCACGATGAGCACCCCGATCTTCTCGGTCGGGGGGTATCGCAACTGGTCAAAGCCGCTGCGGGCCAGGGCCCGCCGTTCCACCGCTGAGGTCGGCTGCAAAGGCTGTTTCATCGTCCTGTCCTTCTCTCTTGCTCCAGGCGTATAGTGTACAACCGAACGGTGCCCTCGGGGGATGGGCTATAATTGGGCTGCGATGAACCTTCAGGAGATCTTGGCGAGGCTGGAGGCCTTGAAGCCGGAGTTAAAGCGGCGCTATAAGGTGCGCGAGATCGGTGTTTATCTGGAAGAAATCTTTGGGTGTCCTGTGGATGTGGTACCCCGTAAAGCCCTTTGTCCGGAGCTTCGGGCGGTGGTGTTGAAACAGGTAGTGAATGCCCCGTTGGCTTACTTGAGAGATTCTGCGCTGCCAGGGGAACACGGTCGGAATCCGGGCCAGTTGTTGGGTGGTGCCGGATGGAAGGCCCGGTGAGGAGGACGCATCGGTGAGGAGTCCGTGGGAGGATCGGCGGTTCGCTGAGAGGTCGCTGGAGCACATGGATCGGGTGCTTTTGCCCGGAACGCCCTGGGAGGTGAATTTCCTTGAGAAGATTCTGGGACTGGAGCCCGGAGACCGCGTGCTGGACCTCGGCTGCGGCGCAGGCCGCCATGCCATTGAATTTGCGTTGCGGGGGTACCGGGTGGTGGGGATTGACATTTCGCCGTGGCTTCTGAGGGTGGCCCGGCAACGCGCCCGGGAGGCCGGCGTCCAGGTTGTTTTCTTGCAGGGAAGCCTTGCGGATTTGGAGAGGCTCCTGGACGAAAGGGAGGCCTTTGACGGTGCGATTTCCATCTGCGAGTCGGGCCTGGGCGTGCTGGGAGGGTGGAGGGAGGACCTGGCGTTTCTAAAGAGCGTGCGGGCGTTGCTCAAGCCGAAGCGGAGGTTCGTGCTGACCACTTTCAACGGCTTGAGGCGTTATCGCCGGTGGCAGGAGGGCGATGAACGGTTCAATTTCCTGGAAGGCATCCAGAGATGGAAAACCCCGCCCGACTGGGAGGGGACACCCCTCAAGGAGGAAGAGCGGCTGTATATTCCCTCGGAGATCCGGATGTTGTTTGAGATGGCCGGGTTTGAGGATGTGCGGATTTGCGGCTGCGCCCCCGGAAGGTTTGAGGGACAGCCCCTGGGCATAGAGGATGTGGAGATGATGGTGGTGGGCACGGCATCCTCCTGACCTTCGGATGTAGCGCGCCGACTTCCCGATCCGATCTTCATTCCCGGTTTCCCCGTTGTATTTGCCACCGTTGGCATAAACGCGTATGCTGTTGTGAGGGGTGTAGTTTCATTTGATGCTCTGCGGAGAAACGGGATGCACCTGGACTTTCGGAAGTTCGGTGTGGGGCCGGGTTTTGTCGCGCTGTCGCTGATCTTTGCGGCGGTGATGCTCCTGATCCAGTACGGCTGGCTGGAGAACCCGACCTTTACGCTCGGCTCGCGGTGGGTGAACCTCACGCTGGGAGGGGTTTGGACCCTGGTGGGCCTGCTGGTCTTTGGGGCTTCTGTGGTGCAGTTCCGGCAGTGTTACCGCCGGGGAACATTGTGTACCCGCGGCGTCTATGCGCTCATGCGGCACCCCATGTACGGCGCGTGGATCGTGTTCATCGTGCCCGGAGTAGTGGTGGCCCTGGGGTCGGTATGCGGCCTGACGGTACCTGTGTGGATGGCCGGGGTCTTCCGCCGCCTGATTGGGAAGGAGGAGCGCTGGTTAGAGGCGCATTTCGGCGAGGCTTACCGGGAGTACCGGCGGCGGGTGGGGATGCTCGGCCCCCGGCTCTTCCGCCGCTGATGGAGCCCCACGCCCACCGCTATTCTGCAGCGGCAGGTGTTCTGTCCTGTATCTTTGATGAAGGCAACGCTGCGGGAAAAGGAAGCGTTCGGGAGGATGCCCTTTCCGGCAAAGGGGGTATGATGCGAAAGCGAGAGGCCGTTGAACTGGGCGCCACCGTTCGCGCCTATCTGAAGCAAGGGCGGGAGGACGAAGCCTTTGGGCTTTTGACGCCGGTCCTGGGCCGACGAATCCCCTTTCCGCACCTGGAACACATCGGGAGAGCCATGGCCTTGGACGACTTGGGAGGGATGGCGCTTTTTTTGGATCGCATCGCGGCCACCCGTTCGGAAGGGGGCTGGGTGATCATCGCGGCAGCGTTGCAAAGATACTTGCCCGAAAAGCCGGAGGCCGTTTTCCGGCGCACACGGACGTACATCGTTCAGGCCGATGTGTGGTATGCATGCGATATCTTTGGCGAGCGGATTCCGGGAACCGCGCTCCTCCGGGCCTTCGACCGCTCCCTCGCCTTGCTTGCGCCCTGGCGTGACGATGCCAACCCGTGGGTGCGCCGCACCGTGGGGGTGGCGGTCCATACCTGGGCAAAACGCACCAAAGGAGAACCGAATGCCCTTCCCCGGGCGCGAATCCTGTTGCAGTTCCTCGAACCCCTGCTGGAGGAAAGGGACACCCGGGCGCTCAAGGGCATCGGCTGGGGGCTGAAGACCCTGGGGCGCTACTACCCGGAACTCACGGCCCACTGGCTGGAAACCCAGTTGCGCCAGGGAAAGCAGCCGCGGGCCTTGATGGTCCGAAAGGCCGTGACCTATCTGCCCTCCCATTTGCGGGCGCGTTTCGACGCATAAGGCCAAAAGATCGTGGAACTGCTCTTTGAGGAGTACCGGACACGACGCATCGTGAACGTCCACAAACGGGTGGATCCCTGGTTTTGGGACAAGTACAGCGCCACCCCGTATGTGGGTTGCCGCAGCGGGTGTGAGTTCTGCTACCTGCGCGGCCAGAGGTATCTGCCCTCTCTCGACCCAGACCGGTTCGACACCCACATTCGCGTCAAAATCAACGCGGTCGAGCGTTTGCGTCGGGAACTGGCCCGGCTGGAAAAGGACATCCTGTCCTGTGGCGATTGGCAACAACCCGCCGAAACGCGCTATCGCCTTTCCCGCCAGATGCTGGAAGTGGTACTGGAATACGGCTTTCCTTTGCTGGTCATTGAACGCTCGCCCCTGCTGGCCCGCGATGTCGACCTGCTGGTGGAGATCGGCAAGAAATCCTGGGTTTTCGTCTTCGTCAGCATCAGCAGCCTGAACCCCCAGGTCAAGCGCGCCTTTGAACCCAGGAGCCCCGGCCTGCATCGTCGGCTGGCGTTGATGGACACGCTGGCCTCGCATGGAATCCCCGTGGGGCTGGCCTTGATGCCCGTGTTTCCCTTCATTTCGGACGAGAAAGAAGCCCTGCGCGATGTGATTCGGGCGGCCAAAGACCACGGAGCCTCGGTGGTGCTGGCGGGCACGCTGAGCATGGACGGTGTCCAGGCCGAACGCACCTTGCGCGTGGTTCAGAAACACTGGCCCCACCTGGAGCCCGCCTGGCGCGATCTGTATCGCTGGCATGAAGGAAAGCCGGTCCATGAGCCCCCGCGAGCGTATACCGCCCGTTTGGGACGAATCGTCCGGGAGATCTGCGAGAGGGAGGGCGTGCAGGACCGGCTGCCTCGCTATGTGGTCCCTGGGCCGCGGGCGTGGAACAAGCGATTGGCCGAGCACTTTCACCTCCGGGCTTATGCCCTGGAGTTGATGGGAGCGCCCTTGCACCGGGTATGGGCCTACCGCAAGGCGGCGTGGTCTGTGGAGGACTATGCCGGCGATGTGCTGGCCCTTTACCGGCAGCGCGGGGCCGAGGGGCTGCGTTCGCTCCCCCATATCGGAGCCAAACTGGCCCAGGAAGCCGCGGTGTGGCTGGCGGCACAGTCCGATTGACGCCCAACCTTATGCAGGGCGGGCGCGGCTTCGCCAGGCATGCAGGATGATGAGGGAAGATGTAGTAGGGCAAGACAGGTGAATAAGTTGGGAAATGCCCCGGAGACAGATTCTATCGGGAGTTAAAACCACCTCGTTACCTCAAGAGAAAATCCACCCGAAAATGCTGTATAATGCACACATGGACTGCTTTTTTACTTCTACCCTGAGGGGAAATGGAGCCAAACTGTGGGCGATGCCTTCTTTGTCACGACAGAGTGGTTCCCTGGGGTTTACGATTGTTCGGATTGAGCCTTCGAACAGTATGGTAAGAGGTGTAGGGGAACTCACCCAGGCTTCAAGCGGGTGTTGGAGGATATTGATCGGCAATAGGCATACTTATCCAACTGTGCGTCCAGTAAATTTGAGAGGAATTCTGGGCCAAGGTTTTGTCCCCACGATGGCTCATGGATGGCGACGCCATGCCGTTGTCGCTATCGTAGAGCGCTCAAGTTATCTGGTAACGAAATCTCGTCATGCTGAAAGATCATAGAGTAATAAAATCTGTTGCAGAGGCCATAGAGGCATCTGCCGAAAACGCTGTTCAGAGGATTTTGTCGATGCATGGTTGGGAGCTAAGAGGTCGAGAAGAAAATATTACGGCTCAGTTGGCTTCAGAATTTACTTTACATTTAATGGATGGTGTGAAGGAACGCTTGGATGAGAAAGTAATAAATGGTGTGCATTTTTGGGTGTATCTTTTTAAAAAAAGAGAAGAAAAAGAAATCGGGGCAGATTTAGCGGGGGTAGTAAGATTTGAACGAAGAGGTCATGTTGTAACGAAAGCTTATCTCGCCCAAGCTAAAGTGGGAGAGGTAAGAAAAAATGAGTTCAACGAGGATGTGGTTATTGTAAGAGATCCTCGTTTACGTTCTCAGGTCCGAAATATGCTTTCTATTACTCCAAATGCTTATGTGTTCCTCTATTCACCACTTGGAGTGCAAGTCGTTTCAGCAAAAGTGTTGAATCTACTTTCTCAAGACACCATTAGAACTGATGAAGTGTATTACCATCGTATTGGGTGGTTATATGCTGAGATGTTTAAATCTTTTATTGGAGATCACCGGTTGGCATGTTATCTGCGGCGGTATGATCTCAAACAGTTTGCTCAGGACATCGGTGTCCGTAATGTTTTGATGATCAAAGGAGTTGTAGATTGAGCGGTAGAGATTTTCAAAGAATTTCTCCCAACAGAATGTTCAGCAGATGAGGCTTCACCGCTAAGAATACTTTGAGAAAATTTGGCCTAAAATCGTGCACCAGCAGTGACTCGTGGAGGTGACACAGGGTCGCAGATGCTATCGTTCGCATGTCTTCCTTTTGGTGTCTTGAGACGTTGATCGAGAGGGTGAGACCATGATTTACCTCGGACTGACGAGCAAGGTAGTGCTGATTACCGGTGCCAACAACCCCTACGGAATCGGCGAGGCCACGGCTAGGACATTAGCGGCATAGGGCGCGCGTGTTCCTTCACTTCTTCCGTTTTCCCCAAGACCCCTAAAGGGGCGGAACAGCCGCGCAGTCCCGGACCGGCTTTCTACCAGGTCCAGCGGGGCAAAACCACAGACGAGGTGCTGGACGCGATTCGTCGAAGGGGCGGGCAGTCCGCGGCGTGGGGGAAGCTGACCTTGCTAATCCAGAGACCATTCCCCTGGCTATTCGACCAGGTTGAAGCGGTCTTCGGGCCGGTGGATATCTTAGTTAACAACGCCGCGGCGTGGAAAGAGGGCACCTTCGTCCCCTCGGGCGTAGAAGCCGTCATGAACTGCTTTTCCTCGACGGTTTCTGCGGAGGGCCGTGACCACCTTTGCTGTGAACAGCCGTGTTGTGAACTCAAGTCAAAAATTATGTAATTAGATTCTGCAAGTTCATAATGAGGAAAAATTTGACAAGATCTATAGATATAATAACGAATGTTAGTCTCTTTAAAACATAAACTTACAGCAGTTTCTGCGATTTAGCGGATAATGTTTTCTATCCATGTGAGTATCGTCTCTGAAGGGAGGTCATACCTTCTGAAAACGAAGGAGATGTTATCCTCTTTCCTCGGCGCTGCGGGTTTTCCGTATCCGATGCCTTGAGTGGGTTGTGCCGGGGCATTGGTGCAGATGTGAAGGGGTCACGAAACCAGGGCCAGGAGGTCGGGGTCTTCGGGGTTGAGGGTGAGGCCGCGGCCGGCGAGCAGGCGGGCCGTTTCCTTTGCCACTTGTTTGCCCCCGGGTGACAGCCGGGTAGAGTACATGCCCTTCTTGTACCAGGCTCTGGATGCGGCGGGCCGCTGCGGGTGGTGTTGTAGCGGGCTGGTTTCCTTACAGGCCGTTTGCTTAATGAACTGGCAGAGGCCTGAGTAAACCGACCGTTAAAGGTTTCCGACGAAAAACGGAAAAAGATATCCCACCAAGACGAGAGCCTGCCATGTAGACCGGGGATTGATCGGCCGGTTGCCCATCAGGACCGAGAGACATGGGCGTTGATCCTCCTGCAGATTCGGGCAATTGTTTGAACCCAACTGTAAGTGGGCATACCTTCAAAATGAAGCCCTTCCAAAGGGTGGATTTTGCTGCAGAGGTGCCCTTTCTTGGATTTACCCGTGTCAACAGAAAATCCAAAGTCTTGTGCCCAGGCTCAGGCACCGTGCAAACCGAAATTTAAAAACCTTCGGCGGAAACAAGGTGTGAAGAAGTTGGGATATCTGAGCAGGCAAGGTTTTAGAAGCAAGGGGCGGAGAATACAGGGTGTTCAGCATCGGCGGTGGGACACCGGTTGACAGGAGATGGGAG
>JALXEF010000102.1 GCA_027069855.1 Caldifarciminota bacterium
GATCGGAGGATTCCCTCGAGCCGGACCGCGATCCTCGACGTCCGCGCGAACCGGGTGACGCTCCTCGACGCCGAGGGACCGGCGGCGCGTTCGAGGGCGGGGTTCGCCTTCGACCAGCGGCGCGGGACGTTCGTGCTCTTCGGCGGTGAGCTCGGGGGCGAGGTGCGCTTCTTCGGGGACCTCTGGGAGTTCGATCCCCGGGCCCGGACGTGGCAGGACCCCGAAGACCCGCATTCGCCCCTGGTATGGGCCCCGGCCCGCTGGCAACTCTCGCCCCGCCTGGGGTTCGCCTATCCGCTGTCGGAAAACGCGGTGCTGCACTTCGCCTACGGCCACTTTTTCCAGCGACCGCCCTACGAGGCCGCCTACAAAAACCCCCAGTTCCTGGATCCCGACAGCCTGCCCGCACAACTCGCCATCCTGGGGAATCCGGCGCTGAAACCCCAGCGCACCGTGGCCTACGAACTCGGCCTGGCTCTGGGTCTCGGCGAGCAGTACAACCTGGACCTCACGCTCTACGCCCGGGACATCTGGGACCTGCTGTCCACCAAGATTTACCGCGCCTTCCCCTACGAGTACACCCTGTTCGTCAACGCCGACTTCGCCTCGGTGCGGGGCCTGGACCTCACGCTGCGCCGCCGGTTCCACCAGGGCCTGGGCTTCCAGATCTCCTATACCCTGCAGGTGGCCCGGGGCAACCGCTCGTTTCCGTTGCAGGGCTTCTACGACGCCTACACCGGCCAGCCCGAGGCCATCCGGGAGTATTACCTGGACTTTGACCGGCGGCACGCTCTGAGCATGGCCCTGGAAACCCGCCTGCCCCTGGGCCTCCGCGCGGGGGTCAACCTCCGGTTTGCCACGGGCCTGCCGTACACGCCCTACGCGCCTCCAGGCGTGGTGGTGGAAGAGAACTCGGCCCGGATGCCGCCGACCTTCAGCCTGGACCTGCGGCTGCAAAGGGCCGTGCACCTGCTGGGCCATCGGCTGGAGGCCTTCCTGGTGGTGCAGAACGCCACGAACCACCGGAACGCCCGGTTCGTGTACTCCCGCACCGGCGACCCCTGGGATCCCGGGCAGTACGGCGGCGTTGGAGTGTGCACCGAGGACTACGCCAAGAACCCGGCCCACCTGGGCCCACCCCGCACCGTCTCCCTCGGCCTCCGCCTGGCGCGGTAGGGCAGAGCGTTTTCTGGAAGCTTGCAAGAGACCCGGCTCCCTGGTCCGTGGCTTACCCTATCCCAGCGTGCTTACGGAGTTCTCCCGTCCTCCAACAGCTTCCTTTCCCGAGATCATCTCTAACCTCAGGGTCACCTCTAAGCCGCTGTCGTTCAACATCTTCCTCCCCCTCAGGGGGAGGATTGAGGTGGGGGTGGATTCTGCTTGACTTTTCTCGGAAGCCACCCCACCATAAACGCCTGATGGAACGGCAGACGCAACGGACCCGCTCTCTGCGCCAGGCGATGGGCAGCTGGTGGTGGCCCAGGCGCGGGGGTCCGGGTGGCGTCTGCTGAGGCCACCGGAAACGGCACGCTACCGGCCCCCGGTTCCTACGAACCGGGGGCCGTTTTTTATGGCCCGAACCGGCCGACAAACCCTGCGGGCACCGGGGATCCGGTCCCGCCCTCAAAAGGAGGTTCGCTATGAAGGTGTTGCTGTCAGAGCAGGACCTGCCCAAACGGTGGTACAACCTGGTGGCCGATCTGCCGGTGCTGCCGGAACCGCCCCGGCACCCCCAAACCGGCGAGGTCATCGGCCCGGACTTCCTCTCGCCGCTGTTCCCCCGCGCCCTTATTGAGCAGGAGGTCTCCCGCGACCGCGAGGTGGACATCCCCGAGCCCGTGCGCGAGGCGTACCGGCTGTGGCGACCCACGCCCCTGATCCGGGCCCGCCGCTGGGAACAGGTGCTCCAGACCCCGGCCCACATCTACTTCAAGTACGAGGGCGTAAGCCCGGTGGGCAGCCACAAGCCCAATACGGCGGTGCCCCAGGCCTTTTACAACCGCGAGGAGGGCGTGCGGCGGCTCACCACCGAAACCGGCGCCGGCCAGTGGGGCAGCGCCCTGGCCTTTGCCAGCCGCCTCTTTGACCTGGAATGCCGGGTGTACATGGTGCGCGTGAGCTTTGAGCAGAAGCCCTACCGCCGCGTGCTCATGGAACTCTTCGGCGCTGAGGTCATCCCCAGCCCCAGTGACCAAACCGAAGCGGGCCGCCGCATCCTGAAGGTGGACCCCGAGAGCCCCGGCAGCCTGGGTATCGCCATCAGCGAGGCCGTGGAGGACGCCGCTGGCCGCCCGGATACCCATTACAGCCTGGGCAGTGTGCTGAACCATGTGCTGCTGCACCAGACCGTCATCGGCCTGGAGGCCCAAAAGCAGATGGAACTCGTGGGCGAGGCCCCGGACATCCTGATTGGTGCCATCGGCGGCGGCTCCAACTTCGCCGGCCTCACCTTTCCCTTCATCGGAGAGATGCTCCGCGAGGGCCAGCAAAAGTACCGGGTGATCGCCGTGGAATCCCGGGCCGCGCCCTCGGTCACCCGCGGCGTGTACGCCTACGACTACGGCGACACGGCAGGGCTTACGCCGCTTTTGCCCATGTACACCCTGGGCCACCGGTTCATGCCGCCCCCGGTGCACGCCGGCGGCCTCCGGTACCATGGCATGGCCCCGCTGGTATCCCTGCTGTACCGCGAAGGGTACATTGAGGCCGTGGCTGTGCAGCAGGTGGAAGTGTTCCAGGCGGCCCACGAGTTCGTACAGGCCGAGGGCATTGTGCCGGCACCCGAGTCCGCCCACGCCATCAAGGTGGCCCGCGACGAGGCTCTGCGGGCCCGGGAGGAGGGCGTGCGCCGGGTGATCCTCTTCAATCTGTCGGGCCATGGCCACTTTGACCTGGCCGCCTACGACGATTACCTGAAGGGCAACCTGCAGGCCAGCGAGGCCCGCGACGAGGCCATCCAGGAAGCCCTGAAACACCTGCCGGAGGTGGGCTGAAGGGCTCAGCCGGCCACGGCCAGCAGGTGCCGAAGCCGGGCCAGGATGGAAGGATGGGTGTCAGAGGGCAGGTCGGCAATGGAGATCCGGCCGGCTTCGCGGGCCTGCCGAACCAGGCGGCGGAGTTCCCCGGGATCCAGCTGGCCGTAGGGCGGGTACACGTCGTACCGCTCGGGCCCGGGTTCGTTTAGAACCAGCAGCGTGGCCGGGGTCTGGAACGCCAGAGACAATCGCTGGCGACGAGGCACCCGCTCCAGGATTCGGGCCAGGATTTCTTTGGCCGGGAGGTCCTGCAACGCCCGGGGATCCAGCCCCAGGGGTTCGCCGAAGACCTCTAAGAATCCAAGGAGTAGCCGGCGGCCGGCCTGCTCCACGCTGTAGGGGTGTTGCCGAAGGGCCTGTTGCAGGAGGGCTCCGGCTTCCGAAGCCACGGCTTTGGGGTCCAGCCCTATGTAAGGGGCCAGGGTTTCCAGGTAGCGCGCCAGGTCGGTGAGGATCACCTGCACCAGGATCCGGAAGTGCACCCGAACCAGCATGTTGGCCACCGCTTCCAGCCCCAGGAGTTTGAGGGCCACGGTGTCGGCCAGGAACTCGTTGGTATAGGACAACTCGGTGTTCCAGCGGCCGTAGGTGGCCCGGACCAGCAGCCGGGTGAGCCGGTGCCAGAGCAGGCCGTATAGAAGGGCCGGAAACAGGGAAAGCAGGGGCCCCACCTGGGCAAGGTAGGCGGCGTAGATGAGCACGTATCCGGCGAGTTCCAGGGCCCGCAGGGGTGCCCGGTACACCACCCGCAGGGTATTCTGAAGGCCGGTATGGGCCCAGAGATGGCCCACTTCGTGGGCCAGCACAGCCTGCAGGTCCTGGGGATGGTTCAGGATTTCCGGATGGGTGGGCACCAGCAGGAGGTCGTCGCGGCTCCCGGGTCGGTCCAGAACGGCCAGGTAGGGCACGGATTCCAGCGCGGCCACCCGGAAATGGGGCGGCCTCAGCCCCAGGCGGCGGGCCAGTTCCCGGGCCTGTTCCCTGAGCCTCGCCACCGGCACCCCGGCCAGGGTTTCGTGATCCTCCAGATAGTGCACGCCGGGGGCGAAGTAGCCGGTCATGTTCAGGGCCACGAGCAGCGCCACAGCCAGCCCGACACCGAGGATGCGCAGGGGTGTGGGAGGGGCCAGGTCGGGGATCGGAAACAGGAGCAGCGAAGTGTCAAAGCGCAGGGTCAGCAGGAAAAAGAGGCCCAGCAGCGAAAAACCGAAGAGCCGCAGGTGTTGCCACACCAGCTGCCGCCGAAGGCGTTGCAGGGCATGGGTGATGCGCGAAACCATGCGTGGGGGTCAGCGTCGCTTCAGACGGCGCTCCAGGCGTTTCCGGCGGTTCAGTTCGGTTTGGAGCAGCCGGGTGGCCCGTTCCAGGGCCTTTTCAACGGACAGCACGCCCCGCAGGGCCGGCTCCAGCCCCTCGGTGGACAGGTATCGCCGGCCGGTGAACCAGATGGGATCCCGGGGTTCAAAGGTAGCGTGTTCCAGTTGCAACATGCCCTCCCGCATTCCGGGAACCTGGTTCAGAAAGTCCCGAAGCAGCGGCTGATCCAAAGCGCTCCGGCGGATCGGAATGTACCCGGTGCCGGCCGACCACAGGGCCTGGATCTCGGGCTTGAGGAAAAAGCGGACGAACCGGGCCGCCCCTTCCTGCTGTTGCGGGGTCACGCCCTTAAAGATGGCCACATTGGTGCCGGACACCACCACGAGAGGTTTGCCGAAGCTCGGCACCGGCGCCACCCCCAGGTCAAAGTGGATCGCCTTTTTCATGAAGGCGTAGGACACGATGGTGCCCCAGATCATGGCCACATGGCCCGTGGCGAAGTCGTTCTGATGCCGGTAGCCGGTGGTCAGGTAGGCGCAGGAGTCCCGGTAAATAAGGTCCACCATGTACTGCAGCACCTCCCGGGCCTCCGGCGAATCCAGCACGATGGAATCCCCTTCAATCACCTTGCCGCCCTTCTGGTACAGCATGGTGAGGAACCACCACACGCTCACCGGAAAGGCGGTGCCGTAGATGTCAATGGTGCCGTCGCCGTCGGTGTCGATGGTGAGGCGTTTGGCCACCTGGCGGAACTCGTCCCAGGTTCGGGGAAAGGAGTCGATGCCGTATTCCCGGAACAGATCGCGGTTGTAGTAGAACACGGGCACGCTCTTGTTGAAGGGGAAGGTCACAAGTTGGCCGTCAAAGACATTGTCCTCAATGAGCACGGGCCAGATGTCGGCCATGACCGAATCTTCAATGTAGCGGCGGGCGAAGGTTTCAAAGGGCTCAATCTTGCCGTTTTCCAGCAGTTCCGAGGTCCAGGATTCGTACACCTGCGCGAGCACAGGCGGCCGGTTGGAGGCCACGGCGCCCATGAGTTTCTGGGAGAGGGTGCCGTAGCTGCCCATGTTCACGGACACCACCGGCAGATCGGCCTGCTGGTTGTACAGGGTGATGATGGAGTCCAGCACATCGCCCAGGGGCCCGCCCATAGAGTTCCAGAAGGTCACCTGATGGGGATTGGGGCGGGTGTTGCAGGCGATGCCCAGGAGGGCGACGAGGCCAAGAACCGTCCAGAGACGGAAACGCGTGAGATTCATATGAAAAAGTCGGGGCGAGTGGATTTGAACCACCGACCCCCAGCCCCCCATGCTGGTGCGCTAACCGGACTGCGCTACGCCCCGACTTGCCGGAAATTATAGGTTTTCCCCGCCCGGGGGTCAAGGTATTTCCGGGCCGATCCCATCGGTTTTTAAATCCCCCCGCGTTGTTTGGAGACCGGTTTCGGAAGGGTGAGTCCCCGATTTTCCGCAGGAGACCTCCTATGATTCCCGTATCCCCTGGCAATTCCACCGCTCCTTGACATTCCGAGGGCCGGGCTTTATAAGAAAATCTGACAGTGATAGGCTAAGGAAACCTGGAGGATTTGATGCGGTTGGAAACGCCGGTCGTGCTGGAGGAAGGGAGCTGGCGGGAGGTGGCGCCGCGCAGGGCGCGGGTGGCGCCGACGCTGTGGCATCGGGCCTGGAAAGAGGCGCTGGGGTTCCTGCGCCTGAAACAGGACGCCCGCCTGCGGCAAAAGGTAGTGCAGCGGATTATGGCCGGCCCCCCAGAGGCCGCGCCCGAAGCCCTGCCGGCGATCCCAGGCCTGCCGGACTCCGAAGCCCTGGAGGGGCGCATTGAGGTCCGCTGGCTCTGGGAGGTGACCCCGGAGAACCACCGGGCGCGGGAGGTGGTGACCTTGGTGGATCTGGACCAACAGGCGGTGTCCCTTCGGCCCGAGGAGGTTTCGGCCTTTCTGGCCTATGGCGACGCGCTGCTGAGCCTGGAGATCCGCCGGGCGCGATCGGTTTACCCCCAGGCCGTGCCCTTTCTGGTGCAATTGAAGGCCCGAACCCGCACCGAGGGCCGGGTGCTGCTTCGCCTGGGGGCCTGGAAACCGGATCCCGTGCCCGGATGGGCCCTGGCCCTGCGCCGGGAACCGGCCTTTGTGCGCTGGGCCCGCAAACATGGCGTGTTCCCGGTCCACTGGCCCCTCTGGGTTTTCCCGGAAACCAAAGAAACCCCGGGCTGGCTGAGCCTGCCCAAACAAGAGGAGGAAAAACCGTGAAGCCTTTGACCGTAGAAGACCTGGTTCGGAAGCAAGAGGTGGCAGAGCACACCTATGTGCGGGAACTGTGGGGCCCGCTGCCCCAGGAGGTGGAAATCAAGCTCAAGAACCTGAAGGCCCTGGGCTTTGACCTGCTCCGGGGCCTGCGGGGCGGCCGGCCCACGGTGTTCGTGGCCGACGAAGCCCAGCACCGCCGGGTGGGCGACATCTACGAGCAGGCGGGAGAACGGTACGAGGTTCAGGAGGTGATATCCGAGATGCCCCGCGCCACCCGGTTGCTCCTGCGGGTGCAACTGGAAGACCGCCGGGGCGTCGTACGGGCCTTTTACCGCGCCGAGAGCGGCGAGGAGACCCTGCTGTTTGAATTGCCCGCCGCCCTGCTGCTCCTCACCTTCTTCAAGAAGCGGGGCTATGCCCACCTGCTCACGGCGTTCCATTCCAGTGGCTTGACCACCCTGTTTCTACGGAAGCGAGGGGAAGAGGGCAAGGCCCTGCCCTTCGCCTCCTGGCCTCCCAAGTTCCGGCGCGCGCTGCGGGAGGCCGGCGACATCCTGCGCAAGTTCACGGGCACCGGACGGTTCACCCTGGCCTTCTTCGGCCAGAACCGGGAGGGCAAGGACCGCTATGTGGCCCTCTGGCTGGTGCCCACGGTGCAACTCTTCCGAACCGAAGTGGCCGAACACTTGGACAAACACCTGGCAGCCCTGAACTGAGGAGGAAAGCCATGGTCATTCGGAAAGAGCACGCCATTGCCCTGAAACAGCTCCTGGAAGCCCGAGAACAGGGACAGGATTTCCTGTGGATTTCTGCGGACCAGGAACCGGTGTTCACCGAACTGGAGTACGCCGGGCTGGTCCGTTATCTCAACCCCCTGCAGCCCGCCCTTACCTATGCGGGTGTGGCCCTGGCCCAGGTGTTGCGAGACCTCTACGCCCAGGGGCCCCAGGCCTGGTCCGAGCGGGAGGAGGAAGTGACCGGCGACGAGGTGATCTTAGAGGCCCACGGCCTGGAGCCGCCCGAGGCCTGGCCCGAGCACTGGCGCTGGCTGGGCAGCGAGATCATCGCCCTGCTGGACGCCGCAGACCGGGCGGGCCAGGTGGGGCCCGAGGCCGTGGAAACCCTGATGGAACGAGGCCTGGCGGCCCGGGTGTGGAATCGGGAGCAGAAGCGCGAGAGGATCGTGCTCTCGGATGCCGGCCGGGAGGTGCTGGAAATCTACCGCAACGCTGAGCCTGCCCTGGAGATCTCCGCCGAACTGGCCGAGGTGATCCGGAAAACCCCCACCGGCCCGGCGCCGGCCCGGTTCCTGGCCACGGGCACCCATGAGGAACACCTGCTGGAGGCCATGCGCCTGGTGGCCTACAGCGTGCCCAGGGCCGATGTGTACGCCTTTACGGCGCTGGGCCAGGCGGTCAAGCAAACCCTGGCCCTGGGTGGCTTCGGCACCGGCGATGTGCTCACCTCCGACCTGCTCTGGGTGCTGGCCGATGCGGCCGACGACCGACCCATCACCGATGCGGCCCGGGCCACCCTCCAGAGCCTGGGATACCTGGATGCCGAAGGAAACCTGACCCCGGCCGGGGAGTGGGCCCTGGAGGTGTTCCGGCTCTGGCGCGACCGGCCGGAGCGCGATGTTTGGTCCTTTGCCCTGGAGCAGGAAGAGGTGGAAGTGCTCAAGGCCATCCAGGCCCTGTGGGACAAGGCGAAGAGCAACCCCGAGGAAGCCCCCACCTTTAAGAACCTGCGGCGCGAGATGATCGACCGGAAGGTGAAAGAGTACCGCGAACTCCTGAAGCGGTACGGCCGCCGCCTGCAGGAGATGCCCGAGAAGTTCCGGAAGATCGCCGAGCGCTTCGCCGAGGCCCGCGACCTCACCCGCTGGTACGACGAGAACTTTAACCTCCGGCAGGCCCTCCACAGCCTGGAATCTTTCCAGCTCATTGAGTCCTCCTACGACGACAAGGGGCGCGAGGTGTTCCGCATCACGGACTTCGGCCAGCTGGTGTGGCAGGACCAGATGGTGCAGGAACGGGAAATCCCCTCCACGGCCGTGAAGGCGATCACCATGACCCGCAAGACCTTCTCGGCGCCTGGCCTGGAGTGGTGGCAGCAGGCCCGGGATGCGGGCCTGGTGGGCACCGCCGAGCCCACGGCCTCGGGCTACTTCTACGCCTGGCTGGCTGAGAACATCCGGCGCAAGCCCTATCTCTCGCGCTACGAGATGGAGATCTTCCAGAAGATCCCGGCCCAGGGGATCACCGTGCAGGAGGTGTACGACCTGTTCCGGGGCGAGATCCCGGAACTCTGGATCCACTGGGCCCTGGAAAAACTGGAGGCCCGGCACCTCATTGAGGTGCTGCCCGACGGCAACATTGTGGAAACCGAGGCCGGCCAGAAAATGGATGCGGCCCTCTCGGGTGTGCCCCGCGGCTTCGGCAGCCCGGTGAACCCCCTGATGTACCGGGTGATCCGGGCCATTGCCGAGGTGGGAACCCTCTATGTGAAGGAGCGCCGCATCCGGATCCTGCCCCGGAACCTTCGGGAGGCCCTCCGGCGGAGCGGCCTTTCGGAGGAGGCGTTCCAGGATGCCCTCAAGGCCGCCCGGGCCGCCGGGTTCCTCGGGAAGAACAGCGTGAACGAACGGGGCCTCCTGCTGCTGGAAGCGGTGGACCTCATGAACCCCAGGGAGACCCTGGCCGGGTTCACCCCGATCAAGGTGTTGAAACCCGGCACCGAGGAGCCTTTGACCTGACCGTCCCTCTCCCTCCACCCCTTCCCACCCGGGGGCCGATCCGGCCCCCGGGTTTTTAAAACCCCTTTAGGTGGATTTCTGCAGCCCTGAAGGGGCGGCCATATCCTATGAGACCACAACGCTCCGAGGAGGTGCAAACCATGCTGGATTTGGATACCCTGTACCAGAAGCTGCGCGAGATTCGGGTGGGCGACGGGGATGTGGTCTCCCTCGGCTTCATCCGGGATCTGGCCCTGGAAAACGGCCGGGTGTCCTTCAAGGTGCGGGTGCCCGCAGCCTTTAAGGATCAGGTGACCCCCGAGGTTCTGGAAAAGAAGGTGCGCGAGTTGCCCGGGGTTACCGAGGTGCACATTGACTGGCGGGTGATGGAGGAAACCCCTGCACGGCCGGGCCTGGACCTCAAGGTTCCTGGGGCCCTGGAGCAGCGCATCGGCAAGGTCATCGCCGTGACATCGGGCAAGGGCGGCGTGGGCAAGAGCACCGTGGCCGCCAACCTGGCCGTGGCGCTGGCCCGCCTGAACAAACGCGTGGGCCTGATGGACGGCGATATCTACGGCCCGTCCATCCCCAAGATCTTCGGCATTGAGGAGT
Source organism: Caldifarciminota bacterium (assembly GCA_027069855.1). Taxonomy (GTDB): domain Bacteria; phylum Hydrothermota; class Hydrothermia; order WGAB01; family WGAB01; genus WGAB01. The sequence continues at coordinate 9,968 of JALXEF010000102.1, forward strand.
ACGAACTCAAGGTGGTGAACCGCAAGATCATCCCGGTGGTGCGCTTCGGGGTGAAGGTGCTGTCCATCGGGCTGCTGGTGGACGAGAGCCAGCCCATCGTGTGGCGGGGCCCCATGGTACACAAGGCCTATCAGCAGTTTCTGTCGGATGTGGAATGGGGCAACCTGGATTACTTGATCCTGGACCTGCCGCCGGGCACCGGCGACGCTCAGTTGAGCGCCGTGCAGCTGTTTCCGGTGAAGGGCGGGATCGCCGTGACCACGCCCCAGGATGTTTCCCTGGCCGATGTTCGGCGCGCCATCGGGATGCTGCGCAAGGTGGATGTGCCGGTGCTGGGCCTGGTGGAGAACATGTCGTACCTGATTTGCCCCCATTGCGGCGAAAAGATCTATGTGTTCGGCCGCGGGGGCGGCGAGAAACTCGCCCGGGAGATGGGCGTGGACCTTCTGGCCCAGATCCCGCTGGATCCCGCGGTGGTGGAGGCTTCGGACCAGGGGATGCCCCCGGTGGCCACCCACCCCAACTCGCCGGTGGCCCAGGCCTTTGAGGCCCTGGCCCGGCGGGTGATGGAGAAGCTTGAAGGTTGATCCGTGGACATAGAGCGGCTGCTCGCCGAACTCACGGAAGAACAGCGGCGGCCTGTGCTGGAAGGCGACGGCCCGGTACTGGTGATCGCCGGCGCCGGCACCGGCAAAACCCGGGTGTTGACCCACCGCATCGCCTATCTCCTGGCCCGGGGCGTGCCCCAGCACCGGATCCTGGCCCTGACCTTCACCAACAAGGCCGCCGATGAGATGCGTGAGCGCATGGCCCAGCTTTTAGGCTGGCGCCCGGACCACCTGTTCCTGGGCACCTTCCACTCCTTTGCCGCCCAGGTTCTGCGCCGCGAGGCCACCCTGCTGGGTTATAGCCCCTCCTTCACCATCTACGACCGTGACGACCAGAAGCAGGTGGTCCGCAAGATCCTCACCGAGGCCGAACGCGAGGAGCGCACGCCCAACGCCTGGGTGCACTGGATCAGCCTGTGGAAAACGGGCCGCCGGGCGCCGGAACCCCGCGAGGCGCGGCTCCTGGAACGCTACCAGCAGGCCCTGCGCGAGGCCAACGCCATGGATTTTGACGACCTCCTGCTGAACCTCCGCCGCCTGCTCGCCGACTTCCCCGAGGTCCGCCGCCAGTATGCCGAGCGGTACCAGTACATCCTGGTGGACGAGTACCAGGACACGAACCGCATCCAGTTTGAGATCCTGACCCTGCTCTCCGAGGTGCACCGGAACCTGTTTGTGGTGGGCGACGAAGACCAGGCGATTTACGGCTTTCGGGGGGCCGACCTGCGCAATGTACTGGATTTCCAGCGGACCTTTCCCGGTGCCCGGGTGTTCCGGCTCCAGGAGAACTTTCGGTCTACGGGCGTTATCCTTCAGGCCGCCTCGGCCGTGGTGGCCCATAACACCCAACGCCTGGGCAAAACCCTTTGGACCCGAAGGGATCAGGGCAAACCCCTGGCCGTGTACCACTTCGGCGATGAGATGGACGAAGCCCTGGGCCTGGCCAACCTCATCCTGGATTCCGAACGGCCCTTTTCGGACTATGTGATCCTGTTTCGCACCAACTTCCAGTCGCGGCCCTTTGAGGAGGTGTTCACCCGGCACGGGATCCCCCATCAGGTGGTGGGAACGCTGCGCTTTTACGAGCGCAAGGAGATCAAGGATGTGCTGGCCTACCTGAAACTGGCGGTGAACCCCCGCGATCGGGAGGCCTTTTACCGGGCCGTGAACACCCCACCCCGGGGCATCGGCCCCCAAACCCTGCAGAAACTGGAGGCCCTGGCGGCTGAAACCGGGCTCACCCTGCCCGAGGCCGCCGACCATCTGCTGGAGGACCTCAGGGGCCGGACCCGTAGAGGGCTGGAGGCCTTCCTGCACCTTTTAGCCCGGATCCAGGCCAGGGCCTTCAGCGCCCTGGAGGCGCTGAAGGCCGTGCTGGAGGCCACCCACTACCTGGAGTACCTGCGTCGCACCTATCCCGATGCCCAGGGCGAATCCCGGGTGGACAATGTCACCGTGCTGGTCAACAGCCTGGAGGCCCGCACCGAGGAGGAGGGCCCGGTGCCCCTGGTCCAGTACATCACCGAGGTCAACCTCCGCACCGATGTGGACGATTGGAGCGGCTCGGAGAACGCCGTCACCCTGATGACCGTGCACACGGCCAAGGGCCTGGAGTTTCCGGTGGTGATCATTTCCGGCCTGGAGGAGGGCATTTTCCCGCACCGTTCGGCCTTTTACGACCCCGACGAACTGGAGGAGGAACGCCGCCTGTTCCATGTGGCCCTCACCCGGGCCCAGGAGGAGGTGATCCTGACCCATGTGGACCGCCGGAGCCTGCGCCGTGCCGAGTTTCTGCGGCCCTCCCGGTTCCTCAAGGAGTTGCCGCCCGAAACGCTCCAGGAGCCATCTCCGCCCTGGTGGGAGGAGGAAACCGGAGAGGCGGTTCCGGCCTCCGAAACGCTGGCCCTGGAGCAGGCCTTTCGGCCCGGCGACCGGGTACGCCACGCCTGGTTCGGCGTGGGCAAGATCCTGAGGGTGTATGATGGAAAGGCCGAGGTGCTGTTCCGCACCGGCAAAAAGACCCTGAGTTTGAAGTACGCCGACCTCCGAAAACTGGACTGAACAGGAGGCAACCATGCGCCCCATGTACACCGAACAGGACCTGAAGAAGCTCCACGGCCGCCGGAAACCGCCGTGGCTCCGGGTTCCGTGGCCCGGAACCGGCGAGTTTCCCGAGGTGAGCCGTTTGACCCGTGAACTTTCGCTGGTCACCGTGTGCGAAGAGGCCCGGTGCCCCAACATCGGCGAGTGCTGGGGCCACGGCACCGTGACCTTCATGATCCTGGGGGATACCTGCACCCGGGCCTGCCGCTTTTGCAATGTGAAAACCGGCAATCCCGGCGGCCGGGTGGATCCCACCGAGCCCTTCCGGGTGGCCGAGGCCGTCGCCCGGCTGAAGTTGAACTATGTGGTGCTGACCTCGGTGGACCGGGATGATCTGCCGGATGGCGGCGCCAGTGTGTTTGCCGAAACCATCCGCCGGATTCGGGCCAAGTCTCCGGCCACCCTGGTGGAGGGCCTGATCCCCGACTTTCAGGGCGACCTGGAGGCCCTGAAGATCGTGGTGGACGCAGCACCCGATGTGCTGGGCAACAACATTGAAACGGTCCGCCGCCTGACCCCCGAGGTTCGGGACCCCCGGGCCTCCTACGACCAGACCCTTCGGGTGCTGGAGAACATCCGCCGCCTGAACCCCCGCATTGTGGTGAAAACCGGCATGATGGTGGGCCTGGGCGAAACCGAGGACGAGGTGCTGGAAACCATGGACGACCTGCGGGCCGTGGGCGTGGAGGTGCTCACCATCGGCCAGTACCTGCAGCCCTCGCCCCGCCACTACCCGGTGAAGGAATGGGTGCCGCCGGAGAAGTTCCGGTTTTACGAGGAGGAGGGCCTGAAACGGGGCTTTCTGTATGTGGCCTCGGGCCCGCTGGTCCGCAGTTCCTATCACGCCTTTGAGGCCTTCCTGCAGGCCCAGAAGAACGCCCGGTAGGTTCCGGTTTTTGAAAATTTCGGGCGGGGCCGCGGCGTCGCCGCGGCCCCGCCCGAATTCCTTTCCGGGTTTGCCCTACCGGTACTTTTCCGAAACCGATTTGCCCTGCAGGAACAGCAGCAGGTAGTCGCGGCCGCCGGCCTTGGAGTCGGTGCCCGACATGTTGAATCCGCCGAAGGGGTGTACATCCACGAGGGCGCCGGTGCACTTGCGGTTGATGTACAGGTTGCCCACGTGGAACTCCTCTTTGGCCTTCTTGATCTTCAGCGGATCCCCCGTGAACACCGAACCCGTGAGCCCGTAAATCGTGTTGTTGGCAATCCGGATTGCATCGTCGAAGTCGCGGGCCTTGATCACCGCCAGCACCGGACCGAAGATCTCCTCCTGGGCGATGCGGGCGTCCTCAGGCACATCCTTGAAGATGGTGGGCTTGATGTAGAAGCCGTTGCCCGGCGCCTTCTCGCCGCCGGTCACCAGTTTCCCCTCTTCCTTGCCGATCTCAATGTAGGCCAGGATCTTGGCCTCGGCCGAGGCGTTGATCACCGGCCCCATGAAGTAGTTGTCCTTGGCCGGGCCGATCTCAATCTTCTCGGTCCGCTCCTTCACCATCTCCACGAACTTCTCGTAGATGGGCTCGGTCACAATGAGCCGCGAGGCGGCCGAGCACTTCTGGCCCTGGAACCCGTAGGCCGAGGCCACCACGGCGTCGGCGGCCTCCTCCAGGTTCAGGGCGTCTTCATCCACGATGATGGCGTCCTTGCCGCCCATCTCGGCGATCACCCGCTTGAGCCAGATCTGGCCCGGCTGCACCTTGGCGGCGAGCTCGTAGATGTGCTTGCCCACCTCCATGGAGCCGGTAAAGGCGATCATCCGGGTTTTGGGGTGGGCCACCAGGTAGTCGCCCACGGTGGATCCCGGCCCGGTGATCAGGTTCAGCACGCCCGCCGGTAAGCCTGCTTCCTCCATGAGTTCCACAAAGTGGTAGGCGATCACCGCCGAGTCCGAGGCGGGCTTCAAAACCACGGTGTTGCCGGTAACCAGAGCGGCGGTGGTCATGCCCAGCATGATGGCCAGCGGGAAGTTCCAGGGCGGGATCACCACCACCGGGCCCAGGGGGATGTAAAAGTACTCGTTCCGTTCGGTTTCAATGGGGGTGAGCTCCTGGGGCTGGGCGTAGCGGATCATCTCCCGGGCGTAGAACTCCAGGTAGTCAATGGCTTCGGCCACATCGGCGTCGGCCTCGGCCCAGTTCTTGCCCACTTCAAATACCTGCCAGGCGGCGAACTCCAGTTTCCGCCTCTTCAGCAGGGTGGCGGCCCGAAGGAGCACCATCGCCCGCTCCTCGGGCGGCACGCGTTTCCAGTATTCAAACCGCTCGGTGGCCACCTGGATCGCACGCTCGGCTTCCTCGGTGGTGGCCTTGGCCAGGACGCCTACCACCTGGTCCTTTTCCGAGGGGTTGATGGACACGAAGGTCTCGCGGGTTTTCACCCGTTCGCCGTTGATGACCAGAGCGTACTCCCGGCCCAGCTGGCTTTCCACCCGGGCCAGGGCCTCCTGCATCCGTCGGCGATTCTCCTCCTTCGTGAAGTCCGTAAAGGGCTCGTTTTTGAAGGGCGTGAGCATGGAACACCTCCCGTTAGGTTTCCGGTTCCCCACCCGGGGAACCCTTCAGGAAGGATCGCAGGTAGGGAATTTGCAGAACCCGCCGCTGCTCGGCCCGGGCCAGGGTAGGAAAGATCTGGGGCCAGGTCATGGCCGCCCCGCAGTGCTTGCACACCACGGTTTCGCCCATGTACTCAATGGGCGTGTACTCGGCCACCCGGCCGCAGACCGGACAGCGGAGGGCGAGGTTGTTCTTTTTCAAAAACCCGTCGGTTCGTCGCATCGTACACCTCCTGCCTATTTGAGGATGACGAAGCTCCGCTTTTCCTGCACCACCTTGTTGGCCATCACCTGGAGGATGTAAATGCCGGCCGGCCAGTCGGGCACCGGCCAGGTCCAGGTGTAGGCCTGGTGGCTCTCCAGGCCCGGATAGGACCGGGCCATCATCCGCTGCCCCCGTTCGTTGTACACGGTAATGCGGAGGTCGGCAGCGTCGCTGACCTCCACGGTAAGCCCCAGCTCCGTGCCCGGCCGAACCACCCGATGCAGGAGTTCCAGCCGGGTGAACCGCAGGGGCTGGGTCGGCACCGTCCACACGGTGTCCAGCGCCGTGACCGGTGTGCCGGAGTCCGGCACGGCGTTGCCGTCCGTGTCCAGGTGCACCTGATAAAAGGTGCGTACGGTGTAGGCGCTGCCGAAGCCGAAGGTGGTCTCTGTGGGATTGGGCATCAGGTCGCCCCCGGTGGCGTGGTCGCCGCCCACCACCATGGCCACGAGGTTCAGGGTCGCGCCCGCCGGAAACCCGTGGGGATAGAGCTCACTCCAGGGCAACAGCAC
>JALXEF010000103.1 GCA_027069855.1 Caldifarciminota bacterium
CCCTAACTCATGTAGGAGCGGCTTCAGCCGCGACGAACGAATCGTCCCCGCCCCCGGTGGGCGGGGATTGAGGGGAGGGGGTGCAGCCCGCAGGGCTGCAAGGTGTAGGAGCGGCTTTAGCCGCGATAAATTTTGAAGTGCGGCACCTGGGTGCCGCTCTGGAATTCCGGCGTGGAGCCTTGCAGTGCTGTTTAGACGGGAGCCATGCCCTTTGTGAACGGGGAACCTCTGGGGATTTCAAAGCGGTGCCGAGGCACCGCACTCCAAGAGCCCTCTCCGCTAAAGCGGCTCCCACAGAAATTTGGCTTCCATGGTAGGAGCGGCTTTAGCCGCGATCCTGAAGCTGGAGCCGGACAATTCAAGGAAATCGCCGCTGAAGCGGCTCCTACAGAAAACCTCCACGGCTGGCCACCCCTGATAAGCCAATTCGTCCCGCCCCCGGCGGGAGCCACGTATCCTGAATCGTCGTCTCCTGCAGGGACTCCACACCCCCGATTCTCCCTTCCCCTGCGGCGGAAGAGGGTTCCAAAGCGGAGCCGGGGCCCCGTACGCCGGGAAATTTCTCCGTGGAAGGCGTTGGGGTGGGTACAACTTCACGGATTCACGGCCCAAACCGGCTGCAGGGTCCAGCGGTCTGAGAGGCGCACCGCCAGGCGGCCGAAGGCGACGCCCACCGCCGCCCCCACGATCACATCGCTGGGCCAGTGCCTCTGGAGATACACCCGCGAGAAGGCCACCCCCGAGGCCCACAGGTACAACGGCCAGCGCCACCGGGGAAACTCGTGGCCTATGAAGGTTGCCACATAAAAGGCAGCGGCGCTGTGGCCCGAGGGGAACGAGGAGTTCCAGCGGCTCGTGGTCCCCGTCGGCCGCGGCCGGTTCACCATGCCCTTGACCAGGTACACGGCGGCACCGGTAATGATGCCCATCCCTGTAAATACCAGGCCCTTTGCGGGTTCCCCCCGCACCACGGTGTACCCGAAATACACGGCCCCCTGGGCTGCAAGGGCCGGCTTGTCTGCGGAACGGGTCCAGCAGGTGAACACCCGATCCGCCGCAGGCGACCGGAGGTGCTGCTGCACCCAGGTGTATGCCGCCTGGTCGGGGTTCCAGGCCAGCAATGCCAGAAGAATCCAGGCCGTCAAGGGAGCCACTCCTGCGGAAGGGGGCCGCGTACCCGGAGCACCTTGTCGCGGCTGTGTGCGCCGCGGAGGATCTCGGCCTCCAGGCCGTAGGTCTTTTTCAGAAACTCCAGCAACGCCCGGTTGGCTTTGCCGCCCTCCGGCGGAGCCTGCACCTCAAACTTCAGCCGACCATCGGCCATACGGCCCACCAAGCGGGTGCGCCGCGCCGCCGGCCGCACCCGCACAGCCAAAAGGATTTCCTTACCAGAATCGCCCATTCGCTGCTCCGGCGTATAATCTACGGCGTTCGTACCAAGCCCTCAAGGAGGTTGAGATCTGTGAAATCGGCGTATCGTTTCCTCTGGCCCGGTCTTTTGCTCGCCGTGGGATTCCTTTCGGCCAGAACCGGGGCTCCGGGCCCGATCCCGCCCTGGACCCAGCGCTTTCTGGAACGCCAGCAGCAGGTGCTTCGCCGGCTGCACCAGGCCCGGCTTCAACACCCTCCCCAGCGGGAGTGCGCGCTTCGCCGGCTTCGGCGCACCGGCCTCTACACCCGGGGCGACACCCTGTTCATCCGGGTGCTGGCCCTGCGGGTGGAATTCCAGGAAGACACCACACCACTCACCACCGGCAACGGCAAAATGCGGCTCACGGACAACGGCGAGCCGCCCACGATCGTGGACTCCGTTACCGGCTGCGAGGTGCCCAACCCCTATTACGACCCGCCCCACGACAAAACCTACTTTGAGCGCCAGCTGGAGGCCCTGGCCCGCTGGAACTTCCTGGCTACCTTCGGCCATGTCAAACTGGAATGGACCGTAAAGCCCGACGGCGATTCCGCAGCCTACCAACTGCCCCATCCCATGACCTACTACGGCGACGAAGAGAACTGGTACGAGGGGCTCCTGTACCTGTACCGCGACGCCCTGCTCGCGGCCGACCAGGATCCCACCGTGCACTTCTCCGACTACAGCCGGGTGATCATCTTTCACGCCGGCAGCGCCTGGCAAACCGACTACCTGGGCGATTCGCCCAACGACATCGCCGCGGTGACCGTGCTCGGCTACCCGATCCCGGTGGACGAGGGCCAGGACACCATCTGGGACGCCTCGGTGCTCCCCGAAACCATGGGCCAGGACGGCATTGAGGTGAAGCTCCAGAGCACCCTGATCCACGAGTCCATGCACAACTTCTACTACGCGCCCGATCTGTACGACACCGGGTTTCCGCCCACGGGCATCGGCATCGGCGCCTGGGGCATCATGTGCACGGGCCCGTACCTCGGCATCCCGGGCCGGTTCCCGGAGGGCATGATCGTGCCCCTGCCCAACGCCTTTGAACGCTGGTGGATGGACTGGGCGTTCCGGGAACTCTACCGGCCGCCGCTGGCGGGCTTCCTGCGGCCGCCCCTGTACCAGGTGGTGCAGCCCACCACTCTGCCCGAAACCCTCCGGGTGCTGCCCTCGGAGATCCTCACCGATTCCCTGGGGCACCTGCTGGAGGACCCCTACCGCGGCCCCCGGATCTACCGCGTGCCCATCAACGACCACGAGTACTGGCTCGTGGAATCCAAACTGGACAACCTGCCCCAGAACGACAGCGTGGGCTGCGGGGGCGACAGCCTGCAGGTCTTCGGCTACTACAGGGACGGCGTGGCCGTGCACTTTTACGGCGAAAACGATTACCTTTTGCCCGGCAAGGGCCTCCTGATCTGGCACATCGACAGCCTGATCCTGTTCCAGAACTGGTACACCAACACCGTGCAGGTGCCTCGGCCCATGGCCGTGGACCTGGAAGAGGCCGACCATGTGCAGGACCTGGAGCACTGGACCGACAACCTGCAGTACACGGTGTACGGCAGCCCCTACGACCCCTGGTTCCGCGAGAACCCCAACACCTTCACGCCCTTCGGTTCCCCTTCCACCTCCGACAACGCCGGCGGCCAAACCGGCGTGTACTTCTACGGCTTTTCCAGCCCCGACACGGTGATGACCTTCGTGCTGCGGCAGGCCTTTGAACTGCCCGGGTTCCCCTATCGCGTGTACACCAGCCACCAGCCCGGCTATGTGCAGGCCGTGGACCTGGACAGTGACGATACCCTGGAACTTCTCGTGACCGCCAGCATCGGCCTGGACTCTTCGGGACAGTACATCGTGGAGCCGCCGCGGATTTACGCCCTGGAGCCCGACCTTTCCCCCTACGGCTCCGGCGGCCCACTGAAGGCCACGCTGGACCCGGGGTTCATCACCGGTGAGCCCGCCGTGGCTGACCTGGACGGCGACGGCATCGCCGAGATCGTGGTGCCCCGGGCCCTGAATTTCCAGGGCTGGATAGAAATCTACTCGGCCACGCCGGGGCCCCAGTTCACCCTGCGTAGCCGCATCGCCCTGAACGATGTGGTGCTGGCCGCGCCCGCCATCCTGGCCGATAGCCTGGTGGTCTTCGGCGACGCCCACGCCCGCCTGTTCGTGGCCAACCTCCAGGGCCAAATCCTGGATACCCTGCAGGTGGGGGCTCCGGTGCAGAGCACGCCCGCGGTGCTGGCGGACGGCACCCTGCTGTTCCAGTCGGCCGATGCCCTGCTGTACCGCTGGAACCCCTTTACCGGCGATCTGGATACGCTGCTCCGCGAACCCTTCGTGGTGGACACCCGCACCTCGCCCATCGTGGGCACCTTCGCCCCGGATCTGCCCATGGCCGTGGCGACCCTCACCCGCAACGGCACCCTGCACCTGCTCACGCTCGATGGCACCGTGCTCTGGGAACGCACCTTTGACGACCGGCCGCGGACCGACCTGGCCGTCGGCGATCTGAACCACGATCGCATCACCGACTTCCTGTGGATCGCCGGCAACCGGCTGTATGCCGTGGATGCCTACGGCAACCTGCTTGCCGAGTTTCCGGTGCAACTGCCAGGGGCCGATACCCTGCGGGTGTCGGCTCCGGTGACGGCCGACTTTGATCCGCAAACACCGGGAACCGAGGCCCTGTTCTATGTAGAGGGCCGGGGCCTTGTGGCCGTGGGCCAGTACGGCATCCTGCAGGCGAGTTTTCCCTGGGCCGTGGAGGACTCGGTGATCCATACGCCGGTGATCGGCGACCTGGACGGCCCGGGGCCGATGCCCCCTGCGGTGTTTACCCTGAGCGCCACCGGCACGGTGCACGCGTACCAGGTGCCCGGCGGCGAGGTGGTGTGGCCCGGGTTTGCCGGCGGCCCCGAGCACCTGGGTCGGGCGTTGGTCGTATGGCTGCCCGATACCTCGCACCCCGCAGCCTTCCGGCGGATCTACCTCTATCCCAATCCCACCTACACGGGCAAAACCCGGCTGCGGGCCGAGATCTATGGCAGCGGCACCGCCCGAGTTGAGGTCTTTTCACCGGCCGGCAAACGCCTGAAGACGCTGGAGGTCACCCTGCAGGGCTGGGGCATGGCTGATGCCCGGCCCGACCTGGACCTCTCGGACCTGGCACCGGGGGTCTATTGGCTGAAGGTGCACCTGAAAACCGGAGGCCGGGAGACCACCCGGCACCTGAAACTGGCGGTTCTGCGATGAAAAAGCCCGAGGTGGTGCTGGTTTCCGCGTGCCTTTTGGGGCTGCACACCCGCTACGACGGCGGCACCAACCCGGAGCCCGATCTCCTGGAGCCGCCCGAAGGGGTGGTGTATGTGCCGGTGTGCCCGGAACAACTGGGTGGCCTGCCCACGCCCCGCC
>JALXEF010000104.1 GCA_027069855.1 Caldifarciminota bacterium
CCTTTGAAGGCGTTCAGGCCGGAGGATTTCCCGGCCGATGCCCCTTACCGGATCGCCCTGGCCCATGGCACCCTCCGCGAACTGGTGGACCCCACCCAGCTTCTGGAACTCCCCATCTCCTTGGAGGAGGCCGAAGCCCTGGGCCTGCACTACCTGGCGCTGGGCCATTTCCACGGCTGGCGCCAGCTGGGCGTTGCCGTGTATCCCGGCACCCCGGAGGCCACGGGTTTTGACGAAAGGGAGCCCGGGTTTGCAGCCCTGGTGACCCTCCGGAACCCCGAAACGGCGCCCGAGATTCAGCAGTTGCAGGTGGGCCGCTTTTCCTGGCGAACCGAGGAACTCCAGGCTCCGAATACCCGGCTCCTGATCCAGAAACTGGAGGAACTTCAAGACGACGCCGCCCTCAACGACACCACCCTGCTGCGGCTGAACCTTGTGGTGGAGGAACACGACCCCTCCCTGGAACCCCGGCTTCGCTCCCTGCGCCGGACCCTGCAGGACCGGGTGTTTTACCTGGACTGGCGCTGGGCCGCGCAACGCCGCTCCCTGCCACCGAATTTCCAGAGCCGCGTGGCCCGGGAGTTTCCCGAAGGTCGGGAACTCCTGAACACCCTGGAACAACTGCTGGACAGGCTGCGCACCCCGGATCCCCTGGGCCTGGCATCCCCCGTTTCCCTGGAACGCCCCGCCATCCAGGGCCTGTCCCGCTTGCCGGATGAAGAGGTGCTGGCCGAGGCCCGGCGGGTGCTGGAGCAGATCCTGCTGGACCTCCTGGAGGAAACCCCATGATCCTGCACCGCCTGCGACTCCGAAACTTCCGTCGCTTTGATCGGGAGGCCGAGTTTGAGTTTTCCGAGGGCATCAACCTGATCACCGGCCCCAACGAGAGCGGCAAAACCTCGCTGGTGCTGGCCGTGCCCTTCGCCCTGTTCACGCCCCACCGATCGGGGTCTGCCGTGCGCGCGGTGCAGCCCTTCGGCCGCAGCACCCTCAAGCCCTTCATTGAGATGGAAATCGGCCTCCAGGGCAAAAGGTACCGGGTAACCAAGGATTTCGGGCAACCCCTGAGCCGACTGGAGGAGTATAACCCGGCCGACCGGGCCTGGCGCACCCTGGCCGAGGGGACGGAGGCGGACCGGTGGCTGGCGCAGCAGTTTGAGGCCGGGCTGTCGTCGCGTTTGCGAGGCTTTCCCACCGAATGGGGCCTGGCCCAGGCCCTGTGGCTCGTACAGTTTCCCGGGCTGGAACCGGCGCCGGTTTTGCGCCCGACCCGGCTTCAGAAGACGCATGTGCAGGTTTCCCCGCAACTCCAAACCCTCCTGACCCGGCTGGAACGGGCCCTGGACGAGTACCTGACCCCCAGGGACCGAAGGCCCAGAACCGGCGGCCCCCTGAGGGCGCTTCTGGACGAAGTGGCCGGCCTCCGGCAAAGCCTCCAGGAACTGGAGCAAATTCTTGGGGAAATGGCCGAGCACCAGCGCAGGCTGCGGGTACTGGAACAGAAACAGCAGGAAAAGACCCGAGCGCTACAGGAGATTGAAAAGCGCCTGGAACAGGTGGCCCGGGAGGCCGACCGGGCCGAGGAAATCGGCCGGGAACTGGAGAAATTGCAGCTCAGGCTGCAGCCAGCCGAGCAGCAGTGGCAGCGCCTGGAACGCCTGCAGCAAACGGTTAAAAAGCGCATAGAGGCCTTTCGTAAAGCCAGGGAAACCGCGGCCCGCCTGGAGGCCGACCTCCAACGGGCCCGCGCGGAATTGGATCACGCGGACCAGGCCGTAGAACGCCTGCGGCAAAAAGTGCGCAAACTCCGCGAAACACAGCAGGACCTGCAGAACGAACGCAACAAACTCCAGCGGCTTCGGAACTATTACCTCCTGCAACGGCAGCGGCAGGACCTTCAGGAAAAATTGAAGACCCTGGCCCGCCTGGAACGGCAGATCCAGGAGGCCCGGGAACGGCTCCAGGGGTTCCGGAGCGAGGAACTTCAACAACGCCTGAACGACCTGCGCCGGGCTCAGGAGACCGAGCGCGAAGCCCGCGCCCGGCTGGAGGGCCTGGCCCTCAGGCTAACCCTGGAGGCACAGCAGGACCTGCAGGTGCTCCTTCCCAAAGAGACCCTGGAGCTGGCCAGAGGCGAAAAGGTGGATATTCCGGCCGAGCCCGGCCTTTCCCTGGAAATCCCGGGAGTCCTTCGCCTGAGCCTCGCGGCGTCCGGGCAGGAACTTCGGGAGCTCCAGCGGCAAATCCAGGAGGCCCAGAAAAAACAACGGGAGATTCTGACCTCGGTAGAGGTGGGCTCTCTGGAGGAACTGGAAGCCCTGCTGCAGGAGGTGCGGCGGGCCGAGGAGGACCTCCGACACCTGGAACAGAAACGCAGGGACCTGCCCGACCGGGAAACCCTGCAACAGGAACTGCTGAAACTGGACCGGCAACTGCAGGGCGTGGCCGAAAACCTGCCCGATCCGGAGGAACTGGACCTGAGGATCCGCGCCCTGGAGCAGGAACTCCGGCGCGTGGAAGGCGATCTGGAACAGGCCGAGGCAAAGTTGCAGGAGGCCGAAGAGCGCCAAAGGGCAGCGCGGGAACGGAAGGAGAACCTTCAACGGGAAAAGACCGAGGCCGAAGCCCGGCAACACGCCCTGTGGCAGGAGATCGTGGAACACCTGGACCGGTACTGGCCGCCGGACCGCGCCCCTGCGCCCCGCGACCTGGACCTCGCCCTCGGCGCCCTGGCCGAGGACCTGCAGGCAGCCCAAAGGACGGTGGAAGAACTCCGGCGTCGCCAGCGCGACCTGGAACAGCAACTGCCCGAGGCGTCGCTGCTGCAGCGGTTAGAACGCCTGCGCCAGCAACAGGAAGATCTCCGGCAGGAACTCCAGGACCTGCGGGAGGAATACCTTCGCGTGGAAACCGGGCTGGCGGTGCTCCGGCGCCAGAGCCCTTACCGGCAGGAACAGCAACTCCGGCAACGCTATGAGGCGCGCCGGGAGGAACTCCGGGCCCTGCAGCGGCGCGCCGAGGCCCTGCTGCTCCTGGAACACCTGGCCCGTACCCAGCTTCAACATCGCACCCAGGCCCTGGATCGGCACCTGGCCCGGCGGGTGGAGGAACTTTTGCACAGGATCACCGGCGCACACCGGCCGGTGCGGGTGGAGGAAAACCACTGGGTGGTGGGCTTTCCGGAGGAGACCGAAACCCGGGACGACCAAACGCCGGACCGCGTGCTCTCCAGCGGCGCCCTGGAGCAGTTCGCCCTCGCCCTGCGCCTGGCCTACGGCCTGGCCCTGGCCGAAACCGGCGACCGGCAGATGGTGGTCCTGGACGATGCCCTGGTGTTCAGCGACGACGAGCGCTTTGAGCGGATCCTGGGGCTTCTGGAAAACCTGGCCGACCGGCTCCAGTTCCTGATCCTCACCTCCCACCCGGAGCGGTACACCACCCTCCAGGCGCATCGTATTGACCTTGGGAACCTTTAGCGCTGCCTGTCCTGGAGAACCCGCAGCAGGGTTTCCGGACCCCGATACACCCGCGGCACCCGGGTATTGATGCTGGTGAGCACCTCATAGGGGATGGTGCCCGCCCAGCGCGCCACTTCTTCCACCGGGATGCACGCCGGCCCCTGGCAGCCGATGAGCACCACCTCATCGCCCACGGCAACCGGCACCTCCTGTTCCACCTGCACCATCATCTGGTCCATGCAAATGGTTCCCACCTGCGGATGCCGCCGACCCCGCAGCAGCACCTGCGCGCGGTTGGAGAGGGCCCGAAAGTACCCGTCGCCGTAACCCACGGGGAGGGTGGCCACCCGGGTGGCCCGGGGCGCCCGCCAGGTCCAGCCGTAGCTCACGCCCCGTCCCTGCGGCACCACCTTGAGATACACCACCCGCGTTTTCCAGGTGATGGCCGGTCGCACGGACAACCGACGGGGCACGGCCTCGGAGGGGTACACGCCGTAGAGCAGGATCCCCGGGCGCACCAGGTCCAGGTGGGTTTCCGGGAACCGTACCAGGGCCGCGGAATTGGCGATGTGGCGCAGGGGCATGGGGAGGCTGTGGCGCTCAAAAAAGCCCAGCACTTCCTGAAAGCGGTCCCACTGCCACCGGGTGAGGGCGGGATCCGGCAGGTCGGCGTTGGCAAAGTGGGAGTAGATGCCCTCAAGGTGGATGTGCCGGCACCGCACGGCCTCCTCCAGGAAGCGTTCGGCGTTTTCGGCATGTACGCCGATGCGTTCCATGCCGGTGTCAATCTTGAGGTGCACGCGGGCCCGCCGGCCCAGGGCACCCGCGGCCTCACTGATCTGCCGCAGGGTTTCCATGGACGAGGCCGTCAGGGTGAGATCGTACTTCAGAAACAGGGGGATGCGGCTGCCCAGCACTCCGCCCAGCACCAGGATGGGCGTGCGGATCCCGGCCCTGCGCAGCAGGATCCCTTCTTCCAGCACGGCCACGCCCAGGTAGTCGGCCCCCAGATGGGCCAGCAGCCGGGCCACAGGCACCAGGCCGTGGCCGTAGGCGTTGGCCTTGAGCACCGCCATCACCCCGGCGGGATGCACCCACCGGCGGATCTCCTGGAAATTGTGGGCCAGGGCCTCCAGGTCCACGATCACCTGGGTGGGCCGTACCACGCCTTCCTCGCCGGAATCCAGGAGGGGTGGGGAGATCTCAATGTGGGGCATGGTGGAAAGGCAAAAAGAAAATGGTGGAGGCGGGGGGAATCGAACCCCCGTCCGAAGGCCGAGACCCTGAAGGCCCTACATGCTTAGCCCGTCTTTGGTTCTTCCGCCCCTCCCGACGGGCAGGGCCAGGGCGGAAGGCCCG
>JALXEF010000105.1 GCA_027069855.1 Caldifarciminota bacterium
ACCTTCTTGACGGTATCCCGGAGGTGCAGGGCCGCCTTGTCGCGGGAGCGGAACACGCCCGAGGCCTCGATCACGATGTCCACACCGTACTCGCCCCAGGGAATCTGCGAGGGGTCCTTGATGGCGAAGGCCCGGATCCGGTGCCCGTCGATCACGATGTGGTCGTCTTCCACGGTGACCTCGCCGTCGTAGGGGCCGAACACGGAGTCGTACTTGAAGAGATGGGCCAGGGTTTTGGCGTCGGTGATGTCGTTGACGGCCACGAACTCCAGGTCGTCGCGTTCCAGGCCGATCTTGAGCACATGCCTGCCAATGCGACCGAAGCCGTTGATGCCCACCTTCACAGCCATGGGAAAACCTCCTGTTTGAAGGGCCTACACCTCGCCCTGGATTTCTTCATCGGAGGGGAGTTCCTCCTCCCTGCGTTTCAACTCTTCGCGTTTCTTTTCCAAGGCTTCCCGGGTTTTGTCCACCACCTCCCGCACCTTCTCGCGGGTTTCGGTGCCGGTGGCCGGGGTCAGGAAAACGGCCAGAGCGGCGCCGAACAAACTGCCCAGCACAAAGGCCGTGATGGCCCAGCCCAGGCTTCCGGAATCCCTGTTTTCTGCCATGGGCCACCTCCTTGGCTTTGTGATAAGGTTACATGCCTTCCCGGATGGGGTCAAGAAACGGCCGCCGCCCCGGCCATGGCCGGGGCGGCGGCCGTTCTCAAAAAGGGATTGCCCCTCAGGGTCGCTCCACGGCCACCAGCCGGTATTCTTCCCGAATATGCAGGTAGCCCAGGAAGTTCCCGTTCTCGTCGTAAACTTCGATGAGAAGCCACAACTGTTTGCGGAGCCACAGGCGGTCGGTGACCCAGTCCTCAAGGCGAAGGAAGGCGGAGTCCGCCACGCTGTCCCATGCGCGCAGCCTCCAGGCTGAAAACAAGGCCCCATCCGGACCTGTCACCGTGTCCACGGCCACCACCCGTCGGATGCGGAGCCAGGGATCGCGGAACACCACCCACTGTTGTCCCACCTCCAGGGGAAACCGGAGGGTTTTCTGGGGTTCCGCCAGATTGGAGGGGGTCTGCGTCAGGCCGTCTCCCATCCGCTGGTGTGCGAACCGGAGCACCTGGTCAAGGCTGGAGAACTCCCGGGTCCCCAGGCGAAACCGCAGGTTTCCGGCGTCCGGCACCGGGGCGAGGGCCCAGGGATAGGGGATACCCGGGCCCTGGATTTCCACCCACAGGAGTGCCGTGTCGGTGATCCACCAGCGGTTTCGGGATCCTTCGGTGTTCTCCACCCACACCTCGGTGAAGTTCGGGAAGCGGGAAATCCGCCGGGTTTCCTGCACATAAAGGTCACCTTCGCGGTGCCCCTCCATGCCGGGGACCCCCCACCAATCCAGGGTCCAGTGGACCTTCCACCGGAATCCCTCGGGAAAGGCGAAGGTGGCTCCGAGGTCCTCCGGGGCCGTCACACAGCCGTTCCCCCCAAGGAGGAACAGCAAAAGCCCTCCGATGGCAAGGGTTGCCCTTTTCATGGGATACCGACGAACAGCCACACACCCAGGTTCCCCTGGGTCACCGAGAGGCCCTGAAGGCGCCATTCGGCTCGGGTTGCGGTCTCTTTCTCGGGTTCGGAGGTGTGCCAGGTTCGGGTTTTGGTTTCTTCACGGTACCAGGAGAGGCCCAGGGCCTGCACCAGCCCCTGCAGCCTCAGGTCCAGGCCCTTCAGGGTGAAGGCGTACTCCAGACCCAGAAGAAAGCCCAGGCCCACATCCCAGCCCGTCCGTTCCTGGGTTTGGGGGTATGACCACTGGGACGAGGGCTGAAGACTGTCCCGGGACAGGCTCACGGAAACCCAGGGGCCAAAGCCCACGAGGCCCTGGAGCCTTCCCTGGGGCAGGGACCGGCGGAACACCGGCTGCAGAAGGGCCAGGTTTCCGCCCAGGCTCAGCGTTCGGCTGTAGGCCTGATCGCTTGTCGAGTCCCCGTTCTGGGTAGTTTCCTGCGTGAAGCCGTGAAGATCCAGATGGAGCCCGAGTTCCAGCCGGGGCCCGGCCTCGTGGAACTGTACCTTGAAGAAGGACGGGGGCCGGCTGAAGCTCTCCAGTTTGAAGCCCACCAGGCTTCCCGGATAGGGCAACAGCCCCATCAGCATGAGAAAGGTTCCCAGCATGGGCGACCTCCTTTTTGAACTTACAACCGAAACATCAGCCAGAGGTTAAAGGTGTTGAAAAAGGCCGAGAGGCCCTCCAGGCTCACCTCGGGTCCCCGAGTGGTTTGTTCTGAGCGCTGTCCATCGGAGTCTTTATAGGTGTCATGGTGCCAGGTGTACCCCGCATTCAGGGTGAAGAGGCCTGCCGTGGCCTGCAGGTACACCCGCCCCTGCCAGAACGGCGGCACCACATCCAGCCGGATCCGGGGACCGAGCGACAGGTTCAGGCTCCGCTCCTCCAGCACACTTTCTCTCCACCATCCCTCACCGTCGGCTGTGAATTTGCCGAACTGGTATGCGTAATCTCCCCGGAGGGAGAGACTCCATCCCCACCAGGGCACCAGATTCCAGCGGCCCACGGCGAAGGCCGGACGCCGGTGCCAGCGGAGAATTCCAATTCCCACGCCCGCAGAGTACAAGCGTTGTCGTTCCTTGCTATGGCGCTCCAGGGAATCGCCCGCAAAAACATCCCTTGGGATGGTCCTCCAGTGTCCGGCCAGCGAGAAATCCAGGCGCAGGTCCCAGGCCACCGGACCCTTCCCCAGCTGCACCTTGTAGGAGGTCGGCAGATCCACGAGCGAAGTCATCCGGACCCCGACGGTTTTCCCCTGGAACGAAAGGAAGGAAACCAGGGCCAGCACATAGGAAAGCATGAACCTCACCTCCTTTGTTGTCCCCATGTTAAGGGGTCATCCTGCGGAGGTCAAGGAACTACGAGAAGGGAACGCAGGGGCCTTCAAACTAAGGGTGAGGAGATCCGGTCTTGCAAAGCCCGCGGCCAGGCCGTACCCTGTGCGGCCGAAGGAGGACGGCATGAAAACCATCCTTTCAGGTATGCGCCCCAGCGGCAAACTCCACATCGGGCACCTCTTCGGCGTGCTGGAGAACTGGCGGAAACTCCAGGACTCGTACCGGTGCTACTTTGAGGTGGCGGACTGGCACGCCATGACCACCGAGTACCGGAACCCCCGGGCCATCCGGCAGAACACCCTGGAGATGGTCAAGGACTGGCTGGCGGCCGGCATCGACCCCAAACGCGCCGTGATCTTTGTCCAGTCGCGGGTCCCCGAGCACACGGAACTCCACATCGTGTTTTCCATGCTGGTGTCCCTGTCCCGCCTCCTCCGGAACCCCACCTTCAAGGAGTATGTGGGGGAACTCAAGGCCAAGGAACTCAAGACCTCGGGCCGACGGGTGCTGGACCGGCTGGTGGAGCAAACCCTGGACCGCATCCTGGAGGTGCTGCAGCAGGAGCAGCAGAGCCATCTCTCCGCCAAGGAGTACCGGAGCCTGCTCCGGGCCCGGCTCAAGGAAACCGTGGCCGAGGGGTTGAACCGCCTGTTCCACACCACCGAGGGCGAGGAACTGTCCTACGGCCATCTGGTGAACTACGGGTTCCTGGGGTACCCCGTGCTCCAGGCGGCCGATATTCTGCTGTACAAGGGCGAGGTGGTGCCGGTGGGCGAGGACCAGGTGCCCCATATTGAGCTCACCCGGGAAATCGCCCGGCGGTTCAACGAGTACTATGCGCCGATCTTTCCGGTGCCCGAGCCCCTGCTCACCCGGTTCCCCCGGGTGCCGGGCACCGACGGCAAACGCATGTCCAAGTCGCGGGGCAACACCATCCTGATCTCCGAGAAGCCCGAGGACCTGGCCCAGAAGGTGCGCCGGATGATCACGGATCCCCAGAAAATCCGGCGGGGCGATCCGGGACGGCCCGAGATCTGCCCGGTGTTCGCGCTGCATCGGGTGTTCGGCACGCCCGACCTGGAGGCCATTGAGCGCGACTGCCGGAGCGGTGCCCTGGGCTGTGTGGACTGCAAAAAGAAGCTGCTGAGCCAGATCCAGGCGCATCTGGAACCCCTGCAGGAGAAGCGGGCCGGCATCAGCGACGCGCAGGTAGTGGAGATTTTGGAGGAGGGCAGCCGCAGGGCCCGCGAGGTGGCCCGCCGCACCATGGCCGAGGTGCACGAGGCCCTGGGCCTGTTCTAAGGGCCTTGCCTGCTTGCGGTGGGCGAAGGGCCTGCGTACAATACGAAAACCCCGCCCCCGTAGCTCAGGAGGACAGAGCGGCGGTTTCCTAAACCGCAGGTCAGAGGTTCGAATCCTCTCGGGGGCGCTCTTCTTTTTCACCGGTTGCAGGTGGCCGCGCCGACCTGCATACTGGGGAACCGAACCGCCGGGGGATGGGCCTCCGGGGTAGGGGTAGGTGTCGCTATTGACGGACCCCTGTCCCGGCTGTAAGATTACCCGGCTACACGGAGGCCTGTAGCTCAATTGGGAGAGCACCGGATTCCAAATCCGGCGGTTGGGGGTTCGAGTCCCTCCAGGCCTGCTTTTTCTTCTATAAGGGAGGAAATCCCCAGGTTTTGAGGAGGATGTCCTGATGAGGATTGTGGTGCACCTGGTATGCACGGAATGCAAGCGGCGGAACTACTCCACCACCAAGAACCGGGATAAGCGGGGTGTGAAGCTGCAGCTGCGGAAGTACTGCCCCCATTGCCGTCGGCACACGCTACACAAGGAGTCCAAGGCCTGATGGGTGCGTTGAGCCGGAAGTTGCAGCAGGCCATCACCTTCCTGCGGGAGGTGCGGGCCGAATTGAATCGGGTCACCTGGCCCACCCGCGAGGCCGTGATCGGTGGAACCGTCGCCGTGATCGTGCTCTCTCTGATCCTGGTGATCTACATGGGCATCGTGGACTTCATCGTGACCAAGATCCTGGGGTTCCTCATGGTGAGGTGATCGTATGGCCGAACAAGCCAAGGAAACTCCGGCCCAGGAGGCGCCCAGGAAGAAGAAGTGGTTCGTGTTCTGGACCCTTTCGGGCCGGGAACTGAAGGTCAAAAAGATCCTGGATCGCCTGGTGGAGGAACACGGGCTCCGGGGCAAGGTGGGCCAGATCCTGGTGCCCATGCAGACCATTCCAAAGGTCCGCAAGGGCAAGCGGTATCTGGTGGATAAGCCCATCTTCCGGGGGTACATCCTGGTGGAAATGGAGCCCGACCCCGAGGTGATTGAGAAGCTCACGGCCACCGGGGCCCTGCGGGCCCTGATCGCCAAGGACACCATGATCACGCTCACCGACGAAGAGGTGGAGCGGATCATGGAAACGGTGCGCCGGGAGCAGGAGAAGAAGGAAAAGGAGGTGCCGTTCCTCAAGGGGGAACGGGTCAAGATTGTGGACGGCGCCTTTGCCGACTTTGTGGGAGAGGTGGAGGAAGTGTACCCCGAACGGGGTCAGTTGAAGGTTCGCGTGAACATCTTTGGCCGGAGCACCCCGGTCATCCTGAATTTCCTCCAGGTGGAGCGGCAATAAGGAAAGGAGGCCCCAGAGATGCCACCGAAGAAGGCGAAGAAGGAAGTGGTCGCGGTGATCAAACTCCAGATTCCGGCCGGACAGGCGACGGCGTCGCCGCCCGTGGGGCCTGCCTTGGGGCAGCACGGCCTCAATATCATGGAGTTTATCCGGGCCTTTAACGAGGCCACCAAGGATCAGGCGGGTTTGATCATTCCCGTGGTGATCACGGTTTACAAGGATCGCACCTTTACCTTTGAGTTGAAGACCCCGCCGGCCTCTGTGCTCCTGAAGCGGGCTGCGGGCCTGGCCAAGGGCTCCGGAGAGCCCAACAAGGTGAAGGTGGGCAAGGTTACCCGTTCCCAGGTTCGGGAGATCGCCGAACTGAAGATGCGTGACCTGAATACCGACGATGTGGAAGCTGCCATGCGTATGATTGAGGGCACCGCCCGCAGCATGGGCATTGAAGTGGTGGAGGGTTGAGATGCCGAAGCACGGAAAACGCTATCGCGCCCTTTTGGAAAAGGTGGACCGCACCCGCGCGTACCCGGTGGACGAGGCGATCCAGCTGGTTAAGGATCTCGCCTCCGCCAGGTTTGATGAAACCGTGGAGGCCTCGGTGAAGCTCGGGGTGGACCCCCGGAAGGCCGATCAGATGGTTCGCGGTGCGGTGACCCTGCCCCATGGCACCGGTAAAACCGTACGGGTGCTGGTGTTCACCCGCGGCGATGAAGAACAGGAGGCCCGCGAGGCCGGGGCCGACTATGTGGGCTTCAAGGACCTGATTGATAAGATCAAACAGGGCTGGCTGGAGTTTGATGCGGTGGTGGCCACGCCCGACGCCATGCCCGAGGTGGCCAAGCTCGGGCGGATCCTGGGCCCCCGGGGGCTGATGCCCTCGCCCAAGACCGGAACCGTGACCAAGAATGTGGGCGAGGTGGTGCGCGAACTGAAGAAGGGCCGGGTGGAGTTCAAGGTGGACAAGACCGGAAACCTGCATGTGCCCATCGGCAAGGTTTCGTTCCCCGTGGAGCACCTGAAGGAAAACCTGCTCGCGTTCATCCAGGAAGTGTTGAACCAGCGTCCGGAAGCGCAAAAGGGTACCTACATCATTTCGGTTTACCTCTCGCCCACCATGGGGCCCAGTGTAAAGGTAGATGTCAACGACCTCTTGCGTGAGGTGGAGGCCAGGAGGATCTGATCATGCCGAGGCCGGAAAAGGTTCAACAGGTGGAAGAGATCAAGCATCTGGTGGAGGGGGCCCACGCGGTGGTCCTCACCGACTTCACGGGCCTGAATGTGCAGGAGCTCAGCGAGCTCCGGCACACCCTGAAGCGGCGGGGGGACGCCCTCAAGGTGGTGAAGAACACCCTGGCCCGCCTGGCGTTCCAGGAAAAGGGGCTGGGGGATCTGAACCCCTACCTTGTGGGGCCCAACGCCGTGGTGGTGGCCCGGAAGGACGCCGTGGAAACTCTCAAGACCCTCTTCGGGTTCAGCAAGGAGGTGGGCAAGGGGGCCATCAAGGTGGGGATTGTGGATGGGCAGTTGTACGAAACCAAGGATCTGGAACGCATTTCCAAGTTGCCGTCGCTTCAGGATTCCCGCGCCCAGGTGGTGGGGATCCTGATGGCACCGCTCAGCGGCCTGGTGTACACCCTGCAGGGCCTGCTGAATACCCTGGTGGCGGTGCTGGAAGAAATTGAGAAGAAAAGAAAGGAGGAAGGTTAATCATGTCGGCTGAGAAGATGAGTGTTCAGGAGATTGTGTCGGCGATCGAATCGCTCACCGTGCTGGAACTGGCCGAACTCGTGGAAACCCTGAAGGACAAATTCGGGGTGACCGGTGCGGTGCCGGTGGCGGCTGCTGCGGTTCCCGCGGCTGGCGCGGCTCCTGCCGAGGCAGAGGAAGAGGAAAAGACCTCCTTTGATGTGATCCTCACGGAGGTCCCGGCCAACGCCAAGATCAAGGTGCTGAAGGAGATCCGGTCGCTGACCGGCCTGGGCCTCAAAGAGGCCAAGGAACTGATTGAGAACCTGCCGAAGCCCGTCAAAGAAGGGGTTGAAAAGGAAGAGGCCGAGAAGATCAAGGCCGCCCTGGAAGGTTTGGGCGCCAAGGTGGAGATCAAGTAACGGATCCCTTGTGTTCCCTGCTCCGTATCCGCCTTCTGGGCTTTGAACCTTTAGTTAGGTAAAGGGGAGGTGCAGAACATTTCTACTGCCACCCGTCGCCGTATCCAACGGAAGGGTTATAAGGAAGAAGCCTACCCGATGCCCCACCTGCTGGTGGTGCAGGTGGAGTCGTTCCGGCAGTTCCTGCAGGCCGATGTGCCGCCGGAACGGCGCCGCGACGAGGGGCTCCAGGCGGTCTTCAAGGAGATGTTCCCCATTGAGGACATCCACGGCCGCTACTCGCTGGAGTTCATCAGCTACGAGGTGGGCTCTCCGAAGTATACCGTTGAAGAGGCCAAAGAGAAGAACCTGACCTACTCCATCCCGATCTGGGCCAATCTGGAACTCGTGGTCAAGGACCCCGAGGAAAAGGATCCCGATCGGGCCGTCAAACACCGGATCCGCCAGCGGGTGTACCTCTGCGATCTGGTGGCCATGACCCCCAACGGGACCTTCATCGTGAACGGGACCGAGCGGGTGGTGGTCAACCAGCTGCATCGGTCGCCGGGGGTCTATTTCCAGAAGGGCGAACGGGGCTCGGCTGCTTACTCGGCGCTCTTGGTGCCCTATCGCGGCCCCTGGATCGACTTCTCCATTGACAGCCAGAAGGTGCTGGGCGTCACCATCTCCAAACGCCGCAAGATCCCCATCACCCGCCTGCTGAAGGCCCTCGTGTATAAGGACACGGGCGATATCGTGGAGATGATCTTCGCCCACTACCCCGTGGACCTCAACACCGTGCGGCCCGGCACCCGAATCTCGCGTCCGGTCTACAGCCCTCGGGCCAAGGAGCGCGCCGTAAGCCAGCTGGAGCCCGGCCGGTTCGTGAATGTGCGGGAGATCTCCGACGACCAGACCGGCGAGGTGTTGGTGCCCCCCATGACCCTCCTCACCCGGGAACACCTGCGACTGCTCAAGGCCCATCGGGTCCAGCGGATCAAGGTGCAGGAGATGCTGTACCCGGCCGACACCGTGCTCTCCGAGGAGGATCTGGAACGCCTGCGCGAGAACGATGTGTACGAGGTGTACATCTCCCCCATCCAGGAACTGGATCCCCGCCGGATGGAGCCCGGCAAGTATGTGACCGTCAACGATGTGATCCACCCGAAAACCGGCGAGGTGCTGATTCCGGTGCTCAGCCTGCTGGAGGAGGACGCCCTGGAGTACCTCAAGGGTGAGGGCGTGGAGACGGTCAAGGTGCTGCCCAAGGACTTTCCGGGCCTGGATGTCCTGATGGCCACCACCAAGCTGGACCGCATCAAGGATATTGAGGGCGCCATCGGCAACCTGTACCGGACCCTGCGGTACACCCCGCCCAAGAGCCTGGAGGAGGCCAAGACCTATGTGCGCGACTTCTTCATGTCCAAGGCCCGGTTCTTCCTGGGCCGGGTGGGGCGCTTCAAGCTGAATTCCCGCCTGAACCTGGATCTGCCGGGCAACCAGGACACCCTGGACTTGGAGGACATCCTGGCCATTGTGCGGCGCCTCATCAAACTCTATGTGGGTGAGGAGCGCGAGGACGATGTGGAGGATATTTCCAACCGCCGGGTGCGCCGGGTGGGAGAACTGCTGGCCGAACAGTTCCGCATTGCCTTCCAGCGCCTGGGCCGGGTGATCAAGGAACGGATGCTCCTGGAGCGCGACGCCAACCTTACCCCCCGGAAGCTGGCCAACCCGCGGATCGTCACCGGCTCCATCCAGGCCTTCTTTGTGGGGGATCGGCTGTCGCAGTTCCTGGATCAGACCAACCCCCTGGCCGAACTGACCCATAAGCGGAGGCTTTCGGCGCTGGGCAAGGGCGGTCTCACCCGGGAAACCGCCGGCTTTGAGGTGCGCGATGTCCACCCCTCCCACTACGGCCGTCTCTGCCCCATTGAGACCCCGGAAGGCGCCAACATCGGGCTGATCACCTCGCTCACCACCTACGCACGGATTGACGAACTGGGCTTTATCACGACCCCTCTGCGCCGTGTGAAGCGGGGCCGGGTGACCGACGAGGTGGTGGACATGGACCCCCTGGAGGAGGCCAAGTACCGGATTGCCTCGGCGGATACCCCCTACGACCCGAAGACCGGCAAGATCCTGCAGAAGATGGTGTGGGTGCGGCACCGGGGCGGCTACCCCATGGTGCGGCCCGAAGAGGTGGACTTTATGGATGTGTCGCCGCGGCAGGTGCTTTCGCCCTCGGCGGCCCTCATCCCCTTCATTGAACACGACGACGCCAACCGGGCCCTGATGGGCTCCAACATGCAGCGGCAGGCGGTGCCTCTGATTCAGCCCGACCCGCCCCTGGTGGGCACCGGCCTGGAACACAAGATCGCGGTCAACTCCGGGGCCGCCCTGGTGGCCCAGCGGGCCGGTGTGGTGAAGGAGGCCGATGCCTTCCGCATCGTGATTGAGACCACCGAAGAGGTGGAGGATGCGCTGGATCCCCTGAAGGGACGCCTGGACATCTACGAACTCCGCAAGTTTGAGCGGTCCAACCAGAACACCAGCGTCCACCAGAAGCCCCTGGTGAAACCCGGCGATCGGGTGGAACGGGGCGATGTCATCGCCGACGGTCCGGCCACCAGCCAGGGCGAACTGGCCCTGGGGAAGAACCTGCTGGTGGCCTTCATGCCCTACTTCGGCTACAACTTTGAAGACGCCATCGTGGTGTCGGAGCGTGTGCTCAAGGAAGACCTCTTCACCTCCATCCACATCCTGGAGTACAAGGTGGAAGTCCGGGAAACCAAGCTGGGGCCCGAGGAAGTGACCCGCGACCTGCCCAATGTGAGCGAGGACATGGTGAAGGATCTGGACGAGTACGGCATCGTGCGCATCGGGGCCGAGGTGGGGCCGGACGATATCCTGGTAGGGAAGATTTCGCCCAAGGGCGAGCGGGAACTGCTGCCTGAGGAGAAGCTCATCTACGCCATCTTCTCCGAGAAGGCCAAGGATGTGAAGGACACCTCCCTCCGGGTGCCGCCCGGTGTGGAAGGTGTGGTGGTGGATGTGGTGGTGCTGTCGCGGAAGCGCGACCACGATCCCCTCTTTAAGAAGGTGGTGCGGGAACGCCTGGAGAAACTGGAACGCGAAACCGCCTTTGCCAAGCGGAACCTGCGGGAGGGACTCCAGCAGCGGTTTGTGGAACTCCTCAAGAACTACAAGTTGCGGGGAGACATCCTGGACGCCGAGGGCAATGTGCTGGTACCTGCGGGAACCCGGCTGACCGCCAGAATCCTGGAATCCCTGGATCCCCTGGCCATCCAGTTGCCGGAGGATCTGATCTCCGACAAGAAGCGGGCCCGGACCGTTTTCGCGCTGCTGGAGCGGGCCCGGGAGATCCTCAAGGACATTGAGGAACGGGCCCAGAGGGAGCGGAACCGCATCCGCCGGGGCGACGAGTTGCCGCCTGGCGTGATCCAGCTCATCAAGGTCTATGTCGCCCAGAAGCGGAAGCTCCAGGTGGGCGATAAGCTGGCCGGCCGTCACGGGAACAAGGGCGTGGTGGCCCGGATTGCGCCGGCCGAGGATATGCCCTTCCTGGAGGATGGAACCCCGGTGGACATCGTGCTGAACCCCCTGGGGGTGCCCTCCCGGATGAATGTGGGGCAGATCCTGGAGACCATTCTGGGCTGGGCCGCCAAGGAAAAGGGCATCTACTATGCGACACCGGCCTTTGAGGGATTCTCCACCGAGGAGATCCGGAAGGAATTGGAGGAAGCCGGACTGAGCCCCAACGGCAAGGTGTGGGTGCGCGACGGCCGTACCGGCGAACGCCTCGCCTATCCGGTGACCGTGGGGTACATCTACATGATGAAACTCATCCACATGGTGGAAGACAAGGTGCACGCCCGCGCCGTGGGGCCGTATTCGCTCATCACCCAGCAGCCTGTGGGAGGCAAGAGCCACTTTGGCGGCCAGCGGTTCGGCGAAATGGAGGTGTGGGCACTGGAGGCCCACGGGGCCGCCTACACCCTGCAGGAAATGCTGACCGTGAAGTCCGACGATATCCAGGGCCGGAACCGGCTGTATAAGGCGCTCCGGAACGGTGAGGAGCCGCCCGAGCCGGGCTTGCCGGCCTCCTTCAGCGTGCTGCTGCATACCCTGCGCGGATTGGGCCTGGATATTGAGATCATCACCGACAAGGGGGAGAAGAAGGCCCCCGTGTCGGAAAAAACAGAGCAAACAGGGGTGACGGAACGTGGACATTAACCCCAAGGATCTGAAGGCTCTGAGGATTCGGCTGGCCTCTCCGGAGACCATCCTGAGCTGGTCCCACGGAGAGGTGACCAAGGCCGAAACCATCAACTACCGCACCCAGAAGCCGGAGCGGGACGGCCTGTTCTGTGAGCGGATCTTCGGGCCGGTCAAGGACTACGAGTGTTCCTGCGGCCGCTATAAGGGCATCCGCCACAAGGGCATCGTCTGCGACAAGTGCGGCGTGGAGGTCACCTCCTCTTCGGTGCGCCGGGAGCGTATGGGGCACATTACCCTGGCGGTGCCGGTGGCCCACATCTGGTACTACAAGGTGCCGCCCTCCATCATGGGCCTGCTCCTGGACCTCTCGGTGCGGGAACTGGAGTCCATCCTTTACTACGACTCGTACATCGTGACCGACCCCGGCGACACCGACCTCTATGTGGGTCAGGTGCTCACCGAGCGCGAGTACCAGGAGTACCGCGAGGAGTTCGGCGACGCCTTTGAGGCCGGCATGGGCGCCGAGTCCATCCGCAAGATCCTCGCCGACCTCAAACTGGAGGAACTCTCCGCAGACCTGCGGACCCGCATTGAGTACGAGAAGTCGCCCCTCAAACGCACCAAGCTCCTTAAGAAACTGCGGGTGGTGGAGGCCTTCCTGATCTCCGGGAACCGGCCGGAGTGGATGATCCTCACGGTGTTGCCCGTGATCCCGCCGGATCTCCGGCCCCTGGTTCCCCTGGACGGCGGCCGATTCGCCACCTCCGACCTCAACGACCTGTACCGGCGCGTGATCACCCGGAACAACCGCCTCAAGAACATGATGGACCTCAACGCGCCGGAGATCATCCTGCGCAACGAGAAGCGGATGCTGCAGGAGGCGGTGGATGCCCTGCTGGACAACTCGCGGCGGAACCGGCCCATCACCGGCCGGGGTGGGCGGAAGCTCAAGTCGCTCTCGGATGTGCTGCGGGGCAAGAAGGGTCTGCTGCGCCGGAACCTGCTGGGCAAGCGTGTGGACTATTCCGGCCGCTCCGTGATCGTGGTGGGGCCGGAACTCAAGCTTCACCAGGTGGGGCTGCCCAAGGAAATGGCCGTGGAGCTCTTCCTGCCCATGGTGGAGCAGAAGGTGCGGGATTCCGGCCTGGCCGAAACCCTGCGCTCGGCCCGGAAGATGGTGCAGCAGCGGCACCCTGCCATGTGGAAACTGCTGGAGGAGGTGGTCAAGGACCACCCGGTGCTGCTGAACCGGGCCCCTACGCTGCACCGGCCCTCCATCCAGGCCTTTGAGCCTGTGCTCATCGAGGGCAAGGCCATCCGGCTGCATCCCCTGGTGTGTACCGCCTACAACGCCGACTTCGACGGCGACCAGATGGCGGTGTTTGTCCCGCTTTCGCCCGAGGCCCAGCTGGAAGCGGGCATGCTCATGCTGGCGCCCCGCAACATCCTGTCGCCGGCCCACGGCAAGCCCCTGGCTTCCGCCTCCCAGGACATGGTGATCGGGATCAACTTCATCACCAAGGTCCTGCCCGGCGCCAAGGGCGAGGGCACCCGGTTCGCATCCCCCGAAGAGGCCCGGCTGGCCTACGAGAACGGCTACATTGACCTGCGGGCCGAGATTGAGGTCCCCATCAATGGCGAGTGGGTGAAAACCACGGCGGGCCGCCTGATCTTCAACGACATCGTTCCTCCGGAACTCGGCTACATCAACACCGAGATGGACAAAAAGGCCATCGCCCGCCTGGTGTACCGGATCCACAAGGAACTCGGCAGTGGACCCGCCGCCCAGTTCCTGGATAAGATGAAGGATCTCGGGTTCGCCATGGCCACCTACTCGGGCCTCACCTTCGGCGTGGACGACATGCTGGTGCCCGAGGAAAAGAAGCAGATCATTGAGCGGGCCCTCAAGGAACGGGAGGCCGTGGAACGGGCCTACCGCAAGGGCCTGATCTCCCGCATTGAGCGGTACCAGAAGATCCTGGACATCTGGACCCGGGCCACCGAAGAGGTCAAGCAGCGGATGATGGAACTCCTGGCCCGCGACCGCGGCGGATTCAACCCCATCTACATGATGGTGACCTCCGGAGCCCGAGGCAATGTGGACCAGGTGCGTCAGCTGGCCGGCATGCGGGGCCTGATGGCCCGGCCCTCCAAGGCCAAGGATGTGCTGGGCGAGTTCATTGAAACGCCCGTGATCTCCAACTTCAAAGAGGGCCTCTCGGTGCTGGAGTACTTTATCTCCACCCACGGCGCCCGCAAGGGGCTGTCCGACACCGCCCTGAAGACCGCCGACGCCGGCCACCTGACCCGGCGGCTCGTAGATGTGGCCCAGGAAGTGGTGGTGACCATGGAGGACTGCGGCACCATCATGGGCCGCGAAATGACCGCCCTTAAGGAGGGCGAAACGGTCATTGAGAGCCTGGCCGAGCGGATCCAGGGGCGTGTGGCCCTGGAGGATGTGGTCCACCCTGAAACCGGCGAAGTGCTGGTTCGGGAGGGTGAGATCATTGACGAAGAGGTGGCCGAGAAGATTGAGCAGGCCGGCATTGAGAAGGTGCAGGTGCGCTCGGTGCTGCGGTGTCAGGCACCCCAGGGCGTGTGTGCCAAGTGCTACGGCCGGAACCTGGCCACCGGCCGTCTGGTGGAACTGGGCGAGGCCGTGGGTGTGATCGCGGCCCAGTCCATCGGTGAACCCGGTACCCAGTTGACCCTCCGGACCTTCCATACCGGTGGTGCGGCCGAGCGAATCGCCGAGGAAGCCACCCATGTGGCGCCCTTCTCCGGCACCGTGGAGTATGTGAACCTGGAGGTGATTGAGAAGAAAGAGGGCCGCGAGGTGAAGTTCCTGGCGGTGACCAAGCGCGGCAAGATCCGTTTGGTCAGCAAAAAGCGCAAGCAGAGCCGCGAGTTCAACATTCCCTTCGGTGCCGTGGTGCGGGTGAAGGATGGGCAACGCGTGAAGGCCGGCGATGTTTTGGCCGAGTGGGAGCCCTACTCCCTGCCCATCATCGCACGGGTGTCGGGGAAGGTGGAGTTTGACGGCCTCGTGGAAGGCATCACCCTGCGGGAAACCATTGAAGAGGGCAAGATCGAGCGGGTGGTGGAGATGGACCGCCACCGCCGGTTCTACCCCAAGGTGCTCATCAAAGACCCCGAAACCGACGAGGTGGTGGACACCGTATACCTGGTGCAGGATGCCCGCCTGGTCGCCAAGGAGGGCGACCTGGTGGAACCCGGCGATTTGATCGCCCGGGTGCCCCGGGAGGTGGGCAAAACCCGGGATATCACCGGTGGTCTGCCGCGGGTGGAACAGCTCTTTGAGGCCCGGACCCCGGCCAACAAGGCCATTGTGTCGGAAATCTCCGGAAAGGTCCGGGTGCTGCCGCCCGAGAAGGGGTTCTTCAAGGTGGTGGTGGAATCGCCGGTGGGCGAGACCCGCGAGTATAAGATCCCCTATGGCCGCTATCTCCTGGTGACCAACGGCGACTGGATCGAGGCCGGCGAGCCCTTCACCACCGGGCCCATTGACCCCCACGATATCCTGCGGATCAAGGGGAAGGATGTGGTGCAGGAGTTCCTGCTGGACCAGATCCAGGAGGTGTACCGCCTGTCCGGCGTGAAGATTGACGACAAGCACATTGAGATCATCGTGCGCCAGATGATGCGGAAGGTGCAGATCACGGATTCCGGCGACACCAAGTTCGTGCAGGGCGATATCGTGGACCAGTACAAGGTGGAACGGGTGAACCGGGAGACGGTGATGCGCGGAGGTCGGCCGGCCAAGTACAAGCCTATCCTCGTGGGCATTTCCCGGGCCTCGCTGGAAACCGAGAGTTTCATTGCTGCAGCCTCCTTCCAGGAAACCACCAAGATCCTGGCGAATGCGGCGATTGAGGGCAAGGTGGACGAACTGCAGGGCCTGAAGGAGAATGTGATCATCGGTTCGCTGGTGCCCAGCGGTACCGGTGTGAAGAAGTACCGTCGGATTCGTCTGAAGGCCGAAGAAGAAAAGGAAAAGAAGGCCGTTTCCTCGTAGATTCGGCTGAGACGGGCCGGATCGGCCGCACTCCTCTCGTAGCGGCGATGCACCGCGGGGTGCGTCGGCAGAGGGTTGTGCGGTTGGTTGACACCCCTGAGGCAGGTCGTTAAGATAATTGGCCCTTGTGAGGGAGGAACTATGCCAACGATCAACCAACTGGTTCGGTACGGAAGAAAGCCGAAGCCGAAGAAGTCGAAGTCGCCGGCGCTGGAAGGGAACCCCCAGAAGCGCGGGGTGTGCATCCGGGTGTACACCACCACGCCCAAGAAGCCGAACTCGGCCATGCGGAAGGTGGCCAAGGTGCGGCTTTCCAACGGGCGTGAGGTGGTGGCCTATATTCCCGGCGAAGGGCACAACCTGCAGGAACACTCGGTGGTTCTCGTGCGCGGCGGCCGTGTCAAGGACTTGCCGGGCGTGAAGTATCACATCATCCGCGGCAAGTACGATGCCGCGGGAGTGGAGGGCCGGCGGAACTCCCGGTCCCTCTATGGTACCAAACGTCCGAAGGAGTAAGGATGAGCCATGAGAAGAAGACGCGCACCGGAACGCAAGATTGAACCCGATCCCAGGTACGGCTCGGTTCTCGTGGCCAAGTTCATCAACAACCTCATGTGGGACGGCAAAAAGAGCCTGGCCCAGAAGATCTTTTACCAGGCGCTGGATCACATAGAGAAGACCACCGGGCTCTCGGGCCTGGAGGTGTTTGAGAAGGCCATTGAGAATGTGAAGCCGGAGATGGAGGTGCGGCCGCGGCGGGTGGGTGGTGCCACCTACCAGGTGCCCGTGGAGGTCCGCCCCAAGCGGCAGCTGTCGCTGGCCATCAAGTGGATCATCCGTGCCATGCGGTCGCGGCCCGAGCGCCGGGCCTATGAACGGCTGGCCAACGAACTCCTGGATGCCTACAAGGGCGTGGGCGGTGCCATCAAGATCAAGGAAAATACCCACGCCATGGCCCGGGCAAACCGGGTGTTTGCCCACTTTCGGTGGTAAGGATCTCGCGTTCCGTAAGAACCTTGAAACGGCAACAGCAGACAAGGTGGTGGCCATACCATGGGCGCTCTGGCGCTGGATCGGATCCGGAATGTCGGCTTCGTCGCCCACATCGACGCCGGCAAAACGACGGTGACCGAGCGGATCCTGTACTACACCGGCAGGATCCATCGGCTCGGCGATGTGGACGAGGGGACGGCCACCACCGACTGGATGGTGCAGGAGAAGGAGCGCGGGATCACCATCACCTCCGCCGCCACCTTCTGCCGGTGGCGTGACGCCTTCATCAACATCATCGACACCCCGGGGCATGTGGACTTCACCGCCGAGGTGGAGCGCGCCCTGCGGGTGCTGGACGGCCTGGTGGTCATCTTCAGCGCCGTTGAGGGGGTGGAGCCCCAGTCGGAAACCGTCTGGCGGCAGGCCGATCGCTACGGGGTCCCCAAGATCGCCTTCATCAACAAGATGGACCGCATGGGGGCCTCCAGCGAACGCGTGATCCACCAGATCGAGGAACGGTTCCATGTCCGGCCCCTGCCCCTGCAGTTGCCCATCGGCCTGGAGGCCGACTTTGTGGGGGTGGTAGACCTGGTGCATCGGCGCCGCTTCATCTGGGATGTGGACGAAACCGGCGAGAAGTACCGGCAGGAAAGGGCCACCGGGCCCGAGGTGGAGGAGGCCTACGAAGCCCTGGTAAACGCCCTGGCCGAAGTGGATGAGGCTGTGCTGGAGGAGTACATGGACCGGGGCGAGGTGTCGCCGGAAACCCTGAAGCAGGCCATCCGCCGGGTGACCCTCCAGGGTTTGATGGTGCCGGTGCTCCTGGGATCCGCCCTGAAGAACCGGGGCATCCAGCCCCTGCTGGACGCCATCGTGGACTACCTGCCCTCGCCCCTGG
Organism: Caldifarciminota bacterium; assembly: GCA_027069855.1. GTDB lineage: Bacteria > Hydrothermota > Hydrothermia > WGAB01 > WGAB01 > WGAB01. The sequence goes on from JALXEF010000105.1 coordinate 17,777, forward strand.
ATGTGGAAGTGCCCCTGGGTGTGGATCCCCATACGGGCGACATCGTGGAGCGCAAGCCCGACCCGAAGGAGCCTTTCTCCGGCCTGGTGTTCAAGGTGCAGCGCGACAAGCACGCCGGTCGCCTGCTGTACACCCGCATCTACTCCGGCACCCTGCGGGTGGGCCAGAAGGTGCTGAACACCGTGACCGGCACCCAGGGCAAGGTACTCCGCATTTACCGGATGCACGCCATCAAGCGGGAAACCCTGCGGGAGGCGGCGGCCGGAGACATTGTGGCCCTGGTGGGGCTCAAGGACGCCAAAACGGGCGACACCCTGTGCGACCCCCAGGCGCCCGTGCTCTTTGAGGGCATGCAGTTTCCCGAGCCCGTGGTGAGCATGGTCATTGAGCCCCGGAGTTCCAAGGATCTGGATCGCCTGAAGCAAGCCATTTCCGACATGCTGTACGAGGACCCCACCTTCCGTTTCAAGGAGGATCCGGAAACCGGCGAACTCATCATCTCGGGGATGGGCGAGTTGCACCTGGAGATCCTGGTGGACCGGATCCAGCGGGAGTTCGGGGTGCCCGTGCGGCTGGGGCGGCCGCAGGTGGATTATCGCGAGACCATCACCGAGACGGTGGAGAAGGAGGCGGTGGTGGAACGCGAGGTGGGGGGTACGGTGCACCGCGGTCGCGTGCGGGTTCGGGTGTCGCCGGTGGAAGACCGGGGACAGGTGATCCTGTCGGTGCCCGAGGACCTGCCGCCGGAGTTTCGCGAAGTGGCCCTTGCCACCCTTCGCGAGCGGGTGGCCTATGGACCCCTACTTGGCTATCCGCTGTTTAACCTTAAAATAGAGGTCCTTGATTTGGACACCGAGGGGGGTACCCCTCTGGGCACCCGGCTGGCTCTGATCCAGGCCTTACGGGAGGCCCTTTCGGCGGCTCACCCCATTCTGCTGGAACCGGTCATGTACCTGGAGGTCCAGGTACCTGCCGACTATGTGGGGAATGTTGTCGCCGATCTCGGCCACCGGGGTGGCGAGCTGCTGGGGATCGAGGTGGTAACCCCTGGTGTACAGAAGGTGAAGGGGAAGGCTCCCCTGAAGAACCTGTTCGGGTACGCGGTCCAGTTGCGATCGCTCACCCAGGGCAGGGGCAATGTGTGGATGAAGCTGGACACCTTTGCCCCGCTGCCGGAAAAAGAGTTCAAAGAAATGCTGTCACTAAGATAGCGGAGGTGTAAAGTCATGTCGAAGCCGAAGTTTGAACGGAAGAAGCCCCACTTGAATGTGGGAACCATCGGCCACGTAGACCATGGTAAGTCCACGCTGACCTCTGCCATCACCAAGTACCTGTCGCTCAAGGGGCTGGCCGAGTTCGTGCCCTTTGACTCCATCGACAAGGCGCCGGAGGAAAAGGCCCGCGGAATCACGATCCAGCTGGCCCACATTGAGTACGAAACCGAAAAGCGCCACTACGCCCACATCGACTGTCCGGGCCACGCCGACTATGTGAAGAACATGATCACCGGCGCCGCCCAGATGGACGGGGCGATCCTGGTGGTGGCAGCGCCCGACTCGGTGATGCCGCAGACCCGTGAGCACGTGCTCCTGGCGCGTCAGGTGAATGTGCCGTCCATCGTGGTGTTCATCAACAAGGTGGACATGATGGACGACCCCGAACTCCTGGAACTCGTGGAGATGGAAGTGCGCGACCTCCTGAACGAGTACGAGTTCCCGGGCGACGAGGTTCCCGTGATCAAGGGCTCGGCCCTCAAGGCCCTGGAGTGCGGCGACGACCTCAACTGCGAATGGTATAAGCCCATCCAGGAGCTCCTGGATGCCATGGATAACTACATTCCCGAGCCCAAGCGGGAAGTGGACAAGCCCTTCCTCATGGCCATTGAGGACGTGTTCTCCATTACCGGTCGTGGTACCGTGGTGACCGGCCGTGTGGAGCGCGGCCGCCTGACCCCCGGCGAGGAAGTGGAAATCGTGGGCTTCCGGGACAAGCCCATCCGCACCGTGGTGACCTCCATTGAGATGTTCCGCAAGATCCTGGACGAGGCCCTGCCGGGCGACAACGTGGGCCTCTTGCTGCGCGGCGTCAAGAAGGAAGAGGTAGAGCGCGGCATGGTGGTGGCGGCTCCCGGAAGCATCAAGCCCCACAAGAAGTTCAAGGCCCAGGTGTATGTGCTGAAGCCCGAGGAAGGTGGCCGGCACACGCCCTTCTTCAACGGGTATCGGCCGCAGTTCTACTTCCGGACCACGGATGTGACCGGTACCATCAAGCTCCCGCCCGACCGGGAGATGGTGATGCCGGGCGACCATGTGAACCTGGAAGTGGAACTCATTTACCCCGTGGCCATTGAAAAGGAGCTGCGGTTCGCCATCCGTGAGGGTGGCCGGACGGTAGGCGCCGGCGTCGTGACCGACGTGGAGGACTGAGTTGGAGGCCAGAATCCGGATCAAACTGAAGTCCTTTGACCCCCACCTCCTGGACCGGTCGGCCAAAAAGATCGCGCTGACCGCCCGGAGGACGGGGGCAAAGGTTTCTGGCCCCATCCCTCTGCCCACGAAGCGGACCCTGTTCTCCGTGATCCGGTCGCCCCATGTGCATAAGAAGTCGCAGGAACAGTTCGAACTCAAGATCCACAAGCGGCTGCTGGAGATCGTGAACCCGCAACAGGAAACCATCGACAAGCTCTCGCGGCTGGAACTGCCTCCGGGCGTGGAAGTGGAGATCAAGGTGCTATGATCGGCCTACTGGGACGCAAGGTCGGCATGACCCAGTTGCCCGACGAACGGGGCAACATGACGCCGGTGACCATCCTGGAGGTGGGGCCGTGCACCGTTCTGGGGGTCCGGACCCCGGAGAAGGACGGCTATGCCGCCATCCGGGTGGGCTACGGTGAGGTGCCCCAGCGCAAACTCAACCGGCCCCTCCTGGGGGAGCTGGTGAAGGTGCTGGGCGAAGGCCGTAAGACCTATCCCGCCCGGGTGATCCGGGAGTTCCGGGTGGACAACCCCGAGGAGTACCAGCCCGGTCAGGTGCTCACCGTGGAGGTGTTCCAGGGTGTGGATCGGGTGGATGTCACCGGGTACTCCAAGGGCCGCGGGTTCCAGGGCGTGATGAAGCGCTGGGGCTTTAGCGGCGGTCCGATGAGCCACGGCTCCAAGTTCCATCGGCGTCCGGGGTCCATCGGCCAGAGTACCTTTCCGGGACGGGTCCACAAGGGCAAGAAGATGCCCGGGCATATGGGCATGCGACGGGTGACCGTGAAGAACCTCAAGGTGTTCAAGGTGATCCCGGAGAAGAACCTGCTGGTGGTGAAGGGCAGTGTGCCGGGTCCGAACGGGCGCGTTCTCATGGTGAAGGCGAGGTGAACATGAAGGCACCCCTGTATTCCAGAGAAGGCCAGCCGGTGGGCGAGGTGGAACTCCCCCAGAGCGTGTTTGGGGTCACCCCCAAGCGCCATGTGCTCTGGGAGGTGGTGCGCGCCTACCTTCTGAACCGGCGGCTGGGGACCCATAAGGCCAAAACCCGGGGCGAGGTCAAGGGCTCGGGCCGCAAGATCTGGCCCCAGAAGGGGCTGGGTCGGGCCCGCCACGGCGACCGGTATGCGCCGATCTTCGTGGGCGGTGGCAAGGCTTTTCCGCCCAGGCCCCGGAAGTATGGGTACGAGCCGCCCAAGAAGGTGCGCCGGCTCGCCCTGAAGATGGCCCTGTCCGACCGGGCCCGGGAGAAGCGCGTGCTGGTCATTGAGGGGTTTGAGTTTCCCGCCCCCAAGACCCGCAGCGCGGTCACCCTGCTCCAGAACCTGGGCATTGCCGAAAAGAAGGCGCTGCTGATTTCCGGCGATGTGAACCGCAACCTCTACCTCTCCACCCGAAATCTCCCGCGCGTGGCCACCCGTACCGCCAGCGAAGCCAACACCTACGATGTGCTGAACGCCGAGTACGTGGTGCTGGACCAGGCCTCCATTGAAAAGCTCAAGGAGCGGCTGAAATGAGAGATCCCCGTGATGTCATCCTCCGGCCCATCTTTACCGAGCGCAGCATGCACCTGCAGCAACAGGCCAACGCCTATGTGTTTGAGGTGGCCCGGGATGCGAACAAGCACGAGATCAAGCACGCCGTGGAGTCCCTCTTCAAGGTGAAGGTGCGCAAGGTGAATGTGATCAATGTCAAGGGCAAACCCAAGCGGCGGTTCCGGGCCCCTGGCCGCACCCGTTCCTACAAGAAGGCCATCGTCTTCTTGAAGGAAGGGGAAACCATCCCGCTGTTTGAAGGAGCGTGAGGACCATGCCGGTAAAACACTTTGTGCCCTATACACCCTCGCGCCGCTTCATGACGGTTACCGACTACTCGGTGCTGACCAAAAAGAAGCCCGAGAAGTCGCTGCTGTTGCCGAAGAAGCGGACGGGGGGCCGGAACAACCGGGGGCGGATCACCGTCCGGCACCGGGGCGGCGGCCACAAGCGGCGGCTCCGGATCGTGGATTTCCGCCGGGAGAAGTTCGGGGTGCCGGCCAAGGTGGCGGCCATTGAGTACGACCCGAACCGCACCGCCTTCATCGCCCTCCTGCACTATGTGGACGGCGAAAAGCGGTACATCCTGGCCCCTGAAGGGATCCAGGTGGGCGATACGGTGGTGTCGGGCCCGGGTTCGGAACTGAAGCTGGGCAACCACCTGCCCCTGGCCGAGATCCCCGAGGGCATGGAGATCCACAACATCGAGCTCTATCCCGGCCGGGGCGGCCAGCTGGTGCGCGCGGCAGGCACCGCCGCGGTGATCCTCTCCAAGGAGGGCAAGTATGCCTATGTGCAGCTGCCCTCCGGCGAGGTGCGGATGATCCTGCAGAAGTGCATGGCCACCATCGGTCGGGTGTCCAATGTGGATCACGAGAATGTGGTGCTGGGCAAGGCCGGGCGCAGCCGCTGGCTGGGCATTCGGCCCACCGTCCGCGGGGTGGCGATGAACCCGGTGGATCACCCGCTGGGCGGTGGCGAAGGCCGCTCCAAGGGCGGCCGGCCGCCGGTGAGCCCCTGGGGCAAGCCCGCCAAGGGCGGCAAGACCCGCAAGAAGAACAAGCCGTCCGATCGGTTCATTGTGAGACGGCGGAGGTGAGAGCGCATGGGTAGGTCACTGAAAAAGGGACCCTATGTAGATCCGAAGTTGCTGAAGCGCATCCGGCAGATGAACGAAACCGGCGAAAAGCGGGTCATCAAAACCTGGTCGCGCCGCAGCACGATCACGCCCGACTTCGTGGGACATACGATTCAGGTGCACAACGGCCGCAAGTTCATCCCCGTGTACATCACCCAGGACATGGTGGGCCACAAGCTCGGTGAGTTCGCCCCGACCCGCACCTTCCGGGGCCATAAGGGCCTGAAGGGCGCCCAGAAAGCCAGGATGCGGTAGCCATGGTGGGAAGAAGCGTACGCAGGTTCGTGCTGGCCTCGCCCAAGAAACTGAAGCCCCTGATGGAACTCATCCGCGGGCGGTCCGTGAGTGAGGCCTACTGGCTCCTGGAGGGCAACGCCAAGCGGCGCCTGTCCACCCATGTCATGAAGACCCTGAAGGCCGCGGTGGCTTCGTACCGCGAAAAGGCCGGCACCGATGCCCGGCCCGACGACGAACTCGTGGTGCGGACCGCCAAGGTGGACCGGGGCCCGATCCTGAAGCGCTGGCGTCCGGCGTGGCGGGGCCGGGCCGTGATGCGCCGCCGGCGCATGAGCCACATCACCATTGAAGTGGCCGAAGCCGAATAGGAGGACCCATGGGACAGAAAGTTCATCCAACCGGATTCCGACTCGGCGTCATTAAAGACTGGGAGGCCCGCTGGTTCGCCCGGGGAAAGAGGATCGCCGAGTACCTGCACGAAGACCTCAAGATCCGCGATTACCTGGAAAAGCGCCTCAAGCACGCAGGCCTCTCGCGGGTGACCATTGAGCGTACGGCCGATCGCCTGACCGTGAACATCTACACCTCCCGTCCCGGGGTGGTGATCGGCAGCAAGGGCCGGGAAGCCGACAACATCCGCCGGGAACTGGAGTACCTGACCGGGCGCAAGAGCATCTACCTGAACATCAACGAGGTGCGGATCCCGGAGATCGACGCACCCCTGATCGCCAAGAACATCGCCTACCGCCTGGAACAGCGGGTGTCCCATCGCCGCGCCATGAAGCGGGCCGTGGAGCTCGCCATGAAGATGGGTGCCAAGGGCATCCGGGTGCAGGTGAAGGGCCGGCTGGGCGGCGCCGAAATCGCCCGGAAGGAATGGTACCGCGTGGGCCGCGTGCCCCTGCAGACCCTGCGGGCGGACATCGACTACGCCGAGGCCACGGCCTTCACCAAGGCCGGCACCGTGGGTGTGAAGGTGTGGGTGTACAAAGGCGACGTGCTGCAGCGCGAGGAAGAGGAGGTGGAGTAGGCCATGTGGATGCCAAAACGCACCAAGTACCGCAAGATGCAGCGCGGCCGGATGAAGGGCAAGGCCCAGGCCGGCTACTTCATCGCCTTCGGTGAATACGGGCTCAAGGCCATCGGGCGTGGCTACATCAACGGACGCCAGATTGAGGCAGCACGAATCGCCATCACCCGACACCTGAAGAAGGGCGGCAAGCTCTGGATCCGCATTTTCCCGGATAAGCCGATCACCAAGAAACCTGCAGAAACACGGATGGGTAAGGGCAAGGGCAATGTGGAAGAGTGGGTGGCCGTGATTCGGCCCGGGCGCATCCTCTTTGAACTCGCCGGTGTCAGCGAGGAGGATGCCCGCGAGGCCTTCCGGCTGGCCTCCCATAAGTTGCCCATTAAAACCCGGTTCGTGTCCATCAGCGAGGGTGGCGTATGAAGCCGGCAGAACTCAGAGAGATGACCGTGGAGGAACTGCGCGACCTCCTGAACGAACTCAAGGAGCAACTGTTCCAGCTCCGGCTGGAACGGGCCCGGGGGTCCCTGGGGCAACCGCACCGCTTCCGGCAGGTGCGCCGGGATATCGCCCGGGTGCTCACCATTCTCAGGGAAAAGGAAAGCCATGAACGGGCATAAGGGAGAACGCAAGCAGCGGGTGGGCATTGTGGTGTCCGACAAGATGGACAAGACCCGGGTGGTCATGGTGGAAACCCTGGTGCAGCACCCGCGCTACAAGAAGTACATCAAGCGCCGGAAAAAGTTTTACGCCCACGACGAGAACAACGAGTCGCGGGTGGGCGACCTGGTGCAGATCATGGAAACCCGCCCGCTGTCCAAGCTTAAGCGTTGGCGGATTGTGAAAATCCTGCGGAAGGCGCCTGTGCTGTAAGGAGGACGACCCATGATCCAGGACTTTACCCGACTGAAAATCGCCGACAACACCGGAGCCCAGGAGGCCATGGTGATCAAGGTGCTCGGGGGAACCCGGCGCAAGTACGCCTATGTGGGCGACATTGTGGTGGTGACCATCAAGGAGGCCATCCCCGGAGCACCGGTCAAGCGGGGCGATGTGGCCCGGGCGGTGATCGTTCGGACCCGCAAGGAGATGCGCAGGCCCGACGGCACCTACATCAAGTTTGACGACAACGCCGCAGTGCTCATTGACCAGAACAACGAGCCCCGCGGCACCCGGGTGTTCGGCCCGGTGGCCCGGGAACTCCGGGAACGGCGCTTCATGAAGATCGTGTCGCTGGCGCCGGAGGTGGTGTGACCATGGCCGCCAAGATCAAGAAGGGCGATACCGTGATGGTCATGGTGGGCCGGTCCCGGGGCCATGTGGGCAAGGTCAAAAAGGTTTTCCCGAAGGAAAAACGTGCCCTGGTGGAGGGCGCCAACATCGTGAAGCGTCACCTTCGGTCCCGTCGGGAAAACCAGCCCAGCGGCATCGTGGAAATGGAAGCCCCCATCCACATCTCCAACCTCATGCTCGTGTGCCCCAACTGCGGCGAACCCACCCGCGTCGGATTCCAGATCCGCGAAGACGGCACCAAGGTTCGGGTGTGCAAAAAGTGTGGCGGGGTGATTGACTGACATGAACCTCTTGGAAGAATTCCGCAAAAACATCGTGCCCCAGTTGATGAAGGAACTCGGGGTGGACAACCCCATGCAGGTCCCCCGGATCGAGAAGGTGGTCATCAATGTGACCGACGGCGAGGCCGTGAAGGACCCCAAGATCCTGGATGTGATCGCCCAGGATCTGGCGCTCATCACCGGCCAGAAGCCCCGCCTGATCCGGGCGCGGAAGTCGGTGGCCGCCTTCCACCTGCGGAAGGGCATGCCCATCGCGCTGAAGGTGACCCTGCGGGGGAAGCGGGCCTACGACTTCATCGTGCGGCTCGTGCACTTCGCCCTGCCCCGGGTTCGGGACTTCCGTGGTATTCCCCTCGACGGCTTCGACGGACGCGGCAACTACAACTTCGGCCTCAGCGAACACACTGTGTTCCCGGAGATCGACATCGACAAGGTAAAACGCGTGTTCGGCATGGACATCAACATCACCACCACGGCCAAGACCGATCGGGAGGCGCTGGCACTCCTCAGGGCCCTCGGCTTCCCCTTTGAAAGGAGGTAACCGTGGCAACCAAGGCTCAGTGGGCCAAGACCTTTCTGAAGAAACCCAAGTATCCGGTGCGCCATCGGAACCGGTGCCGCCGCTGTGGTCGGCCCCGGGGCTACATCCGGAAGTTTGGTCTGTGCCGGATTTGCTTCCGGGAACTCGCCCTGCAGGGCAAGATTCCGGGTGTGAAAAAGGCCAGTTGGTAAGGAGGACGAATCGCCATGATGCAGGATCCGATTGCTGACCTCATCACCCGGATTCGGAACGCCGTGCGGGCCCGGAAGGAGGAAGTGGAGGTTCGCCCCGCTTCCAAACTCAAGGCCGGCATCTGTGAGATCCTCAAGCGCGAAGGCTATATCACCGGCTACGAAGTGCATCAGGATTCCCGCGGCGGCTCCATCCGGATCCAGCTCAAGTACCTTCCCAGCGGTGAGCCGGTGCTGACCCAGCTGCAGAGGGTGTCTAAGCCCTCGCGCCGGGTGTATGTGGACTCCCGCAATATCCCCTGGGTGAAGAACGGCCTGGGCATCGCCATTCTTTCCACTTCCCAGGGGTTGATGACCGACCGGGAGGCCCGCCGCCGGCGCATCGGGGGCGAGGTGCTCATCTACGCCTGGTAGGAGGTGACCTGAGATGTCGCGCATTGGCAAGAAACCGGTTCCCATTCCCGAAGGCGTCACCGTGGAATGGAAGGGCGACCAGATCGTGGTGACCGGCCCCAAGGGCACCCTGTCCTACCGGCCCCATCCCGACATGAAGATTGAGATCGACACCGAAGCCCGCGAGATCCGCGTGCAGCGGCCCAACGACCTCAAGTTCTTCAAGGCTCTCCACGGCACCACCCGCCAGATTTTGAACAACATGGTGATCGGGGTGTCGCAGGGGTTCCGGAAGGAGCTGGAGGTCGTGGGCACCGGCTGGCGCGCCCGCATGGAGGGCAACACCCTGGTGCTCTCCGTGGGGTATTCCCACGATGTGCGGGTGGAGCCCCTGCCCGGCGTGTCCATCGCCGTGGAAGGCCAGAACAAGATCATCGTGACCGGCATTGACAAGCAGAAGGTCGGACAGATGGCGGCGGACATCCGTGCGGTGCGGCCGCCCGAGCCTTATAAGGGCAAGGGCATCCGCTATGTGGGCGAGAAGGTGCGCCGGAAGGCCGGCAAGGCCGGCGTGAAGGCCGCCTGAGAGGGGTGAACCAACATGAGACCAGAAGAGAAAGTTTGGCGCAGAAAACGGCGTCATCTTCGGGTTCGGAAGAAGATCCGGGGCACCCAGGAACGGCCGCGGATCACCGTGAAGAAAACCGCCAAGCACATTTACGCCCAGCTGGTGGTGGATCCTCCCTTCGGCACCTCCCGGGTGTTGACCGGGGTGTCGTCGCTCTCGCCGGAGATCCGCGACCAGATCAAAGAGGCCAAGGGCAAGATCGCCAAGGCCCGCATCGTGGGCCTGTATCTCGCCAAGAAGGCCCAGGAACTGGGCATCAAACGGGTGGTATTCGACCGCTCGGGTTACCTGTATCACGGCCGTGTGAAGGCCCTGGCCGAGGGTGCCCGCGAAGGAGGACTGGAGTTCTGATATGGCACGCTATTCCTTGAGCAACGGCGTTTCCGATTTTATTGAAACCGTCGTCACCATCCGGCGGGTGACCAAGGTCACCAAGGGCGGCCGGAAGTTCAAACTCTCGGCCTGGGTGGTGGTGGGCGATGGCAAAGGCCGGGTAGGCATCGGCCACGGCAAGGCCGTGGAAACCCCGGAGGCCATCCGCAAGGCCACCCAGAAGGCCTACAAGGACCTCAAAAAGGTGGTGATCCTGAAGGGCACCGTGCCCCACGAGGTGATCGGCAAGATGGGGGCCACCAAGGTGCTCATCAAACCGGCCGCTCCCGGGACCGGGATCATCGCCTGTCAGCCCGTGCGTGCGGTACTGGAGGCCGCCGGCTACGAGAACGCGCTCACCAAGTCGCTCGGCGCCAACAATGCGGTGAACCTGCTGAAGGCAACCCTCAACGCCCTCACCCAGTTGAAGAGTCCGGAAGAGGTAGCGAAGGCCCGGGGAGTACCCGTCAATCGGGTCTTGAGGAGGTACAGAAGTGAAAGACAAATGGCTGAAGATCACGCAGGTGAGGTCGAGCATCGGCAAACACAAGAAGGCTAAGCGTACCCTGGAGGCCCTGGGCCTGGGGCGCATCGGCAAGAGCCGGATCCACAAAGACTCGCCGTCGCTGCGCGGAATGCTCCAGGTGGTACGGGAGTATGTGAAAGTGGAGGAAGTGGACCATGTGGACGCTGAGTAACATCGGGCCGAAGAAGGGTGCCAAGAAGAAGAGAAAGCGGGTGGGCCGGGGCATCGGCTCGGGCCACGGCAAAACCGCCACCAAGGGGCATAAGGGCCAGCTGGCCCGCTCGGGCGGCGGCAAGGGCCCGGGCTTTGAAGGCGGCCAGATGCCCCTGTACCGCCGTTTGCCCAAGAAGGGCTTTAAGAACCCCTTCCGCGTGGAGTACCAGGTGGTGAACCTGAACCGCCTGGAGGAGCGCTTTGAGGACGGCGCCACCGTGACCCCCGAGGTGCTGGAACAGGTACGCCTGGTGCGGGACGCCCACAAGCCCATCAAGATTCTGGCCCGGGGCACCCTCACCAAGAAGCTCACGGTGGTGGCCGATGCGGCCAGCGAGGCAGCCCGTAAGGCCATTGAGGCCGCCGGCGGCAGTTTCCAGACCCGGCAACCCACTCAACAGGAGGGAGCCTCCTGATGCTGCAGGGTGTCGGCTCTCTCCTGAAGATGGAGGATCTGAAACGCAAGATCCTCTTCACCTTGCTGATCCTGGCGGTGTACCGGGTGGGCACCCATATTCCCCTGCCCGGCGTGGATGCCCGCGCCCTCGGTGAGTTCTTTAAGGCAGCCCTTCAGGGTACCACCTTCGGTATCCTGGACATCTTCGTGGGTGGCGCCCTGTCCCGGGCCGCCGTGTTCGGCGTGGGCATCATGCCCTACATCTCGGCCTCCATCATCCTGCAGCTGTTGACCACAACGGTGCCCTATCTGGAACGCCTGCAGAAGGAGGGCGAGCACGGCCGCCGCAAGATTGAGCAGTACACCCGGTACCTCACCGTGGTGGTGGCGGCCATCCAGGCCTTCGGTGTGGCCATTTTCCTGACCCGGCTCACCAGCCCGGTAACCGGCTCGCCGGTGGTGCCCAACCCCGGGCCCTTCTTCGTGTTCGTTACCGTGGTGTCGCTGGTGGCGGGCTCCGTGTTCCTCATGTGGCTCGGCGAAGAGATTACCGAACGGGGGATCAGCAACGGCATCTCCCTCATCATTTACGCCGGCACCCTGGATTCCGTGCCCAACGAGTTCTTCAACACGCTGCGACTCCTGCGCACGGGCGCCATCACGCCCATCACCCTGGCCTTCGTGGCGGTGGTGATCCTGCTGACCACGGCGGCGGTGGTGGCCGTCACCGAGGCCCAGCGCCGGATCCCCATCCAGTACGCCAAGCGGGTGGTGGGGCGCCGCATCTACGGAGGTCAGCAAACCTACCTGCCCCTGACCGTCAATACCGCGGGCGTGATCCCCATCATCTTCGCCCAGAGCCTCATGATGTTTCCCAGCACCATCGGCACCTTCTGGCAGACCAATGTGATCCAGACCTTCAGCCAGTGGTTCAGCCCCGGGCATCCGGTGTACGACATCATCTACGGCCTGCTCATCGTGTTCTTCGCCTACTACTACACGGCCGTGGTCATGAACCCCAAGGACATGGCCGAGAACCTGCAGCGGTACTCGGGCTTCATCCCCGGGGTTCGGCCGGGCCCCAAAACCGCCGAGTACATTGACCGGGTGATGACCCGGATCCTTCTGCCTGGTGCCATCTTCTTCGCCATCATTGCCATCCTGCCGTGGCACCTCATTCGCTGGACCAACATTCCCTTTTACTTTGGGGGCACCCGACTGCTCATCATCGTGGGTGTGGCCCTGGAAATCATGCAGAAGATTGAGGCCCACCTGATCATGAGGCAGTACGAGGGGCTGCTGAAGAAGGGCAGGATCCGCGGATGGAGAGGCTGAACCGGGTCAACCTCATCTTCCTGGGGCCTCCGGGAGCAGGCAAGGGCACCCAGGCGGAACGCCTGGCCCGGCGGTGGCACCTCAAAAAGATCTCCACCGGTGATATCCTTCGGGAGGCGGTGCGAAACAACACCCCCCTGGGCCAGAAGGCCCGGGAGTACATGGAGCGGGGCGATCTTGTGCCCGATGAGGTGATGCTCGGGCTCATCCGGGAGGTGCTCCGGGAACTGCCCGAAGGTGGCTTCATTCTGGACGGTTTCCCCCGCACCCTGGAACAGGCCCGGGGCCTGGATCGCCTGCTCCAGGAACTGAACCTGCAACTCCACGCCGTGGTGCTGTTTGAGGTGCCCGACGAGGAGATCGTGCGTCGGCTCAGCGCGCGCCGGGTGTGCCCGAAGTGCGGCGCCACCTATAACCTGATTACCGATCCGCCGAAGAACGACGAACGGTGCGACCGGTGTGGCGAACCCCTGGTGCTCCGCGACGACGATCATCCCGATACCGTGCGCCACCGCCTGGAGGTGTATCACCGGCAAACCGAGCCCCTGATTGAGTATTACCGCCGTCGGGATCTGCTGCGGACGATCTCCGGCGTGGGGACCCCTGAGGAAGTGGAAACCCGCCTGCTCCAGGCCCTCCAGGATGGCCATTCCCATTAAGACCCCGGAGCAGGTGGCCGGCATCCGCCGGGCCGCCCGGATCGTGGCCGAGGTGTTGAATCTCGTGCCGTCCTGGCTCCGGCCCGGCATGACCACCGCCGAACTCAACGAAAAGATTGACACCCTGATCCGCCAGCGGGGTGGAATCCCCGCGTTCCTGGGCTACCGGGGGTTCCCGGCGGCCAGCTGTATTTCCCTAAACCACGAGGTGGTCCACGGCATCCCGTCGCCCCTGAAACGGATCCGGGAAGGGGATCTCGTGAAGGTGGATGTCGGGGTGATCTGGCAGGGGTACTACGGCGACGCGGCCCGCACCTACGCGGTGGGCGAGGTGTCGCCCCTGGCCCGCGAACTGATGCGGGTCACGGAACGGGCCCTGTACCGGGGCATTGAGCAGGCCCGGCCGGGCCGACGCCTGTACGACATTTCCGCTGCCATCCAGGACGAGGTGGAACGCCACGGGTTCCATGTGGTGCGGGAACTCACAGGCCACGGCGTGGGCCTGAAGCTCCACGAAGAGCCCATGATCCCGAACTTCCGGGAGCCCTCCACCCGAAGGATTTTTTTGAAGCCCGGCATGGTGCTGGCCCTGGAACCCATGGTCAACATCGGCACGCCCAGGGTCTATACTTTAGAAGACCACTGGACGGTGGTAACGGCGGACGGTTCGCTCTCCGCCCACTTTGAACACACGGTGTTGATCACCAAGGATCAACCCGAGATCTTAACCCGATTGGACTGAGCCATGGCCAAGAAGAATGTGATCCGTGTAGAAGGAACGGTGAAGGAAGTGCTCCCGAACGCCATGTTTCGGGTGGAGCTGGACAACGGTCTCCTGGTGCTGGCCCATGTTTCCGGCAAGATGCGGATGCACTACATCAAGATTTTGCCGGGAGACCGGGTTACCGTGGAACTCACGCCCTACGACCTGACCCGGGGCCGGATCGTGTACCGCTACAAGTAGGCCCTTTCCCCTGGTGAACCGTTTTTCCGTGTGCCTGGGCCGCCGATAGAGGGCGGCCCTTGTTTGGCGTAAAAAACGGCCGGGGCCGCGGCAACCGCCGCGGCCCCGGCCGAAATCTTTGGTGCCTTCCGGCTTAGTGGGTTACCACCATGCGGGCGATCCGCAGGCCGTCCGGGGTGTGCAGCCGCACGACGTAGACACCGCTGGCCAGGCCCGCGGTGTTCACCGTGAGGCTGTGGGCACCCGGCTCCAGGTTGCCCTGGAACACCCGGGCCACCCGGCGACCGCTCACATCAAACACCTCGGCGGTCACCCGCCCGCGGGTCCGCAGGTTGAAGGACAGGCGCGCCTCGTCCTTCACCACGGTGGGCTGCAGGTGGAGCTTCACCACATCGCTGGGCTTGAGGGTCCACTCCTCCACGCCCACATCGTTGAACTCCAGCACATTCAGCAGGCCGGTTTCCACGGTCATACGCGGATAATCGCTGTTGTCACGAGATTCATACGCGCAGAACACCACTTCCTTGTTGCCGTCGTCGTCCAGGTCGTTCCCGAGGGCAATGGCCACCGAAGGCTGGAGCCAGTAGTGCACCCACACCGGGTTGCCGAGGGAGTCGGTGAACTGGGCGCTGTCCTGCCAGAAGTCTTCGGGGGCCATCAGGGTGTAGGCGGTGTAGGAGGCCGGGTCGCCGAGGTCGGTGCCGGTGAACTCCAGGTCCATCACCCGCTGATAGTCGTCGGTGAAGTAGATGTCGGCGCCGTCGGTGCCCGGACCGTGATCCTGGTCACCCACCCGCAGGCCCAGCAGGGAGTACATGGCTGTGGAGTCGTTCTCCATGAACTCCACGGGCCCGTGGATGGTGATCTGGTCGGCGGTCACATCGTCGCCGGCCTCCACCACATAGAAGCGGGAACGCAGCAGGGCGCCGATGACCATCTCGGGCTTGCCGTCGTTGTCCATGTCGTAGGCGTCCACGATCTTGGCGAAGGGATACCGGTCCTCGGTATCAATGTTGTCAAAGTAGGCCTTGGCCTCGTAGGTGTTGGGTGCCGTGGCCTCAATGATCTGGAAGCCGATGTTGTTCCAGATCATCACCACGAGATCCTGGAGCCCGTCGGCATCCAGGTCCGTCGCGAAGCCCGACACCGAGCTGCCGCCCCAGCCGAGCTCCAGCCGCTTGAACACGGCCTCCACATCCACGGTGATGAAGTGGCTTCCGATGTCGCCCACGATGGAGAAGATGTAGGCGTTGTCAAAGGCCGAGCCGCCGTTGTTCACCCAGAGCACTTCCTGCACGCCGTCGGCGTCAAAGTCGCCCACCACCACATCTTCGCACCGATACCGGTCGGGGAACAGGGTATCGCCCTCAAAGCCGAACTCAATGATCCGCTCGGAGGGGACCCAGTTGCCGGTGTTGGCATCGTACTCGCCGTACTCGTTGTCGTTGCCGTTCCATTCGTACACCCACAGACCCACATGCAGGCGGTTGGTGTCGCCGCCGCCGCCGGTCATGGCCACGATGATCTCACCGTAGCCGTCGCCGTCCAGGTCGCCGGTGGTCACGGAACGCGGGCCGTAACCGTAGGGGTTGTCGGTACCCGAAACGCACCACACCTCTTCCAGGGCGCCGTCGGTCACCTCAAACACATGGATCCGGCCGCCGTTGTAGTAGTCGGTGACGATGATTTCCTTGATGCCGTCCTGATCCAGGTCGCTCCCGGTGATCACCGAACGGCTGTAGCCGTAGTAGTTGGTATCCGCCAGCATGCAGTCGCCGATCTGGTCGGTGAGGGTGAGGTTGAAGGCGGTGTTGTCGCCATCCTGGGCGTTTTGGGCCAGCGCCCGCCCAGGCAGCAGGGCCAGCAGCATCAATACGCTGCCCCATACGGCAACCTTCTTCATCGGACAACCTCCTTTTTGGTTGCTTGTTGCTATCGTTATGTTTTAAGGCTTTTCCCGCCGGTTCTCAAAATACCAGCAGAACCCCGAACCGCTGGGCGTTCTGCAGCCGCCCGAAGTCCAGGTACGAGTAATCCAGGTTGAGCTTCCAGGGCAGGCGGGGCGAGGTGATCTGGAAGCCGGCCCCGGCGGTGAGGCCGCCCTCCATCTCGTCGTTAAAGAGGCCCCGGTACCCTGCCCGGAGACTCAGAAACCGGCCCAGGTGAACCTCGGCGCCGGCGTTGAGGTACGCGTAGTTGTCGTTCGGGGTCACGAAGTCCACGGCCCAGATGCCGGGCAGCACCGGCAGGGGGCCCGAGAGCCCCACCTGGAACCGCGTGGGCAGGTCAAAGGCATCGGTCCGCAGGTCGGCCACCACATTGGGGGTATGGTTCGGGTTCCGGTTGGGGTCAATGTTGTAGATGAACCGGGTGTCTTCGCCCATGAGCCGCATTTTGCCACCGAAGTTGGACAGGTTCATGCCCAGCTGGATGCCGTGGAAGTCGGTATCAAAGTGGATACCCAGGTCAATGGCATAGGCCGAGGCGCTCATGTGCCAGATCTGTTCGGAGATGTACTTGAAGGCGAAGCCGAAGGAAAAGCGGTCGGTGAAGGGCACGCCGTAGGCAAAGGTGAGGGCCAGGTCGTTGACCTCAAAGGTTTCGCCGGTGCCCTCGGGGGCGTCTTCGGTGCGCACCTTCATCTCGCCGGAGCCCAGGTAGGTCATGGCCCCGCCGATGGTGCCGCGGTTGGGCAGCGGCCACACCATGCCCACATAGCCGAAGTTGATGCCGGCGATCCAGTTGGCCTGGTTGAAGATCACCTGGCGCCGGGACACCCGGCTCAGGCCGGCCGGGTTCCAGTATAGGGCCGAAGCGTCGTTGGCCACGGCCACGAAGGCGTCGCCCATGGCGGTGGCACGCATGCCCACGCCGATCTTCAGAAACTGGGCGGCCCGGGTGCCCACATTGGACACGGCCCCGGCACTGCCCACCAGAGCAACCGTCAACAAGAGGGTGACGATGATCCGTTTCATGATCCACCTCACTTAATCACGGCAAACTTGCCGATGGCCGAGCCCACGCGTTTGCCGTCCACATACCCCTCCACATGGTACACATACAGGCCGTAGGCGATTTCCTGGCCGTACTTGTTCTGCAGGTTCCAGGCGTGCACCGAGGGGCTCAGGTAGCCGTCTTCACCAGGGAAGTGGCGCAGCGTGCGGATGAGCTCGCCGTTGATGGTGTAAATGCGGATGACGGCCTCCTCCGGCAGGTTGATGAAGTGCAACTCACGTTCTCCGCGGCCGAAGCGGATGTACTCGTCCTTGATCTCCCAGCGGGCGGCCACCACGTAGGGGTTGGGTACCACCGCCACCTGGTCCAGCTGGCTCTGGATGGTTTCCTCCGAGGTGCGGGGCGCGGTCACCGTGAAGAGCACGGTGTCGGCCGGTGAAAGCGGCGTGTAGAAGCGCAGATGGGCCACATCCCCGGCCTGGGGCGGAATGTACACCGAGTCGGTGTCGGCCACGAAGGGGTATTTGAAGATGATCTGGTACAGCGGCGTGGTGCCGCCGGGGGCGAAGATGGACAGCCGGTCGTTGCCATAAGGATCGTCCACCAGCGAGTCGCCGTCCGCCTCCTGGTACATGAACTCGGCCGGCAGGATCTGATCCCCCTGCACCAGGGACACCCGGAACTTCATGGGCACATTGTTCACATAGGGGCCGGTGGACTTGTACCGGGCGGCCGTGTCCGGCTCGCCGATCTCAATCATTACATGGTACGGCAGCCAGCGGAACACCGAGGCCTGATCCACATACAGGTTGGAGTTCCCGGGCAACCACACCAGCGTGTCCAGGCCCTCGCGGGTTTCGCTGGTGATGAAGAAGCGGAGCCCATCCACGATGGGGGCGCCGTCCTCTCCGTGGATGTAAGGAATCCCCGAGGCCAGCACGGTGCCTTCGCCGTTCTGCAGGCGGGTGATCGTCCAGGTGGTGTCGGTGCCGGTGGAATCGTACTGGATGGTGATCTGGTAGTCGGCGTCGGCCAGGTCATAGGGGTTGGCAATCCGGGCCTCAAAGAGGCTGGTGGTCACCAGCGTGGACCGGCTGGAATCCAGGACCACCGCAGGTTCGGTCATCCCGAGGGGCGGAGCCGTGGGGATCACCTTCACGATGGCCGGGTTGTTCTCAATGGGGTACAGGGAACTCATCATGGGCGGCACCAGGAGCGAAGTGTCGCCCTGGTTATAGGAGAGCACGGCGTACCAGTAGGTTTTGCCCGGGGTCACCGTGCTGTCCACGAAGGAGTGGCGCAGGCCGCTGTCGTCACCCAGGTAGAAGTGCACGCCGTTGACGCCGATGGGGGCGTAGCCGGTGACGCCGTCGGCCTTATCGTACTGGGCCAGGGGCTTGTACCATACCAGGCGGCCCAGAGCATCGGTCACCGGATCGCCCCAGGAGGCGCCGCCGTCTTCGGAACGGTACACGAGGTAGCCTTCAAATCCCTCGGCCGATTCCGGGGAATCGTCCCAGAACAGGGTGACCCGGTACCGGTCGGGTACGGCCATTACGCGCGGCGGCGGCGGAGCCTTGGGGAACTGGTAATCCCGGTCGTAGATGATCTGGGCGAAGCGGGCGTTGTCGTAGAGGTCGGCCGAGTCCTCACCCATCACGATGGCAATGGAGAACCGCTGGGTTTCGCCGCGGGCCAGGCGGAAGTAACCGGAGCCGAACACGGTGATGTAGTCCCCGGGGCCGGGGTTCACATCGTACACCCCCGGCCGCAGCAGGTTGTACATGGCCGAGTCGTTGTAGGCGAAGAGGCCGGCGGTGCCGTAGGGGAAGGAGTACACCGAGGTCAGCCCCAGTTCCTGGCCGTTTTCGTCCTTGGGGGTTTCCAGCAGGCGGAAGCCCAGCATACCGCACTGGTACGGGCGGCCGTCGGCGCCGAAGCCCATGCCGTCCTGGTCGTACACGATCACCATGTTGTTTTCGGCGTCAAAGGCGTACATGTCGTCGCTGAAGTCGGAGCCGGGCCCGCCGATCCGGTAGTCGCCGAAGTAGCCCACCACCATGGAGTCCAGGTCGTAGTCCGAGATGTTGGTGATCTCGTAGGTGAAGATGATGAGGTCCTCCACTACCGAGGCGGCCCACTGGTATCCACGCACCTTCACGAGGAGGCCCAGGCCGCTCACCTGGTCGTTGTCGGCGTAGGGCAGGTAGATGGGGTTGCCCTCGGGGTTGCCGGGCCGGAAATCCAGGTTGAAGCTGTCGGACATCACGAAGAAGGACTCCTGGTCGCCCCGGATCACCTCAATCACGCTGTCCGGGCTTACCACCTCGTTGTAGGCGCCGGCCCACTTGCCCCGCAGGTTCTTGACGGTGTCGCCGTAGACATTCGTGTACGGGGGCCAGACCTCGGGCCAGGTTTCCGGACGGTTGGAAAAGGCCAGCATGGGCTGGCCGTCGCGGGCGAAGCCGGGCACCGGCTCAAAGTCCTCGTCGCCGCCGTCCTGGATCGGGTCGTCCACGATAGAGATCCATACGGAGTCGCCGGTCGCCGGGTTGTAGCCCTTCACGCGGGCGCCGATCATGGGGCCGATTTCGTAAAGGTACTCATGGCCCGAGTAGGCGGGCCACTCCAGGCGGGGCCAGGGATCTACCCGGTTGGGGCCGCAGATGGCCCCGTGGTTAAAGAACTTGAGGCGGATCTTGTTGCCGTCGTGGATCCCGTATTTGCGGGCCGGGGCGCCCTTGAGCCCCACGGTGGCCCCTTTGCCGGCCTGCTCGGGCGCCAGTTTCACCGATTCGGGCAGGTACTTCTGCCCGGGAACGCCGGCCAGCGCGGTACCGGCGAGCACCAGAATCCAGAAAACGCGTTTCATCATGGTCTCCTTCCCAGGTTCCTCAGAAGTTCAAGGCCAAACCCAGCCGCACTTCGCGGGGCGGGCTGAAGTAATAGGGCCGCTTGTAGTAGCCGGGGTCGGCCGTGGGCCGGGTCATGTAGGTGTGGGTAGCCCGGCCGGTGTCGGTGTACACATAGCGCTCGTTCATGCGGTCCAGCACGTTGTACACCTTCGCGAAGATCCGCAGCACCTTGTTGCCCCAGTGGAACTCCTTATAGGCATGGAGGTCCACATTGAAGTGGGCCGGGCGACGCGCGGAGTTGAACTCGCCCCGGAAGTTGCCGGTGGTGTCGGTGGGGGTGTAGGGCAGGCCGCTGCCGTAGGAGGCGATCAGGCTGATGCCGTAGTTCCGGGGCACCGTGTAGGACACGGTGGCGTTGATCCGATGCCGCTCGTCCCAGTCCAGGGGCACCATCTTCCGCGGCGGCTCCACGCCGTTCCGGAGATCGGCGAAGAGGTCGCGGGGCGCCGAGTTCAATCCCTCGGCCACCTGCAGGGTGTAGTCAAACTCGGCGGAGAGGTAGCCCAGGTTGCGCAGCTTCAGGTACACCGAAACACCGCGCACATTGCCGTAGTCGTTGTTGATGTAGGTCATGTAATGGTCGCCCTGCACCAGCGACGGCATGAGTTTGGTGGCCAGGAGGTTCCGGATATCCTTGTAGTAACCGGTGACCTCCACGCCGAAGTGGTCGCCCACGGCCTGTTTGAAGCCCACCTCGTAGGCGATGGTTTGCTGGGGTTTCAGGTCGGCGTTGCCCATGACCGTGCGGTTCGCCTTGGAGGCCCACTCAAATTCGGAGTTCCGGTACAGGTAGTAGAGCGGCGGGATCTGGAAAAAGTGGCCGTAGGAGAAGTGGAACACGCCGGTTTCAGAGATCGGGAAGGCCAGGCCCAGCCGCGGCGAGATCTGCCACTTGGGGTCCACCTGGTGATAGCCCGGGAAGGGATTGGCTGTGTCGGCCCAGATCATGGGTGAGGGGGCCAGGTCGTCGTTCCACACCTTCCACCGGGGGTCAAAGTAGTCCAGTCGGATGCCGGCGTTGACGATGAGGTCGCGGAATTCCATCTTATCCTGGATGTAGGCGGCGTACTGCACCGGATGGTGGGTGTACTGGTCAATGTCGTAGATGGTGTCGCGGATAGGCAGGGCCGGCGGCGTCGTGTCGGGATTGGACACATACAGGCTGAAGCGGTGCACCGTGGTGCGGATGGCCTCCAGGCCCGTTTTCAGGAAGTGGTGCCGGGTGGCCTGCCAGCTGAGGTCCAGGCGGGCCGTCAGGTTCTTGGTGTACCGCTTGAACCAGCTGCGGGAAACGCCTCCCTCATAAAAGCGATGCTCCGAAACAAAATAGCCCCAGTACCCGAAGTGGTAGCAGGGGCAGTAGTAGTCCTCGTACACGAAACTGCGGTACTGGGAATAGACATAGCCCAGGCGGGCCGAATAGCTCAGCGTGGGGCTCAGGATATGGTTCCAGGCAACGATGCCGGTGTAGGCCCGGCGGAACCGATGGGGGTTGGCCAGGGGTTCCCATAGGAGCCGGTGTTCCCCGATGCTGTTGTACTCCCGCCAGTACCGATCGTCAAACACTCCGGTGAGGTTGATCTTGATGTGGGAAGTGAGGGGCAGGGTGAACTTGCCGGTGACCTGATACGCCTCATAGGGGTTCATCGGCACCAGGGAGCCGTCGCCGTTGCCGGTGCTGTCGTACTGGGTGTCGGTGGGTAGGTACTTGTTGATCCCGAAGAGCCAGCCTTCGTCCTTGACCACATTGCCGCCCAGGAAGAAGCGGAGCTTGGTCCGGGCCAGGGGACCGGAGAGCGACCAGCGGAGGTGCTTGTTGGACAGCGGATTCACCCGGTCCACATGCGGGAAGTAATCCGTGTGGGTGGACACCTTATCGCCGCTGTACGCCTCTACATAGCCCTCCAGTTTGGGGCCGCCCTCGCGGGTCACCACATTGATCACGCCGGACATGGCGTTGCCGTATTCCGCATTGAAGGTGCCGGCGATGAGTTCCAGCTGGCCGATGGTATTGGTGGCCACCTGGATCCCCTGGCTGGAGAGATAGGGGTCGGTGATGGGGATGCCGTCCAGGTAATAGGCCACCTCGTTGGAACGACCGCCGCGGATGTGGATGCCGCCGCCGGGGTCCTGGGTGATGCCTGCCTTGATGGAGATCACCTGAGACACATCTTCCACCGGCAGGGCCCGGAGTTCCGCGCGGTCGGTCACGATCATGGTGGAGGTTTCGTCTTTACGCACCACAGGCTCCCGGGCGGTGACCACCACGGGCTCCACCTCAATGGCCTCGGGTTGGAGCTGGAAGTTGACCTCCGTGGTGAGGTCCACGATAACCTTCACACCCTTGACGGTCATGGGGGCGTAGCCCACCATGCTGGCGGTGACATCGTAGGTGCCCGGGGGCACATGCAGGATCATGAAGAAGCCGTCCACATCGGTGGCCGCACCGAAGGTGGTGCCCTCAATGTACACATTGGCGCCGGGCAGGGGGTCGCCGGTTTGGGCGTCGATCACACGCCCGACGATTTTGCCGGTTTCGCCGGCCAGCGCCCAGCCCACCAGCGCCAACACGGCCAGGATTTGGAGGGAAAAGCGACGCATGGCCACCTCCTCAGCGGGTTTGCAGGGTGTCTACCAGGGTGTCGGGATACAGGTTGGCGCTGTCCACCACCGGAATCAACAGGTCGCCCAGGTCGGTGGTCTCGTTCTCGCGCACTTCCAGGCCGGGGATGCTGGTGTCGGGGAACACCTCCACGCTTTCAATCACGGTGACGGCCCGATAGTGGAGCAGGGTGGTGTCCCAGGTGAGGGTGTCCACCAGGGTATCCAGCCATTCGGCCTCTATGAGGGTTTCCGGGGGAAAGACCACGGGGTCCTTTTGCAACACGAGTTCATAGGTTCGCGGGCACAGGGAGAGTTCAAAGGCACCGTTGGCATCGGTGTACCGATAGGTCACCGGAGGGATGGTGCTGACCTTGACCGATTCAATGGCGGTTTCCTGTTGCAGGCGGAGCACCCGGCCGGTGAGAATGCCGGCCTTGGGAGATTCCGGGGGCTTAATACAGCCCACCAGGAGAAGAAGGATCCCCACCCCCCCAATTCCCCACGCGAACGGTCTTAAGGCTCTCATCGGAACCTCCTTTCAGGGGCCAATTATAACCGGCGCCGATTTCCGCCGAAAGAGGGCGCCGAAAATCTCGTCGCAGTCGTGCAAAGGCCCGTGGGACCGGAAAAAGGGGCCGTCGGTCCAGTCTTCGGGCACCCGCTCGGCGGCGGGAATCTGCTGGAAATCCCTGAAAGATTTGAGGAATTGCTGCACTTGGGCCTCGTTTTCTTCGGGCTCCGTGGTGCAGGTGGCGTACAGCAGGGTGCCCCCTGGCCGCACCAGCCGGGCTGCATTGGCCAGGAGTTGCTGCTGCAGGCGGGCCAGGGCCGGGATGCGTTCGGGGCGCAGCCGCAAAAGGATTTCGGGTTTGCGGCGCAGGGTGCCCAGGCCCGTGCAGGGGGCGTCCAGCAACACAGCATCCACCGGTGTGCGGAGGGAAAAGGTCCGGCCGTCGGCCACCACCGGAGCCACGATGGAGGCCCCCAGCCGCCGGGCCACCTGCTGCAAACTGCGGGTCCGGCCCGGATGACGGTCCACGGCGATCACCAGCCCCTGGTTCCCCAGGAGGGCCGCCAGGTGGGTGGCCTTGCCCCCGGGCGCCGCTGCCAGGTCCACGATCCGGCTGCCGGGTTCCGGAGCCAGAAGGTGCGCCAGGGCCTGGGTGGCCCGGTCCTGCACATAGTACCAGCCGGGCGGCAGGTCGGGGATCTCCCAGGGGTGACGGTCCAGGCGCAGGGTTTCCGGCGGCCAGTCCACGGGTTCGGCGGCCACCCCTCTTTCCTGCAGGAACACCTGCAGGGCCTCGCGGGAGGTTTGCAGGGTGTTCACCCGCAGGTACAGGGGCGGTGCGCTGTGGTAGTATTGGAGCCAGGTTTCCAGAGCCTCCGGGCCCCAGCGCTGGTGCCACCGTTGATACAGCCATCGGGGCACCGACCACGCGATCCAGGGATGGGGCGGGTCCGGCGCTCCGCGGGCCAGGCGCCGCAGCACGGCGTTGACCAGGCCGGCGGCCTGGGGCGCCCCGCGCCGGGCCAGTTCCACGGTTTGATCCACGGCTGCGTAGGCCGGCACCCTGCCCTTGAGCAGCTGGTACGCACCCAGCCGCAGCAGGCTGCGTACCGGGGGATCCAGGCGTTTCAGCCCGCCGTGCACCTGTTGCTGCAGCACCCAGTCCAGGTACAGGGTCCACTTCACGGTACCGTAGGCGAGTTCGGTGGCACGGCGACGGGCAGGGCCAGCCGGCAGGTTCTGCAGAACGGCCACCAGGATGCGGCTGAGCCAGGCCCCTTCTTCGGTGACCCGGTGCACCAGGTACCAGGCAGCTCCGCGGGGATTCTGAAGCAGGGAAGGAGAAGCCTTCACGAGCCTTCCGGGCTTTCCTCCGGAGGTTCGGGAGGCGCTTGATCAGACTGTTGGAGCCGATATCGCTGGGCCTCGGCAATCCGCTTTTCCAGGTAGTAGACATAGTAGCGGGAACGCACGGTGATCAGGATCAGGCTCAGGGAAACGGGCTTCAGCAGGAAGATCACGCCGTCCTCCTCCATGGGGCGGAGACGTTCGGGCAGGGGGATTTGGTCCACGATGACAACCAGTCGCGACACCAGGTCCGGGCGGTGGGTTTTGAGCCACCGGTAAAAGGTATCCAGGTTGAAGTCGGGCAGACCCGCGTTGACGATGAGGAGTTGATAGGTGCGGCTGCTGACATAGTCCTGGAAGGTGGGGCCGTCGGTCACGACATCCACATACACGCCGTCCTTTTCCAGTTCTGGCTTGATGGATCGGCTGAGGAAGGGTTCAAACTCGCCGATCAGCACGCTGGGCTGCCCCTCCTTGGGCCCGGTGGGTTTGGCGCCGGGTTTCAGGGGCAGGCGAATGATGAAGGCGGTGCCCTTGCCCCCTTCGGTTTCTACCTGGATGGTGCCGTTGTGTTCCCGCACGATCCGGGCACAGAGGGCGAGGCCCAGGCCGGTGCCCTTGCCCGGGGGTTTGGTGGTAAAGAAGGGGGCGAAGATGCGGGGCAGGATCTTGCGGGGAATCCCCGGGCCGTTATCCCGCACCACCAGTACGGCAAAATCGCCCTCCAGGCTGGTTTCAATGTCGGTGATGACCTCCACCTCATCGCCCTTTCTGCTCATCTGGATGGCGTCGCGGGCGTTGAGCAGGAGGTTGACCAGAACCTGCTGGATTTCTCCCTCGTAGCCCCACAGATAGATAGGGCGGCCGGCACGCTTGGTTCGCTTGATCTTGACCCCGGAGAAGGAGAGATTGCGGTCAAAGGTGTTCAGGATCTGATCCACGGCCCGGTCCAGGTCAAAGGGCTGGGGTTTTACCCGTTTCTTGGTGCCCGCCAGGGAGAGCATCTCGCGCACGATGTAGGAAGCCTGGCTGGCCAGGCTCCGGGCCTTTTCCAGGTCTTCCCGCAGTTCCGGGTGAAGCCCTCCGCGATTCAGCCAGTATTCCAGGAGCCCGATGACCCCCGTGAGGGGGTTGTTGACTTCGTGGGCAACACCGGAAGCCATTTCCGCCACCGCGCTGGACAGGGAAACGAGGGGGAGATCTTCGTCCATCTTCCGCACCGAGGTCATGTCGCGGATGGCAAACACATAGTGGCCGCTGGGCGTACGGGAGCCGGAGATGTTCCAGAAGGCGAAGGGTTCGGCGTTGGGGGAAACCTGGGGAGCCACATCCGTGGGAGGGAGGGAACCGCGTTCCCGAAGAGTCTGGAGGAACCGGTCAATGGGCAACATGGGCAAAAGATCCTGGAGGTTCCGTCCGATCAGGGATTCCGGAGGGTCGCCCAGGGCCTGGAAGGCCCGGAAGTTGGAGTACAGGATGGTGCCGTCTTCGGTGACCGACACGATCCAGTCGGGAGAGAACTCCAGCACCGATTCTCGGTGCTGGCGCACCTCGCGTTCTTGTTCGTAGCGCTGGGCGTTGTACAGGGCTCGGGCCGCCAGCGGGGCCAGGCGGTGCAGCTTGTCCAGGGTTTCCGGCGAAAGCCGTGTGGGACTGCACAGAACCAGGGCCGCCACCGAGCCCTCGCCCCGCCGCAGCGGATAGAGGTAGCGATGGGGACAATCCTCGGGAAGGGGAAGCCGGTGCCGGGGAGTAAGGGGCAATTCGTGCAGTTCCTTCGGGATTTCCACGATGTGGGGGCGGTTTACCCACTCCAGGAACCGCTGGTTTGCATCCTGCAGATCCCAGGTTTGCCTCTCCAGGGAGGGATCAGGTTGCCACCGGTAGAAGTAGAGACGCAGGGGTTCGGGGAACAGCAAAAGCCCCTGGATCCCTTCCGGCACGATGGCTTCAACGGTTTGGAGCAGCAGGTTCAACACCCGCTCCGTGTCCAGCACCTGGCTCTGCTCCAGGAAACGGTGGGTAAGATCCTGAAGTTTCAGCCGCTGGAGTATCCGCTGGTGTCGGTCAAAGGTCTGGTACAGCAGCGAAAACATGGACCCCAGGGCTTCCAGGAAGTGGACATCGTGGGGGGTAAAGGCCCGGCGGTGCCGGCTTTGCACCTGAAGCACGCCGAAGACACTGCCGTCCAGATCCTTCAGGGGCACACAGATCTCGGAATAGGGGAACCACTGGGAGGGAAGAGCGGTGATAAAGTCGGGATGTTTGGTGGTGTCATTGGCCCAAACGGTTTCGCCGGTGCGGGCGGCCTTGCCCAGGAGGCCCCGTTTCATGCTCTGGGTGTACTCGCGAACCGACACGGGCAGCCCCCGGAAGGATTTGAGGCGGAGTTCCTGCTTCAGAGGATCCACTTCCCAAAGACCCACATGGTGATACATGGGAAGTTCCAGGATCACCGACATCAGGTTTTCTACCAGTTCGTCGGGCGGGAAGGGGAAGGTCAACCGTCGTAGAACCTCGGTGAACCGCCGCAGGGCTTCTTGCTGGTGTTGCGTGGCTTTTTCCAGTTCGGCCCGCTGGATGGCAATGCTCAGGAAGTTGGCCACGGTCTTGAGCACCTGGCGGATGAAACCGGTGCCCTGCCAGGGCCGAGCGAACAGTAAGCTGAGGGCCCCCCGGAGTTCGCCGTGTTCAAACAGGGGAACGCTCACCAGCGTGTGGTATCCCTCAGCCTGATCTTCGGGAGAAAGATCCGGGACTTCCCGGAGGACCTCCTGGATCACCACGGGTTTACGGGTTTCTACGGCCTTAAGGAGAAGGGTATCACCGGGTTTGGCCTCCCGGAAGCGCTGCAGAAACCCCCGGCTCAGCCCCTGCTGGGCATGCAGCCGGTAGATGCCGTTTTCTTCAATGAAACAGGCGATTTTGAAGGCCCCTGTGAGATCAATAAGGGCCTGGAAGGCTTCGTCCAGCAGGTCTTCGGTTGCTGCTCCCTGCAGGGCCCGGGCAAACAGGCGTTGCATCCGGCTCAGGAGATCCTGGAGAGCCCGGGCTTCTTCGGTAATCTGGACCTGATGCCACACCCGGCCCAGGCGTTGCGCCAGAGTTTCCAGAAACATGCGCTCGCGCTCCGAAAAGGCCTCAGGGCGGGCCCCGAACAGTACTCCCATCACGCCTCCGCTGTCCCACACCGGCAGAATGAAGGCGTGGTAGCCCTCCAGCACGGGTCGCAGGACCTGCCGGAGGGGCTCAGGGAACAGCGGCAACTGCTCCATGAACTCCAGGGCCGTTAGGTACCGGGGTTTCTTGCGTTTCAGGCTCTGGATTAGGGGATGTTGCTCGCAACACTCCATCTGGAAGTAGGCCAATTCGGGACGGAACCCCACCTGTTTACGGAAGGCTTCCCGAATCTCCGGTGCCCGGGCATCCACCCGCCGGAACCGCAGGGTTTGGTTTTCAACCAGGTCAAAGGTATGGATCAGCGAGAGGTTTAAGAGTTTGGCCAGGCGCCGGTGCAGCATCTGGAAAAGGGTGGAGAACCGGGTGACCTGATGCAGGTCGCGCAGCAGAGGCCCCAACTGGTTCAGCACCCAGCACAGGTCGTCCTGGAACTGGAACCTCTGGATCAGGGCCTTAATGTCCTTCAGGCCCACGACGCGAAATCCCCGGGCGGCGGTAAAGATAATGGCCCGCGTAGAGGTGATCGGGATCTTGAGAATCTCCCGTTCCCCCTCCCGATCTATCTGCGGGGCGTCCAGCGCAAGGTCGCGGACCTCCACGGTTAAAGGCTGCCCTTCGGCGGCCAGGAGGTCCACGATTTTTAGCAGCAGATCTTCCTGGGCCTTGCGCTTTGCTGCTTTCCCCTTCGCCATGATTCCTTCGGTTTCCTCACAATAATAAAGGGAAGTGCCCTCAGAACAGGGGGAGGATCTCGCCGGTGGCGGTCAGGACCACATGTGCCCGCACCGGTTTGCCAAAGAGCCGTCGCAGCCCCGCGGCATAGGCCTGAACCTGGGGGGCGAAGCGTTGCTTCAGCGCCTCCCGGTTCGTGGCGGGGGTCACCGGTAGGGTTTTGAAGTCGTAGAGTTCCAGGTGGTCGTCAAAGAACAGTACCAGGTCGGCCCGGCCCACCACGGGTTCAGAACCCGTTTGCCACACCGGAAACTCCGCCCGGCGGCGGGGGGCGCGTTGGAGGATCTCCCGAAGGGGGCCGTGGAGAGTCTGGAGCACATGTTCGGCGGCCCGGTGCACCTCCTCAGGAGACACCTGGAGCCGATAGCGGGCCAGAAGTTCCTGGATTCGGTGTTCCAGGGCGGCCCGGTCGGGGGTACCGTCAGCCATGAGTGCCTCGCGGAGGGCCTCGTGTACCACGCGGCCGAAAACCGGATCCCCGCCCTCCCCGGGGGTTTGGGGGAGCAGGGCCGAGGGTTCCACCACCCGCGGATGGGGGTGTAGGAGCAGGGCATCGGGATGGCGCTCTCCCTGGAACACGGGTTCCGGGGATGGGGCGGGGGCCTGCGCCGTGTCGGCCACCTCGTGCCAGAACACCTTGCCGGCTTGCAAAAGTTCTTGGAGCGACTCTGGAGCCTTGCGGAGGAGTTCCATCAGGGCCTTGACGGGAGGGCCCAGGGAAGAGGTGAGTTTTTCCGCCGAGTCCACCGGGATCACCAGATGGTCTCGGGCGCGCGTCAGGGCCACATACAGGATGCGGTACTGCTCTTCCTCGTCCAGGGTTTGCACCTCGCCGGCATCGCGCACCCGAACCTGGTACTCGCCGGTGGGTTCCACCAGGAGTTCCTCCAGATAGAGCCGGGAAATCTGGGATCGCGCGTTTTTGCGATTGCTCCAGAGTCCCGGCGCAAAGATGACCACCGGCCACTCCAGGCCCTTGGATTTGTGGATGGTGTACACCTGAACGGCGTTCAGGTTGGTGGCCTCGGCGGGCAGGGGAGCTGTAAACGCATCGGCCTGCGCCGCCAATTCTGCCCACAGGGCGCCCTCGCGCTCGGCGGCCCGCAGGCGGTCCAGAACCTCGCGGATCCAGCGGTACTCCAGCAGGGAGCCCACCCATCGGAAGAACCCCAGGTTCCGCAGAAGTTCCAGGAGCACCTCCGACAGGGGGCGGCGGTCCCGGTCCTGGAGCGGGGAGATCAACGGCGTCAAAACCGAAGAAGCGGCTTCGCCGCGGGCGCGGGCCAGGGCCCAGCGGGCCCGAATTTCCTCGGATATCAGGGGCGAAGATGCCAGTACCAGTTGGGCCAGGTTGTCCTCCGGGTTCCCCAGGAACCGGATCAGGAACCGGAGCCACCGCAGAGGCTCGGGCTCCAGGGTGTTTGCTTCGCTGAGCACCACGAAGGGGATCCCGGCCTCCCGGAGGGCCTGCAAATAGACCTGCAATTGCGAGGCGTTGCGGCCCAGTAGGGCGATGTCGCGATAGGTGAGCGGCCGGGGGCCGGTGCCGTCGGGCGGTTCTACTTCCAGGCCTTCTGCCAGGGCCCGGGCGATCCAGGCCGCAATGGCCCGGGCTTCCCGTTGCCGGAGATCGTCAATCTTGGGCGCACCGTATCTATCCAGGGCGACAGGCGCAGGCAGGCGGAGCAGGTGCACCCCACCCTGCACCCGGGCTTGGCGATGGGCATGAAACGGCACATAGTGGATTTTCCCTTCTCCGTGGAACCGCGCAAATACAGCGTTTACGAACTCCACAATGGCCGGCACACTGCGGAAGTTCTCCTGTACCTGCAGGAAAGCGAACCGGTCTCGGAAGGCAACGGTTTGAGCCAGGTCCAGCAGGGCCCGGCGGAACACCGCCACATTGGCGCCCCGGAAGGCGTAAATGGACTGGTTTTCGTCGCCCACCACGAAGAGGGTGGGCTCAATGCCTCGTTCGGCCTTGGCCCCGAGCCCGGAGCGCCATTCCTCCACGAATTTCCAGAGCAGGGCCCATTGGAGCAGGTTCGTGTCCTGCAGTTCGTCCACCAGCACATGCCGGGTGGCCTCGTCAAAGGCTTCCAGTACCCGGGACCAATCGGAATTGTGGAACACCAGTTCGTAGGCCAGCCGTTCCATGTCGTTGAAGGTGAGGACCTGGAGCCGCCGACGGGCCTGGAGGGTTTCCCCGGCCAGGGGACGCAAAAGGCGCCAGGAAAGGTCGCCGACGGCTTCGGGCTGGGCCTCCGGGTCCAGGAAAGCGTACAGGTGCTCCACGGTTTCCAGGTTCTCTACCAGATCCCGGACATTCTTCTGCCAGCGGCCCTTCTGGGCCTGTTGGCTCAGGAACTGGAACCAGGGGTTCTCAGGCTGGTTGGCCGCCCGTACGGCCTGCTGTCGCACCCACTGGTTCAGCCAGGTTTTGGCATCCTCCATGACCTGTAGGTCGGGGCTCAGGCCCAGTTCGGGGGCGAACCGCCGCACCAGGTCCAGGAAAAAGGAATGGAAGGTTTGCACCCGCAGTTCCTGGAGCCGGTACCGCAGTTTCTTGTAAAGTTCGGGCTTTTCCCGGCGCAGGCGCTCCAGGATGCGGGCGCGCATTTCAGTCGCCGCCGCCCGGGTGAAGGTGATGGCCAGCAGGTGCCGGGGCGACTCCACGGTTTCCAGGAGCCGCAGGTACCGGTCCACGAGCACGGTGGTTTTCCCGGAGCCTGCCGGGGCCGCAAAGAACACCACCCGGTGGGGATCGGTGGCCACCGCGCGGTCCTGCAGAGGCTTCGGCATCGGCTGTTCACCCGGCATAGGGACACGCCTCCTTAAAGGGGCAGTTGTAGCAGGCTTTGGGGTTGGGAGCAAATTCGGCCTGGAGCAATCGTTCTGCCGCTTCCCGGAGCGCTTCGGTGGCACCGGCAATCAGCGAGTCCACGGTTTTACCTTTCAGGTCGGCGGTTTCCACCTTGAGTTGATCGCCCAGGAAGATCAACTGGGGCGGTTCGGGAATACTCTCCGGAGCCTGATGGCGCCGGTACAATGCCGTGTAGGCCCAAACCTGCCAGAACCGGTCCTCTTTCTTCCCCTGGGGTTTCCCGGTTTTGTAATCAATGACCCGAAACCTGGAGCCGTCGGCAGAGGTATCCACCCGGTCCATTCGCCCGAAAACCACCAGGTTTGTGCCGGGTAGGGGGGCCTTCAACCGGTGTTCCAGATACCGCGGCCTCAAACCCTCCTGGTTCTGGGCCTTCAGATGCTCGTAGAGGAAGGAGCCCACGGGCTGGTACCGTTCCTTCAAGAAGGCTCGCAGCAACGCCCACGGGGCGACATCCCCAAGCCAGCGGTCCATCTCCCGGGCGAAGACCCGAAGAAATTCCTCCTCCGGGGGCAGGGCTCCCCGCGAAAGGTACCGCTCCTTGAGGGTGTCAAAAAGTTGATACAGGAACCGATGCACCAGGTTGCCCTCTTCGGCCATAGGCAGCAGGGTGAATTCCTCCGCGCCGCCGAGATGCAGGATCTTTTCCAGATAGGCCCGGTAGCCGCAGGTGTTGGACACCACGAGGCTTTCCAGAAGTGTCAACGGCACCTGATACTCCCGCTGTTCCAGCCAGGCCTGAACCTGCGAAACCGTGGGGTGCATCGGTTGCTGGGTGAGCACCTGGGGCGAAGCCAGAGCCCGGCGGATTTCGGTTTCCTCCGGGGCCAGGGCACCCGATTGGTACACCTCGGCGGAAGGGGTCAGCGGGGTTTGGGCGGTGAGGACCTCATCGGCCAGCAGGGTGGGCAGCCGTGGGTTGCCAGCTTCGTCCACCCGGGGATAGGCCACTACCACCCGGTGGTACGGGGCCTCCAGCAGCAGGTGGAACCGGAACTCCTGTTCCTGGGCCACCCGTTCCCGGATGGGCAGTTCCAGGGCTTCCCGGAACCGATGGGGCAGGAAGAAGTCGTTGGGCCCCGGGCC
>JALXEF010000106.1:0-8631 GCA_027069855.1 Caldifarciminota bacterium
CTGGAACAGCTGCGCCGGGTTTTACCCGAGGGCCCGGCCTTCGCCCTCTACGCGCTGGCCCGCGGCCAGGAGGTGCCGCGGTACACGGGCCGCAGCCACCGGGTGTCCCGGGAGGTGACCCTGGAAGAGGACCTTGCCTGGGGCGACCGGCTGGAGGCCCTGTTCCTGGGCCTGGCCGACGATGTGGCCATGGCCCTGGTGGCCGAGAACTTGTGGGCCTTAGGTGTGCAGGTCCGGGTGCGCTACCCCAACTTCAAAACCGTGGGCCGGCAGCGCCGGCTCACCGAGGCCACCCGCGATCCGCGGGAACTCTTCCGCATCGGGCGAGATCTGATCCTTCCTCTGGTACAGGGACAGCGGGTGCGGCTCATAGGCATCGGCGCCTTTCATCTGGTGCGGCATCCGCCCCTGAGCCTTTTCGGTGCCCGGCCCTCCCAAAACGCCGACGCCCTGGCCCGGGTCCTCAAACAGATCCGCGAAACCTACGGCCCCCAGGCCGTCCGCTTCGCGCGGGAACTCCTGGACCCCTCAGAACCCCGCATCCACTTCGGCCGGTCTTTTCACGGGGATAGGCAGAATGTACAATAGGATCTACTCAGGCATCGGAAGGAGATCTACAAGCCTATTGTTCACAGACAATGTGAAATCAATTTGACCGATTGTTTAAGGAACGGCTCAGAGGAAGAAGATGTGCCGCAATACCTGGGCTCTGCACGACCACAACTTTACTCCCTTACTACTGCCGAGATGACTCGAATTAGACACCTGATAGGGTAGTCCGGGTGGCGAAGCGAGCCACAAATCTTCTTGTCAAGTAACTCAATCGGGGGATCGGAGATCGGAGGAGGTGGGAAGTATAGAAGGAGACAAAACCCTGCCTAATATCTATTTAAATTCTAGTAATCTTCTCAAACTCTTCGGACGCTTTTATTTTGACTTTAGTTATTGAACAGTACTATAAAATCTGTCTACGGTCTGGTGACTTAATTATATCTCTCACCCTAAAACAAAACACGGAATTTTACTTAATGTTTTAATTTTACTTAATGTTTTACGGGTATTTTGTTTTCTTACCTATCCTCGCGCTTGGAGAATTGTTTATATTATAACTATCTTTTCCTTTCTTCAAAACTAACTGTCATTGACACCCCATAATGAAAAATTACGAGGACAACGATAGTCCAAGATATTACTATTTGACTCATTACAAGAGATTTAGATAAAGAACTGGCTGCATATATATCACCATAGCCGATTGTTGTAATAGTCACTAAGCTAAAATAGAATGAATCCAATAATGACAAAGATTGATCTCCAGGATAAAAGTTCCTGGGGTCAATTTGATCTATAAATCTATAGATTAATGCATATGAGGCTATAAAAACAAATAATTGTACTAACAGTGTTATTACAGTGTCTCGCAGAATTCTGGATGTATGCCATTCAAGATTCTCCGGTGATTCTACTTCAGGTAGTTTTACATAAGTATATCTGTTAATATTATCTGCAACACCAAGCATTAGTCTTGATACCAATTGATGTAGGAATTCCCATACTATTAAGGCTAATACTAAGATTAGCATGATCCACTTTAGCCAACCGATAGAAGTTAAGTTCATAAGCGAAGCTCCTATAATAGTTAAGCTAAACCAACGGTAAACATAATTGCTTAAGGGTGTGAAAAGCCATCTGGGTTTAAATTTCGATATTGCTCTACAAATCTTCATGGGATCATAGCCATATTTGGCCACCCTTTTTATCGCTTCTTTGGGGCCATATTCCTTTAAAAATTTGTGGAAATCATCACAGTATTTTCTTCCATGTCGCAGGTTCCAGATTATCGAAAAGTACAGCATATCAAAAAGTTTCAGCAAAATGAACAGACATGTAAGAATTGACAATAAATCAAATATTACTTGGAGAAACATGCACAAATCTCCCATCTGAATAATTTCGCCCAATTCGTTCCACAGTCGTTGTATACCTCGTGTACATAACCTCTTTAGAAGCGTCCTCGCTGCAGGAATTAAACCTGCAATATCTGACCACTATACCAATCAATCTTGTGAGCACGTTGCTGAAACAGTTTATGGGGCTGCCCTCCTGATGTCAATTCCCCGCACTAACTCACGGGAAATCTATACGAACACTTTATCGTTGGCTCACTTAAGAATCAACACGAACAGGTGTACAAACCTCCCCGGTACGATCAGATCCCGGGGGTGAACCGATATGAGGAAGGAGTTTGACCTGATGCCCCGCAAGAGGTTGACCCAAACATACGCCAGGAGGTACTGGCAGGCCACCACGAGGAGGGAGAAGACCAAGATACTGGACAAGTTCACCTAGCTCACTATGAATACAACCATTCCTATGCCTCCTGGCTGAGGAGAGGTGGGATGTGCTGGGCAACACACAACGCTGCAACCCTATCGCTGTGGCGGGAGGGTTGGTGGAAGGGGCCGGGGGTGCTGTGGAAAGCGTGGGAATTCGCCTTGGCCCTGGCCCTTTGGGCCAGGGCCAAGGCGGGATGGTTGGTGGGAACACTTGGGGTATTGGGCATGGGGTGTTGGGAAGGATCTATCCTGGTTTCGCAGGGAGGCGGTGCTGGCTTTTCGGAAGGTTCACCAGGGGCCGGAAACGGGGTGTCGGTGTCTGCAGGATGGCATGGCCTGCAGGAGGCACGGGGAGAATCTTTGTAGGAGCCGCTTCAGCGGCGATTTTTCGTTCCCGCTGGAGGGCACGGACCGGATTCCGCATGCTTGAGCGTGTTCGCCGGGCGCCGGAGGGGTGCTGCTTTCCGTGGTCCGCTGCTCAGAGTTCCTTGATTTCCACCTTGCCGCCCTGCACCCGGAGCCGGAAGACCGTGGTCGGCGCCTCGCCCACCACATAGGCGTCGTTTTCCCGCCGAACCCGGGCGCGCAGGCTCTGATCAAAGCGGACCACGCCTCCCTGCAACACGGGCTCCACGCGGAAGGTCGCATCGGCAGGCACCTTCAGGTGGATCACGCCACCCTGCACCTCCAGATCGGCCGGGGCCGGTTCCGCCAGTTTCAGCACGAGTTTGCCGCCCTGCACCTCGGCCTTCACCGAGCCGCCCTGCTGGCCCGCCTCCAGAGCTCCGCCCAGCACCCTGAGGGTGAGGGGTCCGCTGTGGTCTTCCACCACGCCCTTGCCGCCCCTGAGGTCCACGGTCAGCGCCGCCCGGTGCCGCCGCACCGCCAGGGCTCCGCCTTCCACCGAAAGGCTCAGGGGCAGGTGATCCGGCACCCGGGCGCGGGTGGGGGCGCCCCAGGGCACCGCCGACAGGGTCCAGATCCCCCGGCCCTCGTTTACCTCCCACTGCTCCTCGGCATTGGCGGTGCCCTCCAGGGTGGTGCGCCCGGGCTCGGCCAGCACCTCCACGGCGCCGCCTTTGCGACGGATCTCCAGGTGCTCCACGCCCGAAAGGTCGTACGACACCTCGTGGGCCTCACCAGACGGTGCCGACCGCCGGCCCCGGAGCAGCCCCTTCAGCAGATCCGCCACCCCCGCGGTGCGGGCGGCGGCGGCTCCCCCGGCCCGGGGGCCGGCCGACGCTCGGCTTCCGGCCGCCGTGCCGGACAGCGCCTGGAGCAAGGCCTGGGCCTCCTCTCGGGTGATTTTCCCCTCTTCCAGCATCTTCAAAACCCGCAAACGGGCTTCCCGGCTTGCCATGGCACCCTCCTATTCCAGCCAGATCCGCACCTCTTCTTCGTCGCCCCGGATGTTGACCAGTTCCTCGCCGGCCAGGCCTTCGCCGTCGAGCTCCTTCACGACCCCCTCCAGGTGCTGCATCACCGCCTTCATCTGGTCGGCATCAAATCCCTGGGCGGCCATCTGTTCCCGAACCCGGGAGGGCACGAGGCGGAGCCCCAGGCCCGAGAACTTCAGCGCCCAGGACACCAGGCGCCAGGGAATCTTGACGTTGACCTCTTCCTCGTCGTCCTTCACATAGATCCGGAGCCAGCGGGGCTTGCGGCCGGAGGGTGCCGTGGCTCTCCCTTCCTCCTGGCCCCGCCGTTGTTCCAGCGCCTCCAGGAGTTCCACGGCCTCCTGGGCCGAGAGTTTGCCCTCCTGCACCATCTGCAGAATGCGCTGCTGTTCCTTTTCCAGGTCCTTCATGGCACACCTCCTGTTTTAGCGGCGGCCCTTCAGCAGCCGCAGGGCCTCCTCCGTGGTGATCCGCCCCTGTTCCAGGAGATCCAGCACCTCGCCGGGGTCGGGCCCGGGTTCCCCGGGAGCCTCCTCGGCCAGGGGCGCATAGCCCAGGTTTTCCAGAAGCTGGTCCAAGCGCGCGCGCGCAGTGGGGCGGGAGATCCCCAGTTCCTGGGCCACCACCGAAAGGGTGCCCCGGCTCCGCAGAAAGAGCCGCAGAAACTGCAGGTCTTCGTCGGCCAAACGGTCAAACTCGGTGGGCGTGAACCGCCCCCGAATCACGGTCCCGCAGTGGGTGCAGTGGTACTCCCGGATTTCCAGTTTGCCACCGCACACCGGACATTGTTCCAGTCGCTGCCGCTTCATGGTGTCATAATGTTAAGCACAGGTTTCCAGTTTGTCAAGAGGGGGTAGCCGGAATGGAAAGGCGGGGTGGATCAGGCGCCGGGCGCCGCCTCCAGGGCGGCCTGCAGCGCGCGTTCAAAGAGGCGTACGGTGCGGCGCAGGGGGAACCGGCGGGCCGTGGCCCGGCCACCTTCGCGCAGCCGTTCCTGCAGGGCCGGATCGGCCAGCACCTGCCGGATCCCCTGGGCCACGGCCTCCGGCGTTTTCTGCACCATCCAGGCGTTTTCGCCGTGGCGGGCGAACTCCCGCACGCCCCCGGAATCTGTGAGCACCACCGGGGTGCCGCAGGCCATCGCCTCCAGGGGCGGCAGGCCGAAGCCCTCAAACAGGGAGGTGTGCACGAACAGATCGGCCGAGCTGTACACCCTGCGCAGGAACGCCGGTTCCAGGTAGCCGAACACCCGGAAGGGCAGGTGGCCGGGCAGCCCCAGGCGGTCGGGGGTGATACGGCCCACCACCCATACCTCCACAGGCACCGACGACCTGAGGTGATGCAGGGCCTCCAGAAACAGGTGGGCGCCCTTACGGCGTTCGGGCCGCCAGAGGAACAGCACCGCCCGCCGGTCGCCCTTGGCCCGCACCAGGTCGGGATCGGGATCCGGCCAGAAGTCCTCCACGCCCGGCGGCACCACCTCGCCGGGCAGGCCCAGTTCGTTCCGGAGCCAGGTGGAGGCGAACAGGTACCGCACCGAGGGGTCCTGGTAGGTTTGGCGGGCCAGCCAGTTCAGGGGAAAGGGATAGAACCAGTCTTCCCGATCCTGCACATAGTACAGGAGCGGCACCCCGCGGCGGCGGGCGTAGGAGCGGGCCGGGAAAAAGGTGGGAAAGAAGTTGGCCACCACGGCGTCGCTCGGGGGAATCGCCCGGCCGATGCGGTGCAGGGCCTGCAGCAGGCCGAGTTTGCCGGGGATCTCCACGGCCACGGGCACCACCTGCACCGAGGGGTGCAGGGGCACCGCCGGATTGTAGCGGCTGCCGGGCACCACCACCTGCACCCGGTACCCCTGCTGGGCCAGGTGGTTCATGATGTGGATCAGCACCCGGGCGCCCCCATGATGCAGCAGGGAGAGCATGGGGAAGGTCACCCGGGGGCCGTCAGGCATGGGCCACCTGCTGTTTGATGATGGCCACCACGCGATGGGCCGCCTTGCCGTCCAGCCCGTAGAAGAAGTGGCGCCGGTGTTTCTCCAGGGCCTGTCGCTGGCCCCGGGTGGGGTGGAGCGCCGCCTCTAAGGCATCGTGCAGGTCATCGGGCCCCTGGACATGGGGAAAGGCCCCTTCAAAGAGGCGGGCGTTTTCCATATCCAGCAGGGGTTCCCCGTCGGAGTGTTTCAGCCGTTCGGCCGGCAGGTCCACCACCACCCCGAACTTGCCGGCGGCCAGGAACTCAAACAGGGTGCTGGACACCTCGGAGATCACCACATCGGCGGCGGCCACATAGGGGATCACCCGATACGCGTCCCAGGGGAGGAGCACGGCGTGGTGGTACCGCCGAACCCAGCGTTCCACCTGTTTGTGGTGCCGATGGGGTGCGTACCATCCGGTCCAGCTGAAGGGGTGGAGTTTCACGATAAGCTGATAGCCCCGGGTGGCCCGAAACACCGCATCTCCCAGGATGTCCAGGGCCGAGGGCTTGTAGGAGGGGGCGTAGAGCACGGTGGGCACCGTGGGGTCCAGGCCCAGCGCGCCCAGCACCTCTTCCCGGCGATACCGGTTCTGGAACAAAGGGTCCAGTTTGGGGTAGCCGGTAATATGCAGGTCGTGCCGGCGGGCCAGGCCGTGGGCCTGGAGCCGTTGTTTCCGGTAATGCCCCTCCAGGAACAGGTGGTACCGGGCCTGCTGTTTCCGAAGCAGCCGATAAAACACGGTTTTGATGCCGGTGCCGTGGTTCACGATGCCGAGCTGGGCGGATCCGAAGCGTTCCGGTGCCCGCAGCACATCCGAGGCCAGCACGAAGTCATAGCGGCCCGGCCGGTCAACGGGGGTCACGCCGTCCTGCTTCAGGAGTTCCAGCGCCCGCGGTTTCAGCGACTGTTTCCAGAACCAGAAGCGCCGGCGCGGTTCATCCTCCAGGTACACCTCCACCTGGAACCGGGGATCCTGCCGCAGCAGGTGGTACACCGGTTCCAGGGCCTCCCAGTGATACAAATGGCTGATGTGCAGCAGCACACGATAGGTGAGATCCATGGATGGGTCCCCTCATCACGGATAGATCTTTTCCAGGAGGCGCGGGAAGGGAATGGCCTCCCGCACATGCCGAACCCCGGCGATCCAGGCGATGGTGCGTTCCAGGCCCAGGCCGAAGCCTGCGTGGGGCACGGAGCCGTATCGCCGCAGGTCCAGGTACCATTCGTAGCTTTCCAGGGGCAGGTTGTATTCGCGGATGCGCTGCACCAGGGTCTCGTAATCGTCTTCGCGCTGGCCGCCGCCGATGATCTCGCCGTAGCCCTCGGGTGCCAGCATATCCACGGAGAGCGAGAGATCGGGCTCTTTGGGGTCGCGTTTCATGTAGAAGGCTTTGATGCGGGCGGGGTAGTGATGCACCATCACGGGCTTCTCAAAGCTTTCGGAGATCACGGTTTCCTCGTCGCCGCCGAAGTCCTCGCCGGGTTTGAAGGGCAGACCCGCCGCCTGGATGATGTTCACAGCCTCGCTGTAGTAGATCCGGGGGAACGGCTTTTTCACCTTTTCCAGTTTGCTCGTGTCTCGTTCCAGGATCTTGAGCTCCTCCCGGCGGCGTTCCAGTATCCGTTCCACCAGGTACACCACGAAGTCCTCGGCCAGATCCATGATGTCTTCCAGGGTGGCGTAGGCCACTTCGGGTTCCACCATCCAGAACTCCATGAGGTGCCGGCGGGTTTTGGACTTCTCGGCGCGGAAGGTGGGGCCGAAGCAGTACACCTTGCCGTGGGCCATGGCTGCCGCCTCCATGTACAGCTGGCCCGACTGGCTCAGGTAGGCCTTTTCGCCGAAGTAGTCGGTTTCAAAGAGGGTGGTGGTGCCCTCCACGGCCGCAGGGGTGAGGATGGGAGCGTCGATGCGCACGAACTTCCGGTCTTCAAAGAAGTCGGCGATGGCCTTTTCCAGTTCCGAGCGGATGCGCATCAGGGCCCACTGCTTGCGCGACCGGAGCCAGAGGTGCCGCCGGGGCAGCAAGAACCCGATGCCGTGCTCCTTTTTGGTGATGGGGTAGTCCTTGGCCTGGTGCACCAGCTGGACATCGGTCACCTGCAACTCGTAGCCGCCGGGCGCCCTGGGCTCCTCCCGCACCACACCCCGAAGGATCACCGAGGATTCCAGCGTGAGCTCATCGTAGAGGTCAAACACCTCCTCGGGCACCTGGTTCTTGAGCACGACACCCTGCACAAAACCGCTGCCGTCGCGCACGATGAGGAAGTGGATCTTGCCGGAAGAACGCTTGTTGTAGAGCCAGCCGCGGATTTCTACCTCCTGGCCCACATGGTGCTTCAGGTCTTCTATGTACACGGGCTTGGGTCGGCTCATGATGCGAGTATTTTAAGGTGGGCGTGCCGTATGCTAAACACACCCAAGGAGGTGTGTATGTGGCGGAGTTTGGTTCTCCTCGCCCTTATGGGGGTCCTGGCAGCGGGCACGCTGGACCCCACCCTGGAACAGGTGCTGCAGCGCACCGATGCCCGAGACTTCGTTCCGGTGCTCGTTCGCATGGCTGAGCAGGCTCCTTCGCAGGATCTCTACCGTCAAACGGCCAGGCTCTCGCCCGAGGAGCGGCGGGCCCGGGTGGTCCAAACCCTGAAGGCCCTGGCAGACCGAAGCCAGGCCCGGCTCCGGAGCCTGGTGCAGGAGGCCCGGGCTGAGGTAGCCGAGGCCCGGTACCTGTGGCTGGCCAATGCGGTGTTCCTGCGGGCCACGCCGGCCTTCATTCGCCGGGTCGCCGCCCTGCCCGAAGTGGCCTATGTGTCCTGGGATCCGCCGGTGCCGGCCCTGGACCTGGCCGGGGAAAAAGAATCGGTGCACCCTTCGCCCCCGGACCACACCCTTGTCCCGCCCCAGGCGATCGGGGTGCGGGGC
>JALXEF010000106.1:8641-15666 GCA_027069855.1 Caldifarciminota bacterium
CCCCCGGACCACACCCTCACCCCGCCCCGCACCCCGATCGCCTGGGGCGTTCGCAAGATCCGGGCGCCCGCGGTGTGGGACACCCTGGGCTACACCGGCCAGGGGGTGGTGGTCGGCCTGATTGACACCGGGGTCAACTACAACCATCCGGACCTGCAGGGCCAGATGTGGACCAATCCCGGCGAGATTCCCAACAACGGCATTGACGATGACAACAACGGCTATGTGGACGACTACTACGGCTACGACTTCGCCGAAAACGACCCGGATCCCATGGACGACCACGGCCACGGCACCCACACGGCCGGCACCATCGCAGGCAACGGCGCCTCGGGTGTCCAAACCGGCGTGGCGCCCGGGGCCCGCATCATGGCCCTCAAAAGCCTGATCCAGGGCTCGGGTTCGGAGAGTTATTCCATTGAAGCCGCCCAGTACGCCCTGGCCATGGGGGCGAACCTGTGTTCCATGAGCCTGGGCTGGACCTGGCCCAGTTCCTCGGACCGGTCCACCTGGCGCACGGCCATTGAGAACCTGGCGGCCGGAGGCGTGTTCTTTGCCAAGTCGGCGGGCAACCGCGGCGACGCCACGGGTTCCTATCCCGTGCCCCACAACCTGTCGGTGCCCGGCGGCGTCCCCATCCTGGCGGCGGTCGCGGCCGTGGACAGCAACGACCAGCGGGCCTATTTCTCCAGCATCGGCCCCACCGTGTGGGACTACCCCGACCACAACGCTCCACCCTACGACGACTGGCCCTATCCGCCGGGATACCCCAAGCCCGATGTGGCGGCGCCGGGTGTGGATGTGCTCTCCCTGGACATTGACGGCGGCTACACCCTGAAGAGCGGCACCTCCATGGCCGCACCCCATGTGGCCGGCGTGGCGGCCCTGATGCTGGAGGCCGTGCCCTTCCTGACCGTGGAGGAATTGAAAAACGCGCTCATGAGCGCCACCGTTGACCTCGGCCCTGCCGGCTTCGACACCCTGTACGGGGCCGGCCGCATTGACGCCTTCCTGGCCGTAGAGGAGGCCCTGGCCCATTCCGGCGACCCCACGGACCCCCGGCCCCCCACGAACCTGGCGGCCTATTCCGATTACACCACGCCCACGAGCATCACCCTCACCTGGCAGGACCCCGTGTACTACATCAACGGCGACACCCTGGGCGGCAACCTGAGCCGGATCCGGGTTTACGAGATCACCGAAAGCAACGACACGGTGGAGGTGGGGCAGGCCCCGGCCGGTGCCGAAACCTTCGTGCACACCGGGCTTGCCGACGGCACCCTGCACACTTATCTCTTGCGGGCCGAGGATGTGTACGATTCCCTGAGCCCGTTTTCCACCTCGGTTTCGTGGTACGCCGGCGGATCGCCGTGGCCCGCGCCGCCCACCGACCTGGCAGCGGCGGTCCTCACCGAAAGCACCGTGGTGCTCACCTGGCACGATCCCACCACCCAGGCCGACGGCACCCCCTTAGACGACCTGGCCGGCATCCTGATCTGGGCCAACGGCGACCTGGCCGATTCCACACCGCCCGGCGTGGAACAGGACACCGTCACCGTGCCCCCGGGCACCGTCACCCTCACCCTTCGGGCCTTTGACAACGAAAGCCCGCGGCACCTTTCGGACCCGGTATCGGTCCAGGTCATCACCACGGTCCACACCGGCGGCCCGGACGGCTACGGCTACCGGTTCGTGGATTCCTGGTACTGGGGCGGCAACGCCCCGGTGTTCCAGTGGGTGGAAATCTCGGGCATCGGCACCCCGCTGCCCCTGAGCGACGACGATGTGGCCCTGATTTCCCTGCCCTTCGGGTTCCCCTATTACGGCGACACCCTGCACCAGTTTTATGTGTGCTCCAACGGCTTCCTGGAAACCTCCGACGACGATCCCTTCGTCAACGATCCCCTGCCGGTGGCCAATCTGGAGAACCTGATCCTGCCCTTCTGGGACGACCTGAACCCCAATTCCGGCGGCCAGGTGCTCTGGTGGGCCAGCGACACCCTCGTGGTGGTGGAATGGAACGCCGTGCCCCATTACAGCACGGGCGGCCCCTACACCTTTGAGGTGCTCCTGTACCCGGACGGGCGCATCCTGTTCCAGTACTTGAACCTGAATGTTCCCACGAACAGCGCCACCATCGGCATCCAGGGCGGCCACGGGGCCAACGACTTTTACCTGCAATACACCTACGACGGCGATCCGATAGAGCCCGCGGATTCCCTGGCGATCCTGTTCTATCCCGAGGGGGTGGCGGTGCAGGAAGGGCCCGAGCCCCGGGCCTACGGGTTCCGGTTCCTGAAGGCCGGAGCCTTCACCGGCCCCCTCTGGTTTGAGGTGCCCCGGGCCGGTCTGTACCGCCTGGAGGTGTTCGACGCGGCCGGGCGGCGGGTGGCCGTGCTGCTCCAGCAGCGGCTGCAGCCCGGGCGGTACCAGGTGGCCTGGAACCACACCGGGGCCTCCGGCGTGTACTTCCTGCGGCTCGTGGGGCCGCCGGGCGTGCGGGTGCAAAAGGTGTTGCGGGTTCGGCGATAGCGACGAGCCGCCCTCAGCGGGGCGGCTGGAACCGGATGAGCACCAGCGACCGGGGTTCCAGGGGGTGATCCCGGCCCACGGTGCGCACCCAGCCCTTCTGGCGCGCAGCGTTCCAGGAGCCGGCCTCCAGGAACCGCTCCAGGGGCACCACCTCGGCGCGGATGAACCCCCGGGCCATGTCCTGATGGATCTCGGCCGCCGCCTCCAGGGCGGTGGCGCCCCGGCGGATCAGCCAGGCCCGGGCCTCCTGCTCGTTGGCCGTAAAGAAGGGCATGAGGTGCAGGGTTTCCAGCCACACCTCGGCCAGGTGGTGCCGGAAATCGGTTTCCAGGCCGTAGGCCCGGCGCAGTTCGGCCCGCTCGGCCGGGTCCTCCAGGGC
The DNA here is from genome assembly GCA_027069855.1 of Caldifarciminota bacterium. Taxonomy (GTDB): domain Bacteria; phylum Hydrothermota; class Hydrothermia; order WGAB01; family WGAB01; genus WGAB01. The sequence goes on from JALXEF010000106.1 coordinate 11,553, forward strand.
CTGGATCTCCTCTTCCAGTTCCAGGGCGGTTTCCACAAAGGGCAGCCCCTTTTCCCGGAGCAGATTCTCCAGGGCGGGTGCCGGGGCCTCCTCTCCCCGGTTGATCACCACGATCCGGGGCAGGAGCGTGAGGAAGCCGTAGCCCCGCAGGCGTTTGAGGTCGTCCTCCTTCAGGTCCAGCAGGCGGAGCGGCCGGTTGTCTTCCAGGAGGGCCACGGCCTGTTCCATCAGTTCGCCCAGGCGGCGATCGGCCTTGCCCGCCTGGATCTCCTTGCGCAGCCGTTGCCAGTGCCGTTCGGCGCTTTCCAGGTCGGTGATCACGAGGCGCAGATCCAGGTCCTCAAAGTCGGCCACCGGATCGCGGGCGAAGGCGTTGACCACCTGCAAGAGCAGGCCAAAGCCGGCCAGGCTGTTGAAGATCCGGCCTGCGCGCTCCTCGGACCAGAGTTTACCGAAGCCTTCAAAGTCGTAGAGATCCGCCCGGGGCGGGGTCACCCGGGCCGAGCCCATCACCCGGGCCAGGTCCTCCAGGCCCGGCACCGGCAGCGTCATCTGGCCGACGGCCGCAAAGAAGTCGCGGCCCGGCGCGGCGTGCTCGGCCAGCAACCGGAACAGGGTGCTTTTGCCGGAAAAGGCGGTGCCGATGATGGCGGCCTTCATCGCGGGAACCTCAGTTCAAAGGTGGTTTCCACAAAGGGCTCGCTGCGCACCAGGCGTATTTTACCGCCGTGGATCTCCTCCACGATGCGCCGTACCAACAGCAGTCCCACGCCCCAGCCCCGTTCCTTGGTGGAAAAGGAGCGTTTGAACAGGAGTTTCAGGTACTCCCGGGGGATGCCTTTGCCGTTGTCGGACACCCGCAGCACGGCCTCGTCGCGGTCGCACATCAGGGAGATGCTGATCTGGCCGCCCTCGGGCCGGCGGGCCTCGTAGGCGTTCTTGAGCAGGTTTTCCAGGGCCCAGGACAGGAGTTCCCGGTCGCCCCGCACGATGCACCGACCGGGCAGCGAGAGCCGGATTTCCATGTTGCGCACGATGCGATCGCGGGCCAGGTCCACGGTTTCCCGCACCACCTGGGCCAGGTCCACGGGTTCCAGCCGCTCCTCGCCCCCGATCTTGGAGAACCGCCGCAGGATGGCCGAGAGCCGTTGCAGGTCCTTTTCCATCTCGGCCACGATCCGAGGGTCGGCGCCGGAGGTCTTCAGGAGTTCCAGCCAGCCCCACAGCGACGACACGGGCACCCCCATCTGGTGGGCCAGGCCCTTGGCGAAGCTCGCCCAGAAGTCCTTGAGGGTGTAATCCTGGAACGAGTGGGCCGCCCACATGAGGCCGGCGAAGGTCAGCCCGCCGACCACAAGCAGCAAAAAGGGCAGCACCTGCAGGAAGGTGGCGATCGGGGGCAGCCCGTAGTACAGGTAGCCCACCACCCGGTTCCGGGCCACGATAGGCACCGGCGCATGCAGCTTTTTGAGCCGCGCGATGGTGCGCAGGATCTTCAGGTAATCGGGATCGCGCTTCAGGCGGTTGGGGTGCTGGAGCTCCTCGGCCGTGAACCGGTCGGGCGGCACGCCGATGCGGTGCCAGGCCCGGGGCAGGCCGAGTTCATCGGTCACCACGATGGGGAAGTCCACATCCTGCAGCACTCGCCGCAGGGTTTGGGCCACCTGGGGGCGCTCCAGGGAGGGCACCAGAAGCTCGGAAAGCAGCAGGGCCACGAGCCGGGAGGTGCGGTTCACCTGCTGTTCCACGGTGGAAAGCATGAGCCGGGCGGTGCCCAGCGACACGAGGAGCAGCACCGCCAGCGAAACCAGCACATAGGGCAGGAGGCGGGATCGCATGGCTCAGGCTCCCTGCTGCAGGGCGTAAAAGTCGCGGTACAGGTCGCAGGTCTTCAGGAGTTCGGCGTGGGTGCCGCGGCAGGCGATGCGTCCTTCGTGGATCACCAGGATCTGGTCGGCGCGTTCCACGGTGCTCAGGCGGTGGGCGATGATGAGCGCCGTGCGGTTCTCCAGGAACGCCCACAGGGTTTCCTGGATCTCGGCGTCGGTTTTGGGGTCCAGGTGGCTCGTGACCTCGTCCAGCACCACGATCTCGGCGCCCCTGAGAATGGCCCGGGCCAGGGCGATGCGCTGCTTTTCGCCGCCGGAAAGGGCCGTGGCCCGTTCGCCCAGGTGGGTATCGTAGCCCTGGGGCAGTTGCCGGATGAACTCGTGGGCGCGGGCCTGCCGGGCGGCCTGTTCCACCTCCTCCGGCGAAGCCTCGGGCCGGGCGTAGGCGATATTCTCCCGCACGGTGCCGGAAAACAGGAGCACCGTTTGGGGCACCAGCGCCACATGCTTTCGGTACGAGCGGAGATCGTATTCCCTCAAGTCCACACCGTCCACGAGGATCCGGCCGGAGGTGGGCGGGTAAAAGCCCAGGAGCAGGTCGGCAATGGTGGTTTTGCCGGCGCCCGAAGGCCCCACCAGGGCGATCTTCTGGCCCTTTTTCAGGGTGAACGACACCTCGGAGAGCACCGGCCGATCGGGCCGGTACGCGAAGGACACCCGGTCAAACACGATTTCCCGCCGGAGCCCCGGAAACTCGCGGGTGCCGCTGGTTTCCCGTTCCTGCGACCGGAGGATTTCCAGCAGCCGGACCCCGGCGCCCAGGCCGTGCTGCAGGATGGCGTTGGCGTTGGAGATCCGTTTGAAGGGTGCCATCAGCGAAAGGGCACCGGCCAGGAACACGAAGAAGCGGTCGGGCGTCAACGCGTGGTCCACGAAGATGAGCCGGGCGCCGTACAGAAGGATCAGGGCGGCCGCCAGGGACGACAGAAACTCGGTCAACGGCGACCCCAGGGCCCGCAGGAACTCCCGGCGTTTCAGGGCCCGGTAAAAGGCCCGGGTCCGGCTCCGGAACCGGCGGGCCTCCAAGGGCTCCATGCCGAAGCCCTTGACCGTGCGGATCGCCTCCAGGGTTTCGGCCAGGTGCTTGCCCAGTTCGGCCATGCGGTCCTGAACCCGCTTGGAGCGTTTGCGGATCCGCCGGCCGATGAGCACGATCAGGTAGGAGAACACCGGCACCACCAGAAAGGCAAACAGGGTGAGCCGCCAGCTGGCCAAAAGCGCGATGATCAGGTACATGAGGGCGTTGCTGCCCTCCTTGACCATCTCAAAGAGGCCGTTGGTGATCGTGTTCTTCACCTGGTTCACATCGCTGAGGAACCGGGCGACCCATTCGCCGGTGGACGCCTGTTCCACCCGGGACACCGGAAACTGCAGCACCTTCTCGTACAGTTCGTTGCGCAGGTCGCGGGCGATGCGCTCCTGCAGCATCACCGTCAAAAAGCGCTGCAGATAGGCAAACAGGCTCTTGAAGAAGAACAGCACCACGATGGCCACGGCCAGCCGCTGCACGGCCTCCATGGGCGGGATGCCGGCGATCCAGCGGCTCAGGCGGTCCAGCAGGGAACTGTGGGCGCCGGGCACGGCCAGGGCCTGGCCGCCGCTAAAAAGCACCTTCAACAGGGGCGAAAGGAAGGCCAGCGACACGCCGTTGAGCAGCGAGTACCCGAAGATGGCCACCAGCACGAAGAAGGTGCGCACCTTGTGGCGGGCCAACAGCTGCAGGAGGTATCGGATCATCGCCGAAACAGTGCCTTCAGGGTTTCCTCCAGGGACTCCATGTTCTCCCAGAGGCGCAGGCGGTCGCTCTCCTCAAAGGCCCGCTCGGTTTTCCGGAGAAGCACGGGAATCCCCAGGTCCAGCGCCATGGGCAGGAACAGGGAATCCTCGCCGATGTAGAGGTCGGCCAGCGAAAGGAGGGCCAGTTGCTCCAGGGGGTGGTACCGGGTGATATCCAGGCCCCGATCGGCCTTGCCGGTGTGCAGGAAGGTCACACGCACGAGCTGGGCCTCAATGCGGTCCAGGTCGCGCTCCTGGAGCTGGGTGTCCAGGAACACGAGTTTCCGGTCGGGCGTGTGGCCCCGGTACACCAGTTCGTTCCACATCTTGCCCTTGAGTTCAGGGGACGACACGGGCTGCAGGTTCACGAGGGGAATCTGGAAAATCCGGCACAGGGCCTCGTAGGGACGGGGCTTCTGGAAATCCGTGCTCACCAGCAGGTTGTAGAA
>JALXEF010000107.1 GCA_027069855.1 Caldifarciminota bacterium
GTGCGTCCTGGAAGGTCTGGATCCACCGATTCCGGGCGAAGTACCGCCGGGGATCGGTGGTCCCCAGGTGGAACGCGTGCCCGAACAGGTAGAGGTCCACGAAAAGCACCCCCGCCAGGGCGAGGTAAGGCGCCCGGAGGTGGGGTGCACGGCGGATCCAGAGAATCACGCCCCCCGACACCGCCAGCAAAATCAGGGCCTTGAACATCTCCTGGAACACAAAAGGCCTAACAGCACCGGGGATCCGAAACATGAAGGGGCTCACCACCATGACCACCGCCAGGGCTCCGAGCCAGAACAGCCAGGGTTTCAACGCCTGGCGCCACCGGGGCATTTGTTCCAGGGCCAGGCCGAGGATCAGGGCATTGCCCAGGGTGGTCAGGATCAGGAACCGGGAGGGCGACCGCATGTGGTGAAAGGGCAGAAACACCTGGAACAGGGCGAGATACACCGGGGAGTACCGACCGAGGGCCAGGAGCAGGCCCACGCCGATCAGTCCGTAGCCGGTCCACACCAGAAACCGGCGGGGATTCCGCCAGGCCAGGGGCCAGAGCAGCAGGCCGGCGAGCCCCAGATAGCCCGCCAGTTCCCAGTACATGTACAGGGCACCGCTCCCCCAGTAGGTGGCAGCGCGCCCGCCCTCCACGGCACCGAAGAACTTGGGCACGAGAAAGGTCAGCAGCCGGGCGGGATCCAGGGAGATCTCCAGGAGTTCCTGTCGGCTGTAGTGGGCCCGCACCGATTCCAGAAAGGCCGGCACCGTGGGCAGATACTGCACCAGGGCGATCCCCACGCCGATGCCGAACACCACCACCAGGGCCACGAGAGGCCGCCCCCACTGCCGTTCCAGCACCATCCACACACCGGCGGTAGTCAGCAGCAGGAAGAAGAGCCACACGATGGCCTGGGGATAGCCGCCCAGTGCGGCCATCCCGGTGAGCAGACCGGCGCCGGCGAACCAGCGCCAGGGGAACAGGGATTCCAGGCCCCGCACGAACAGGGCGAAGATCAGGGGAAACCACACCTGGGCGTGGAAGCTGTTGAGGTGGATGATCTCCACGATCAGACGGGCCGAAAACATGTAGGCGACGGCCGCCGGCAGAGCCGCGCGCGGCGAAAACCGAAGGAGCCGCAGGGCCAGGTAGGCCCCGAGGCCGGCGAACCACACATGGAGGATGGCCTGAATCTCTACGGTCCGGTACGCCAGCCACCCGTTTTTCACAAAAAGGGTGAGGGCCAGGTTCAGGGGATAGAACACGGCCGCCTGCACATCGCCCACAAAGGGCAGGCCCGCCCAGATGTACGGATTCCAGAAGGGCAACACCCCCTGTCGGAGCCAGGTGGCTGCAAAGAAGCGGTACTGGTAGTTCTGCTCCAGGAAATCCTCCCAGAAAAAGTAGCGCCCCTGCAGGATTTCCCAGAAGAACACCACCACCAGGACAGCCAGGAGTACCGCCACGGTCCAGGGCTCCCCTCGGCCTTCCAAAAGCCTTGCCAGAGGATCCCGCCGGCGAGGGGGTTCGGTTTTTCGCTTTGCAGGTTTACGGGGGGCCATGGAACATCTCCTTCAGGTTCCCGTGGGCAGCGAGTTGCGCACCTGCTGCAACTGCTCCACATGGTCCAGGGCGTGGTAGTGGTACTCCAGCACAGTGCGGGCGATGCGGCGGAACCGGCCGGGATGGGGCAGATCCTCCAGGCGCAGACCCTCCAGGAGCACCTCACTCTCCCGAAAATCGCGGCGCAGTTCGTCCAGGAGATCCTGGATCTGGGGGTGGGTGGTCAGGATCGCTTCCAGGCGAACCTGCAGGGCCAGGGGGTCGGATTCCAGTTCCACGGAGCCGGCCCCCACCACAGCCAGGGCGATGTCCTGATGCAGTTGCCGTTCGGCCACGATGAGGTGGGCCAGGATCTCCTTGATGGACCAGCGAACCTGCCCGGAATGGGCCACGGCCACCTGATCGGAAACCCCGGTCAGGATCTCCGTGATCTGCTGCATCAGGTTGGCGTGGAGCTCCCGCACCCGCCGCGCCAGTTCGGCCGGGGTTTCGGGCAGTTGCAGGGTGTCAGCATGGCCCAGCAACACCCGGAGCGTGTGGGGTTTTCCGGCCCTCAAGAGGTGTACCTCCACCTCCTGGCCGGCGCGCAGGGTCGTCAAAACCTGCCGAAGCCGGTGCCAGGAATCCAGGGGCACATCGCCCAGGCGCACCAGGAGATCGCCAGGCTGCAACCCCGCTCGGGCGGCGGGCGACCCGGGCAGTACCCCCCGAACGGCCACGCCGGGCCCCTCCGGGCTCTCCGGGGTCTCCTCCACCACGATCCCCAGCACCCCCCGCTGCTGTTCGCGGAGGTCTACGCCGGTTTCGTACACGGACTTCAGGTTCCGGAACCCCTGGCCCAGGAAGTCCACCAGTGACTGCACGCCCTCGGACTCCGAGGTTTCCAGGGCCACCTCCAGCCGGGTTTCCTGGTCTTCTGCGGCGTGGAGTTCCATCTGCAGGCGGGCGTGATCCACCCAGGGCGGGGCCGCCAGGGTCCAGACCACCCGCTCGGGTTCCACGAGTTCCTCAAAGGTGCCGTGGAGAATCGGTACACCGGGAGCAAGGAGAACCAGGCGTCCTCCCGGAAAGGGCTCGGCCAGAGCCCGTTCGGCGAGCCAATCCTCCAGGAGGGCCGCCCGATAGAGCGCGGCAAACACTTTTCGGGCCGGTGCCCGAAGGTCCAAGGAAATCCTGTACATGGCGTTTACGGGTTCGGGGTTTCGGTGGCCACCTTATCCAGGCCCCGCAGCCGACACACGGCGCACACCTCCAGGTTCGTGGGCATGCCGCAGATCCGGCATTCCCGGAGGGTGGCGTACTGCACCTCCTGGGGGGTGGCCAGGTGTTCCCGCTGGAACCGCAAAAACTCCTGGTAAAAACGGAGTTTGGTGCCGGGGGACACCACCTCGATCTCGTTCAAAACATGTTTGTACAGGCGGCTTTTGGCACCTTCGGAAAAGGGACAGTTGACCTCCACATAGTCAATGCCCTGCAGGATGGCGTACAGAGCGGTTTCCTTTTCCGTAAAAAAGGCGAAGGGCTTGACCCGCCGGGCCAGTTTGGGGTGGGGCGACGGCAATACCGGCCCCTGTTTTACGAGATAACTGTGATCCCAGCGCAGGGTGTTGCCCAGCAGGGTGGCCACCTCATCGTCCAGGTTATGGCCGGTGGCGATCACGCCGAGGCCCCGTTCGTAGGCGGTTTTGTTGAGGTAGTAGCGCTTGAGCATCCCGCATACCCGGCACACCCTGCGTTCCCGACGCTGCCGGGCCCATTCCGGCACGGTTTTGCCGGTTTCCTCCGCAATGCTCACGATATGCACCGGAATGCCGTAACGATCGCGGAAGGCCTCCACCTTTTGGCGGGACAGCGACGAGTAGTCAAACTCCCGGCGGATCCCCAGGTCCAGGAAGATGCCCTCCACCTGAAATCCGTGCTTGTGCAGCAGGTACAGGAGGCCCAGGCTGTCTTTGCCCCCGGACACAGCCACCCCGACCCGCTCCTCCGGGGTGAACATGCGGTACCTGCGGATCACCCGCAGGGTTTCGCGTTCAAAGCGTTCCACAAAGTGTTCCCGACACAGGGCCAGGTTGTGCTGGCGAAGGTGGATCACCGCCTTCTTCCCACAGATTCGGCATTTCATGCCGAAAGGATAACCCTGGGGTGCGGGCCGTGCAACGCATCCGCGTATAATTCCCTCCAACCGGAGGTTTGACCATGCCCCTGCTGTTGCAATTTCTCCTGAGCATCTGGGTACTCAAACCCGTGCCCGTGACCCCCGACGCCTACGCCCGTCTGCAGCAACTGTTCCCCAGCCAGCCGGATACCCTGCAGGTGTATCAAACGGGATCGCATCAGTACTGGATTGAAGCCCTCTATCCGCAGGAGAAACTGGTATGGAAACTCTCGGCCCGGGAGTATCGGCGTTTTCTGGCCGGGCTTCCCCTGGACACCACCCGAACGATAGACCGGCTGGCCTATGTGGGGGGCCAAACGGTGGTGGCGCTCAGCATCTACCCCTGGGCCGTTCCCACCGCTCTAACCCCCGAGGCCGAAGACCCGACCCGGGGCGCGGTGGCGCTGGGCTTGATCTCGCCCCTCCTCTGGAGCGTGGGCAGCGCGGTGTATGCCTGGAGGGCGCCCGTGACCCTTGCCCAGGGCTACGCGGGCTTCTGGGGCGGCGTGATCGGCGCCTTCCACGGGGGCAACATCATCAATTCCGCACGGGGGTGCTTTTTGGGCAGCGTCACCGGCAACCTGCTGAACCAGTATCTGGCCCGACGCTATGACCTTTCCCTGGGTGCCATCCAGCGCCTGGCCAACGGCCAGATCTACGGCTATTACCACTACCTCATGCTGGAATCCCTGCTGCACCTCACCTTTGAGGCCGGTTCCCTGGTTCCCCATCGGATCGCCACCACCCTTTCGGTGGCCGAAGGCTACGCCGACCTCTTCCTCTCGCGGAACGATGCCACCCTTACCCTGGGGGATGCCCTGTTTGAGTTGCGGACGGCCATCATCGGTGGGGAATTGCTGCCGGCTCTGCTTCTGTCCTACGACCTGGCCCGGGACACCCTATCGTCTCCCCGGCTCTACGCGGGGCTGTCTTTGGCCGGCAACGCGGCGGGCATGGTGCTGGGCCGATACCTGAGCCGGCGCTACGATCTCTCGGTGCCCGGGGCTCTGCTCACCTACCTGGTGCCCTCCCTCGCCCACACCTTTACCAGCGGCCTGATGGTGCTGCTCC
>JALXEF010000108.1 GCA_027069855.1 Caldifarciminota bacterium
GGACATCCTCGACCCCTGGGAAGAAGTGGACGACCCCCTGGACCCGGAGGGCTATGCGGCCCGCGTCCAGGCCAGCGACTTCCCCGGCGAGACCTTCCGGGTGTTGAAGGAGAAGGAAATCAAGCAATATGGCGAATATCGCACCCGTCGGTTAATATTGGAAGCGTGGGAGCAATTTCTGTCGATGAACCTCTTTAGGCATTAGTCTTCCATAGAGGATAGAGGAAGTATAAGGAGGGAAGTATGGCACGAACTGTAAGGGCAGCATTTGAAGAATTCAGGAGAAAAGTCGTGGATCTTGACGCTGATGAGGTACAAATGGCTCGTAGCAGTCGGGACTTTCTCCTAAATCAGATCTTCAGACTTCCGGATAAGGACCCTGATTTTCCTTGGCTTACGGATCCCCGTGTGTTCTTCGGATCTTTTGCACGAAGAACAAAAATTCAGCCACTGGATGATATTGACATTCTAGTTGTAATGCACGGTGGAGGTGGGTATGAGAGATCCTATCCTCAGGATCAATATCGATTTAAAGTAGACCCAGGAGAAATGAAAAGCCCGGTCCGCTATCTGACTGACGATGAAGGTTTTATCAATTCAACCAAAGTGCTCCTGAAGTTCAGGGACGCGCTATCAAGCCTTCGTTACTACGAGAAGGCGGAAATCCACAAGCGCGGTGAAGCAGTAACTCTGAAGTTGCGTTCTTATCCGTGGAACTTTGACATCGTCCCCGCATTTGGTGTTACTGACGGTTTCAATCCATTAATTTATTTCTTGATACCTGATGGAAAAGGACATTGGAAGCGGACCGACCCAAGGCGGGATGATGAGCGCGTAAAGAGAATTAACCAAAAACATAACGGGATTGTCCTGCCAGTAATTCGTTTGGTAAAGTACTGGAATCGGAAGAGTAAGGTCCCAACAATGATGTCCTATTGGTTTGAAACAATAGCTCTGAGCATCTTTGAGAATATAGACCCTGTTCAGACACTTCAAATTGGTGTATATTCTTTCTTCGAATATGCTGCTGCAAGCGTTCTGGAACCCTGTCCCGATCCTAAGAATCTTGGCCCGAATTTAGACGAAAATGTTGACAACGAAACTCGACGAAAGATCTCTGATGAGTTATCAAAATGTGCAGAGATTGCTTTTTCTGCTTTAATTTATGAAAAAATCGACAACCATAGGCTTGCTATCTCTGAATGGCGAAAGATTTTCGGATCAGAATTCCCGACTTATGGGTGATCTGGAGGTGTGCAATGCATTCTGACCCGTCACTGCTGCAGTTTATGCGTGGAACATTTGCTTCGAGTAAGTTACTGCGTAACTTAGGAATCGGATGCTCAATCTCCGCTATAATTTTGGGTATTTTAGCTTCTCTCTCGGGAAAACGTGCACTCACGCTCTGGACTCCATTCATAATGGCAGGCCTTCATGTTCTGTCATTTATCTTTGAATACAGGTCTAAAATAGAGCGCTCTCGTGCGGAAGATCTGAGATACTTGATCATGCTTGAAGATGGGCTTGGTTGGGAGATTCACCTTCAAGAAGAAATCAACATGCGGGCGGAGGCAAGCTGGCTTGCACGTAGACTCGCCAGGAAAGCTGATGAATCCCCTTATTACGCATCGCCGAAACCCAAAGGGCCAGAGCGGTTGCTGGATCATATTCGTGAATCCGTGTTTTTCACGAAACACCTTGCACAGTCTGCATCATTTTGGTTTCTATTTGGTAGCTGCTGTGTGGCAGTCATTGGAATAGGGGTATTGATAGGTGCTGTCTTTGTCGTAAGTCAGCGAGAGGTTTTAATTGCAATAGCAAATGCCGCGATTTCCGTCTTGCTTATTGCAGCGGCGGGTCCTTTCTTTGGAGATGGCTTGGCCTTCAGACGTCTGGCTGAGAGATGCGCACTTCTTAATGAAAGTGCTAACAATTTGTCAGATAGATCTATAATCTCGGTTCTTAAATTGCTTCAAAGGTATAACAGTACCCTTCTCTGTGCACCTCCCTTGCCTGAGTTTATCTATAAGCTTAGACGCCACGAATTGAACCGGCTATGGCAGAGCCGAACTCGAAGAGAAGAGGAACTCTCAACAGATGAGCACGATTGAAGGATGTAAACAATTATGCGTTACATTGAACTGGAGCATCCTCCCTTATCTTTAAGCAATTGCGGTATATCCTCGACCCTTGCGGACTTTACAGAAACTGGAAGACATCCCGGACCCCTGGGAAGAAGCAGATGCCCACTGGACCCCAAAGGCTCTGCTGCCCGCGTCAAGACCAGCGGCTATCCCGGCGGAACCTTCCGGGTGTTGAAGGAGAAGGAAATCAAGTAATATGGCGAATACCGCACCCGTCGGTTAATATTGGAGGCGTGGAGGGAATTAGGAGTGGAACAAAGGAGAGGATGAATGAGTACTCAAGCAGCGGCACGCTGGAACTGGATTAATGGTTTCTTAACCGCGTTCCTTCATGCGGTGATGGAAAACTTGGGCCTTACAGCCAACAGAGGATTGAAATTTACTGATTTTATTCAATCCTACACAAGCCATCTTCAAAGCAATTTGCGGAGGATAACAGTACCTACACTCCTTCGATCCCTATCTGCGGAAGAACTTCGATATATTTTCCATATGGAAGGTGAAATTTGGGGAATACAGTGGAGACACTATGTTAACTTTTTTCAAAGCAGGAGTACATTCACACGCAGAGAAATTTTAGAGACTCTTCGCTTTGTTATGACATTTTTCCTCATCGATCGCTGTTTAGATTTGTTTCTTCCTGATTCCCTCCTACGTTCGGGACGTGGACGCAGACGCCGCGAACTGTTCGGACAACGCAACGGCCTCTTTTCTAGATATTCCCTGGACCTGCTGGAAATCATGGGGCCGCCTTTCTACTTAAAGGCGAATACCCGACAAGTCTTTGGTTGCACTCGTGGTGCACAAGCATCATGGGAAAACATGAGACGATCGCCCATTCCCAAAACCTTACAGTCTTTCTACCACCAAGTATCAGGAGGACATACACACTTTGCCTCTATACTCGAACGAGCTTTCATTCAAACCCGCAAGGGATTTTTAGTCCGTAAATTCAAAAGTCACACTGAGCGACACCTTCCGCCTGGTACCTACGCCTGGTGGTACGACGTGTTGTGGCATTATTCGGAATCCATGCGGTACCGCGCTGTGCTGCCCTCCCAACATGCCCAAACCCGGCCTTTTTTCTGGAACCGCTCCATCCGCTGGTTTGCTTCCATGATAGTCACCGGACTCTTGAACATCGTGGCTCAGGCCTCGCCCCAAGTCCTTCGGGAATGGCGGAGGATGCAAGCCCATCACCCAGTGCTGGGACCGTTATACGCCGGTGTAACCCGATTTTAGATTGAACGGGTGTGGAACGTCTTTTCAACGCCTCTGGGATGGAAACGGTCAGGGCCACGGTTTTACCCGCGGATAAGGTTCCCTTCTCGCCGGAAACCCGGGCTCATGACAAACATCCGGATACCTGGTAGAGGAATCTACTCTGGAGTATAATACTTTCGGGTAGATTCCTATGCGCAGGAAGTTCATTGGGAGAGAACAGGAACTCGCCGAACTGGAGGCCCGCTGGCGCTCAGGCAGGGCAGAACTTTTCGTTGTGTATGGACGCCGTCGGGTTGGAAAGACCGAACTCCTCCTCCAATTTTCCCGCCGGATTCACGGAAAAACCCTTTACTTCCTCGCCACCCAGGTGACCCGCCAGGAGCATCTACGGCAACTCACTGAGGTCCTGCGTGAAACCTTCCATGATCCCCTCCTGGAATCCCTCACCTTCACCGATTGGGAGGCCGTGTTCGCCTATCTTGGGAAACAGGCCCAAGAGGAGCGGCTGCTCGTGATTCTTGATGAGTTCCCCTACCTGTGCGAGGCTGCTCCCGAACTTCCTTCGGTCATCCAGCGCTTTTGGGACCTGCAGGGAAAAAACAGCCAGCTCTTCCTCGTTTTGTGCGGTTCCCAGCTTGGTTTCATGGAACGAGAGGTCCTGGGAGAGAGGTCGCCCCTCTACGGACGCCGGACCGGCCAACTCCGGCTCAGGCCGTTCAACTTCCGGGAAGCGGCCCTCTTCTTCCCCGGCTACAGCCCCCGGGAGAAACTTGTAGCCTACGGCATCCTGGGCGGGATGCCCGCCTACCTGACCCGCTTCTCTCCGGAACGCCCCTTGCGAGAGAATCTCCTTCGGGAAATGCTCCAGGTGCAGGGGTATCTTTACGAAGAGCCCCGGTTTTTGTTACGAATGGAACTGCGAGATCCCAAGGTGTATGCCAGCATCCTGGGAGCCGTTGCTTCCGGCTGCACAAAACTCAACGAAATCGCTCAGCGTGCCGGCCTGACGGTTCAGGTGGCCTCCAAATACCTGGGGGTGCTGCAGGATCTGGAATTGGTGGAACGGGAGGTGCCCTTTACAGCCCGGGTCCCCCAACGGAGCAAACGGGGGCGTTATCGCCTGACCGACCATTATTTGAACTTTTGGTTCCGATTCGTTCAGCCCCATTCCACCATGATCGAAGCGGGGCAGGGGCCGTTCGTTTACAAGCGCTACATTGTTCCCCATCTGGACGAGTATATGGGCCAGGTTTTTGAGGAGGTTGTGCGAAGCTATCTGCGACTTTATGCAGACACCGAACTCGGGCTCCTGCCGGTTTCGCGGATTGGGCGCGAGTGGGGAAAGGATTTTGAAATCGACCTTATCGCCGAACACGCCGACGGAAGCTGGACCTTCGGGGAATGTAAATGGTCCCGCCGTCCGGTGGGGATGCGGGTGTTAAAGAAGCTGCAGCGCAAAACAGAGAACCTCGCGCAGTTCGTTAAAATCCCCGAAAAGGTCCGCTATCTGATCGTTTCAGCAAACGGTTTTGCCCCAGAACTTATCCGGCGCTCAAAGAAAGACCCGGAACGGATTCTCCTGCTTTCCATAGACGACCTCCTGGGTATCCGCGAGAGGAAGCCGTGATTTGTCCCCTACCCCCATTTCCTGGATGTTCGGCATACGGGAAAGACCAGCGGAAATGAAAATGTCCCGGCAATCCCGTATCCTAATCCGAGGATTCTCCAGGGGGAATGGGGTAAGCGATCTCCCTATGGGGAGGAAGGACCATGAGTATCTTTGACCTGCACGCCCAGGTGCTCAAGGACTACGGGGACTTTGTTCGCTCCTTTGTAAACATTGCAGACGAGCGGATTCGAGAGTTTGTAAAACAACTCCTGGAGGAGGAACGGAAACTCTGGCCCGAACCTCTCCTGCAGCTCTCACCGGCTTACCAGCACGCTGAAACGGTGGAGGAACTGGTTCGAGAGGGAGTACTCCATCCGGAAACCGCTCAGATTTTTCGAAAGCCCGACGGAAGCACGTACCGCTTGTATCGCCACCAGGCAGAGGCCATTCGCAAAGCAGTGGCAGGCGAAAGCTTCGTGCTCACCTCCGGGACAGGATCGGGGAAAACCTTCGCCTATTTCATCCCGATCGTTGATGCGGTGGTGCGCCAGCCTGAGATGCCCGGCCCGGTGGCCTTTGTGATTTATCCCATGAATGCTCTGGTGAACTCCCAACTCCAGGCACTGAAAGACCTTCAACATGGCTATGAAAGCCGAACAGGCCGCCCCTTTCCCCTGCGTTTTGCCCGCTACACCGGAGAAACAACAGACGAAGAACGGGAGGAGATCCGCAAACACCCGCCCCATCTCCTGCTCACCAACTATGTGATGGCGGAGCTGATGCTGGTACGGCCTGAGGATCGCCCGTTGATCCGGTCCGGACTGGAGATTCCCTTTTTCCTGGTTTTTGACGAACTGCACACTTACCGGGGGCGTCAAGGCGCGGATGTGGCCATGTTGGTGCGGCGGCTCAAAGCACGCTTGCATCGCCCCCAGGTGGTCCATATCGGTACCAGTGCTACTTTGGTGGCCCATCCTGATGCGACGCCCGAGGAACGACGAAGAGCAGTGGCAGAATTCGCGAGTCGGTTCTTTGGGGCCCCGATAAGCTCGGAACAGGTCATTGAGGAAACCCTGGCACCGGCTACTGAAGGCGGCTTCCCCGGAAAGGATGAGTTGAGACAGGCGATCAGTGAACCGATCCCGGAAAACCTGGATCTGGAAGCTTTCCGTCGGCATCCTTTAGCCCGATGGCTGGAATACACTTTGGGAATCCAGGAAGAGGGCACGGGGAGGTACCGTCGCCGTGATCCAAAGCCCCTCTCCGAAATCGTGCAGGAGCTTTCGGCGTACGCGGAGGTGCCCCAAGAGCGTTGCCGAGTCGCATTAGAGGAATTCTTTGGCCGTATCGTGTCTTTAAATCAAGAACTCACCCAACAGGGGCAGGATCCGATTTTCGCTTTCAAACTCCATCAGTTCATTTCTCAGGGACGGGCTGTGTACGCCTCTTTAGAGCCGCCGGAGACTCGCACCTTTTCCTCTGAAGGCGAGGTGGTGGAGGAACGCCCCTTTTATCCCCTACGGTTTTGTCGGATCTGCGGACAAGAGTATTACCATGTGCTTTTGGATCAGGAGGGCTCTCGTTTCTTGCCCCATCCCACCGGGGGTGATGTGGAGGAGGGGTTGGAGCCCGGGTACTTGACTTTTTCCAGTGACTGGGACGAGACGCAAATTCCTGAGGAATGGCTGGATGCTCGCGGTCAGGTATCCCGCACCTGGCGAGAACGGGTTCCCCGGCGGGTTTGGGTGCGTCCCGATGGGGCTCTTTTCCCCGAGCCCGTAGAGGGGGCGGTTCAAGCGTGGTGGCAACCTAAAAAACTCTGGCTATGCCTGCGGTGTGGTGAGTACTATACAGACCGGGAAGCGGAATTTACGAAACTTTCTCCCCTCTCCAGCGAAGGGCGTTCCTCTGCGACCACGGTTCTGGCCACCTCGGTCTTGCGCCACGCTGCCAGAACCCAAGCTGTACGCGACAAACTTCTAACCTTTACGGATAGCCGGCAGGATGCCGCTTTACAGGCGGGGCATTTTAACGATTTCGTCCATATGGCTGTCCTGCGGTCCGCTCTTTATGCCGCTTTGCGGACCCGGGGCGAGTTGGGGTTCGAGAATGTGGCCGATGAAACTGTCCGCCATATGGGTTTGGAAATCCAGGACATTGCACAGGAAAGGTTTTTAGATCCCTCCTCCAGACTTGCGGAGGAGGTGTGGAATACATTCCGGGATTTGATAGAATACCGCCTGTATGCTGATCTGCGCCGTGGATGGCGTGTGCTCCAGCCTAACTTAGAAGACGTGGGCTTGTTGCGTATAGAGTACAGGGGGCTGTGGGAAGTTTGCTCCCGGGATGAACTCTGGGAGGATGTTCCGGCCCTTCGAGAAAGATCCGCCGAAGAGCGGTGGAGAGTAGTGCGAGTCGTGTTGGACCATTTCCGCAAGCGGTTGGCCCTTCATGTGCGTACCCTGCAAAGGGAGTTCTTGCAGCAACTCGCGCGACGGGCTCAACAGTATCTCAATGACTTCTGGGGTTTTGATCCGGACACGGAGTTTCTCCGTGAGTCCACATGGTTCGTTCTCCATGCAAACCGGGGGGCTCGTCCCCCGCGGAGAGAGACTCTGTACCGGTTGAGCTCACGGTCCCCTATAGGGCGTTACCTGAAGCGCGAACTGGACTTGGATGACCTTGATGCTTTCCTGATTCCATTCCTGGATCTCCTGGTTCGCCAGGGTTTTTTAAGGCGCTTTGGTTCATCTGGTGAAGAAGAGCGGTACCGCTTGGATGCTGCATGTCTTATCTGGCGTCCAGGTGATGGCACCCCGCCGCCACCGGACCCGGTGTACACCCGAAGAGGTCGTGAGATCCCCAATCCCGCCAACCCCTTTTTCCAGCGCTTTTACCAGATGGCTGCACGAGAATTAAGGTTTATGGAGGCGCGCGAACATACTGCTCAAGTGGTAGCACCCGGAGAGCGTGAGCGCAGAGAACGACGATTCCGATGGTTACCCGAAGATCAGAGGGATCCCACTTTGGGCCGGCGTCTCCCTTATCTGATCTGTTCTCCCACCATGGAACTGGGGATCGACATTGCAGACCTGGATGTGGTGCATATGCGCAATGTTCCGCCTACCCCCGCCAATTATGCCCAGAGAAGTGGTCGAGCAGGCCGCCAGGGTCAACCGGGGCTGATCATTACTTACTGTGTTGCTGGAAGTAGCCACGACCAGTACTTCTTCCATCACCGCACAGAGATGGTCGCGGGTGCGGTTCGGGCACCACGCCTGGAACTTGCCAATGAGGCGCTGATCCGTTCCCACGTACAGGCCGAATGGCTGGCAGAGGTAGGTCTTCCTCTGAGACAATCAATCGAGGAAGTGATCGATATCGAGCGTTATCCGGATCTTCCTCTTCGGGATCCGGCGAGTCGAGAAATTCATCCGGGGCCGGAGAGACGAGGGCGCTTACGCGAACGCTTAGAGCGGATCCTGCAAACCGACTGGAACCAGCTTTTGCAATCTGGGTGGTTTGACGACCACTGGTTGGACCGTGTGATTGACGAGGCCCCAGTTCAGTTTGACCATGCATTTGATCGTTGGAGAGAACTGTTCCGGATTGCTTCCCAGCAGTTGGAACAGGCGCAACAGCAAATCCGACAGGCACATACCCGAAAGGATCAGGAACGGGCACGCCGCCGTGAGGAAGAAGCCCTGCGGCAGAAGAATTTGCTCCTCCAGATTGAGGTTGCTCGAGAAGAGGGGGATTTTTACCCGTATCGTTATCTTGCTTCTGAGGGTTTTTTGCCCGGCTACAATTTCCCCGCCCTGCCTGTGCGTGCATGGGTTCCCCGAGGGGAGGGGGAATACATTTCGCGTCCCCGAGCCTTGGCCATTCGCGAGTTTGGTCCTCATAACATTGTCTATCACGAAGGAGCCAAGTGGCAGGTTTCTGCGTTCATGCCCCCGCCCGGCGGTTTAGAGCGGCGCCGTCGCCAAGTCCGACTGTGCCACGAGTGTGGAGCCTTTGCGCAAACTGATCTGGAGCGATGCCCGGTCTGCAATGTGCTCTTTGACGGTTCCAATAGCGAAATTATTGCCCTCTTAGATTTACCCAATGTGAAACTACGTCGCAGGGAGCGGATTACCTGTAACGAAGAAGATCGACTCCGTCTCGGCTACGATATACAGGTTGCTTTTCAATTCTCCTATGTGAAATCTCGTCGTCGGGCCGTGGAAGCCAATGTGGTTGCCGGAGAGCAGCCGGTGTTCCGGCTAACCTATGCTCCTGCAGCCACTTTGTTGTACATCAACAAGGGCTGGAGGGCCCGACCCTCAGGATTCGTGATCGACCTTGATACAGGAGAATTACTAACGGATGATGAGGCGAGGAGGCGGACTCAGCGGCAGAATCAGGGAAGCCAAAGGAGACAAAACTTACAGAGGCTGTCTTTAAGTGTGGTAGAAACTCAAAATCTTTTACTTCTACACCCTGTAGATCCGACTTTATGGAGAGATACAAAAACCGAAGTAAGTTTCCAATATGCATTGAAACGAGGAATTGAGCAGGCTTTTCAACTTGAGGAGAGGGAGCTCGGTGTCCAACGGGTAGGGAAAGGCGAGAACAGAGCACTTCTCTTTTACGAAGCAGCAGAGGGGGGACTTGGGGTCCTGCGGCGCTTGGTAGAAGACCCCGGTGCAGTGGCCTTTGTAGCCCGGGAGGCCCTCCGCATCCTTCATTTTGATGAGGATGGAAAGGATCACAAACCCGACTGCCTTCAAGCCTGTTACGAGTGTCTTCTCAGCTATACCAACCAACCTGAAGCCTATCTCCTGGATCGCTGGAAAGTTCGGGATATTCTCCTGAGATTGCTCTCCTCTCGTGTGGAAAACCTTATTGGGGGACGAACGCGTGAAGAACATTTAGAGTATCTGAGATCGCGCGTCCAAACCAATCTCGAACGGAAGTTCTTAGAATTTCTTGAGGAAAACGGGTATCGCCTTCCTGACGACGCCCAAAAATCCTTCCAAGAGCCACGCTGCATTGCGGATTTCTATTATGAACCAAATATTGCGGTTTTTATTGATGGTCCTCCTCATGATTTCCAGGAGCAGCGCCGTATAGATGCAGCAATTCGAAGAGAACTGCTATCCCGGGGATATCGGGTGGTTGTGATCCGATGGGATCGCGATTTCCAGAGCCAAATACAGCAATATCCTGAGGTTTTTGGAAGTACATAAGTTCGGCCATCCTGCCCATCGCATAGAGAAGGGAATGGAACAGGCAGAAAACGGGGGTTTGCAGGAGGGGGGTGAGTCCTGGAAAATATTGGAATGCCGCACCTTCTCCGGCCCCTTCTCTGGACCCTGCTGGCCTATCTCATCGGGGGGATCCCCTGGGGCCTTTTGCTGGTTCGCGCCTTCAAGGGCGTGGACATCCGTACCATAGGGAGCGGCAACATCGGCGCCACCAACGCCTTCCGGGCCGGAGGCAAACCCATCGGCTTCCTCACCCTGGCCCTGGATTTCCTCAAGGGCTTCGTGCCCACCTGGCTGGGCCTCGGGTGGTTCGGCGCCACCTGGGGGCTCGTGGCCGGCATTGCCGCCATCCTGGGCCACACCTTCCCCGTGTATCTCGGCTTCAGGGGCGGCAAGGGGGTGGCCACCGGGGCCGGCGTGCTCCTGGCCCTGAGCCCCTCGGCCTTCGTGGGAGCGGCCGTCGTGTGGTTCCTGGTGGCCTGGCTCGTGGGCTATGTATCGCTCGCCTCCATGCTGGCGGCCGTCACGGCCGCCCTGGTGGTGTGGTTCACCCCGGCCTCGCCCCTGCTCCGCGGGGTGCTGGCCGTGGTGGCCTTCCTGATCGTGGTTCGACATCACAGCAATATTCGGCGATTAATTCAAGGCCAAGAGCCTAAAATCGGGTGGAGGTTACGGAAATGAAGGTTTCCTTTCTCGGCGCGGGCGCCTGGGGGCTGACCCTGGGGAACCACCTGTGGCGCAAAGGCTACGATGTGGTCCTCTGGGAACACAAACCCTCCCGGGCCGCCCGGTTACAACAGGAACGCGAGGATCCCCAACGATTACCCGGGATCCAGTTTGAGCCCGGCGTTCGCATTACCAGCGAAATCAAGGACCTGTTTCCCACGGACTATCTGGTGTTCGCTGTTCCCTCGCACGCCGTCCGCACCGTGGCCCGCAGCGTGGCCGAATACAAGCCTGAGAAGGTGATCAGTGTGGTCAAGGGCCTGGAGGTGGATACCCTCAAGCGCATGAGCGAGGTGCTGGAAGAGGAACTGGGCCCGGAGATCCGGTTTGCGGTCCTGTCCGGCCCCAGCATCGCCATTGAAGTGGCCCGGGAGTTGCCCACCACCGTGGTGGTGGCCTCCAGGGATGTCAACTTCCGGTACGAGGTGCAGCAGTTGTTCCACACCCGCCACTTCAGGATCTACACTTCGGCCGATGTGGTGGGCGTGGAGCTCGGCGGCGCCCTGAAGAATGTTATCGCCCTTGCGGCTGGTGTCGTGGACGGCCTGGAACTGGGCATGAACGCCAAGGGCGCGCTGCTCACCCGGGGGCTTGCCGAGATCATGCGCCTGGGCGTAAAACTCGGGGCCAATCCGGTAACCTTCTCCGGGCTCTCGGGCATGGGCGACCTGCTGACCACCTCCTTTTCCCTGCACTCCCGCAACCGCTATGTGGGGGAGCAGCTGGGCCGGGGTCGGCCGCTGCAGGACATCCTGAGCGAGATGGTCATGGTGGCGGAGGGCGTGAAGACCACGGAGGCCGCCTATCAGCTGGCGGTTCGTGAAGGGGTGGAAATGCCCATCACCCAGGCCGTGCGGCGGGTGCTCCGCGGTGAGATCACACCGCTGGAGGCCACGGCCGAGTTGATGAGACGGATGCCCAAGCCTGAACATTACGGGGTGCTTTAAGCCTTTGAGGAGGTTGAACCCATGAAACTGCTGGAATACGCGTCTAAGGAGGTTTTCCGGCGCTTTGGCCTGCCGGTGCAGGAGGGCAAACTGGCTTACACGCCGGAGGAGGCCCGCCGGGTGGCGGAAACCCTGAAGCCGCCCTATGTGGTGAAGGCGCAGGTGCCGGTGGGCGGCCGGGGCAAGGCCGGGGGCGTAAAACTCGCCCACACCCCCGAAGAGGTGGAGGAAAAAGCCCGCCACATCCTGAACCTCACCATTAAGGGCGTGCCGGTGAAGAAGGTGCTGGTCACCGAGGCCGCCGATATCGCCCACGAGTATTACCTCGGCGTTGTGGTGGACCGCCGGAACAACCAGCCGGTGATCATGGTATCGGCCGAGGGCGGTGTGGACATTGAAGAGGTGGCCCGCACCAAGCCCGAGGCCATCCACAAACTGGCCGTGGACCCCATATGGGGCCTTTCCGATTTCCAGGCCCGGCAACTGGCCTTTCGGCTTTTCCAGGACAAGAAAAAGGCCCTGAAGGCGGCCGGCATCATCCAGAAGCTGTACCGCGCGTTCCAGGAGGTGGACGCCCAGCTGGCCGAGATCAACCCGCTGGTGGAAACCCCGGAGGGCGAACTGCTGGCCGTGGACGCCAAGATCGTGGTGGACGACAACGCCCTGTACCGCCATCCCGACCTGGAGCAGATGCGCGACATGGACTACGAGGAGCCCAAGGAACTGGAGGCCAAGGCCGCCGATCTTTCCTATGTGAAACTGGACGGCACCATCGGCTGCTGCGTGAACGGCGCGGGCCTGGCCATGGCCACCATGGATGTCATCAAGCACTTCGGGGGCGAGCCGGCCAACTTCCTGGATATCGGCGGCAGTTCCCGGCCGGAAAAGGTCATCAAGGCCATGGAAATCATCACCTCGGACCCGAATGTGAAGGTCATCTACTTCAACATCTTCGGCGGCATCACCCGGTGTGACGATGTGGCCCGCGGCCTGGTGGAGGCCTTCCGCACCATGGAGGTGAAGGTGCCCCTGGTGATCCGGCTCACGGGCACCAATGAGGAGGAGGGCCGGCGGATCCTGGAGGAATCCGGGATTCCGCTGCACACCGCCCGGACCATGTCCGAGGGCGCCCAGAAGGCCGTGGCCCTGGCCCAGCAGGCGGGATGAGGGCGTTCCAGTGCCGCGGCTGCGGCACCGTGGTGTTCGTGCCCGAAGAGGCACCGGATCCCCTGTGGTGTCCCCTGTGTCGGCTGGGCCTCGTGGAGGTGCACCTGGAGCCGCCACCCAACCTGAAGCAATGGCACTGCCCGGAATGCGGGGCCGACTTCTGGATGCAACCCAACGAGGCGCCCTACAAGTGCGCCTACTGCAACTACACCTTCCCCAGCACCGAACGCCGCCTGTTTGAGGAGAAGCTCTGAGATGTCCGCCCTGTTTGACGGCGCCGAAAAGGAGAAACGCGAGCCCCTGGTGGTGCTGGTGGACGGCAGTTCGCTGGCCTACCGGGCCTATTTCGCCTTTGAGAAGAACCCGCTCCGCAACTCCCGCGGCGAGAACACCTCGGCCGTTTTCGCCTTCACCCAGTCGCTTTTGAAGATCCTGCGGGACTACCGGCCCGAGTACGGCGCCGTGGTGTTCGACGCCAAGGGCCCCACCTTCCGGCACCAACTCCTGGAAACCTACAAGGCCCAGCGCCCGCCCATGCCCACCGACCTGGCCCGCCAGATGGAGTACATCCGGCAGGTGGCCCAGGGGCTGGGGTTCCAGGTGCTGGAACTGCCGGGCTACGAGGCCGACGATGTCATGGCCTACCTGGCCCAGAAGGCCGCCCGGAAGGGGTACCGGGTGCTTCTCGTGACCTCGGACAAGGACCTGCTGCAACTGGTGAACGACCGCATCCATGTGCTGGACACCCGGCCTAAGCAGGAGGTGTACTACACGCGGGAGGAGGTGATCCGGCACAAGGGGGTGCCGCCGGAAAGAATCCCCGATCTGCTGGCCCTGGAGGGCGATGCCATTGACAACATTCCGGGCGTGCCCGGCGTGGGTCCGAAGACCGCCCGGCAACTCCTGGAGGAGTTCGGCAGCGTAGAGAACCTGGTGCAAAACGCCGACAAAATCCGTAAGAAGTCGCTCCGCGAACTCCTGTCCAACCCCCAGGTGGCCCAGCAGGTGCTGGACTACAAGCGCCTGGCCACCCTGGAAACCGATCTGCCCCTGGACCTGGAGGTGGAGGACCTGCGCCTGCGCCCGCTGGACCGCTCGGTGCTCTTCCCCATTTTCCGGGACCTGGAATTCGCCTCGCTGATGGCCCAGCTGGCCGAGGTTCCGCGGGACCTTCGGATCCGCGACGCCGACGGCCTGCCCGCCTATCTGGACCTCAGCCTCACGCCCCAGGGCGCCCTCGTGGCCCTGTCCGACCGGGAGGTGCTGCGGCTTTCGGAGGCCGCGCTGCGCGAGGTCGCCGGCGACCCCCAAAAGCCCAAGGCATTTTTCGCCGCCAAGGCCTTTTACCGCTGGGGCTACGACACCGGCCGGCCCACCGAAGGCGTGGACTTTGACCTGCACCTGGCCGCTTACCTCTTGGACCCGGGCAAGAGCCGCTACGACCTGGAGTACCTGGCCCTGGAAAACCTGGGCTGGAAACTCCACAGCGACCCGGAAAAGCAGCGGGCCCAGGAGGCCCTGCTGGTACATCGTTTGCGGCCCAAGTTCCTCCAGGACCTGGAATCCCTGGGGCTCACCTCTTTACTGCACGACCTGGAGATTCCGCTGGCCCGGGTGCTGGCTGCCATGGAACACCACGGCATCCGGGTCAACCCCGACACCCTCACCGAGATTGAGCGCGAGCTCCAGATCCAGCTCCGGCAACTGGAAGAGCAGATCTTCCGCCTGGCCGGCGAGCCCTTCAACCTGAACTCTCCCAAGCAACTCTCGCGCATCCTGTTTGAAAAACTCGGCCTCAAGCCCATCAAACGCACCCGCACAGGGTATTCCACCGACCAGGACACCCTGGTGAAACTCGCCGCCCAGCACGAACTGCCGGGCCTGATCTTGGCGTACCGGGAACTGTTCAAACTGGTGAGCACCTATCTCCAGCCGCTGCGCGAGTGGATCAGTCCCAAGGACGGCCGGATCCACCCCACCTACGACCAAACCGGGGCGGCCACAGGGCGCATCTCCTGCAAGAACCCGAACCTGCAGAACATCCCGATCCGTTCCGAAATCGGCCGGCGCATCCGCGAGGCCTTTGAGGCGGAACCCGGAAACCTCCTGATCTCGGCCGACTACTCGCAGATTGAGCTGCGGATCCTGGCCCATCTCGCCGACGACGAAAAATTGATCCAGGCCTTCCAGGAGGGCCGCGACATCCATGCGGAAACCTCGCAGGCGGTGTTCGGCTCGCCCGACCACCGGCGCGAAGCCAAGGTGATCAACTACGGCATCGCCTACGGCATGTCGCCCTACGGCCTTTCCGATCGGCTGGGCGTGCCCGTGGAGGAGGCCGCGGCCATCATTGACCAGTACTTCGCCCAGTTTCCAGGGGTGCGGCGCTGGATTGAGCGCACCCTGCAGGAGGCGCGGGAAACCGGCATCGTGCGCACCCTGCTGGGCCGGATCCGCCGGGTTTCCCAGTTGAACCATCCGAGCCGCCAGGTGCGGGAGATGATGAAACGGATCGCCATCAACTCGCCCATCCAGGGAACGGCCGCCGACATGA
>JALXEF010000109.1 GCA_027069855.1 Caldifarciminota bacterium
ATCCCAGCCCTCCCCTCAAGGAAAAAGGTTTTTGAACGGTAGCATGTGGGTGGCAATTCCCGGGCTCACGAGCATCCCCTGAACTGGCAGGCGCCCACGCTGAGGTTCCGTACGCAGTACGAAAGGGTGGATTCCCGGGCCCGGGACGGTGAGTCAGCGGCGGCCGAAGCGGCGTTCCAGTTCCTCCCGCGAGAGCACGATGAGGATGGGGCGCCCGTGGGGGCAAAAGTAGGGGTTTTCCGTGGCAAAGAGCTGTTCCAGAAGGCTCTGCATCTCCTCGGGCGACAGCGGGTCGCCGGCCTTCACGGCCGCTTTGCAGGCCAGGGTCTTCAAAAGGCCCAGGGTGACGTCCGGCAGCCGCTTTTGCCGCTGCACCTCCTCCAGAATGGCCAGAAACGACTCCTTGGTGATCTCCTCCAGGATGTCGGGGATGCCCTTGAGGGAGATGCTGTTGCCCGACAGGAGTTCCACCACGAAGCCGGCTTTTTTTAACGCCTCCAGGTTCTGCTCCACCCATCGCCGCTGGGCGGGCGTGAGGTCCAGCACGATGGGAAACAAAAGCAGCCGCACGTTGACCTCGCGGTTCTTGAGGCGCTCGTACAGCACCCGTTCATGGGCCACATGCTGGTCAACGATCACCAGGCCGGATTCCACCCGGGCCACGATGTAGGTGTTGTCCACCTGAAAAAGCGGTACGGCGGCGAGCGGGGCGTTCCGCCCCTCGGCAGAGGCCGGGGGTTGTGGAGCCGGAGCCTCCGGGGTGCCGGTGGTGGCTGGTGCCGATGGACCGTGGAACAGCGAGCCCTCGCCGATCTCCAGGGGGCGGTGGGGCGGCGGCGCCGGCGGATAGGACACGAGTTTGAGTTTGGGCCTCAGGGTTTGTTCCATCTGGGTCCGCAGGGCCGCGCCCACGGCCTTCAGGATCTTTTCAAAGATGCGGAGCCGACGGGCGAACCGGGCCTGCTGCTTGGCCGGGTGGATGTTGAAGTCCACGGCCTCCGGCGGCACCGTGAGGTAGAGCACGAACTCCGGATAGTGCACCGCGGTATCGTAGGCCCGGTGCACGGCGGCCCGCAGACGGTCGTCCTGAATCCGGCGGCCGTTCACGAGGAGCACCTGCACCAGGGGACGGCTCTTGAGTTTGTCCGGCCGGGACACGAAGCCGTACACCTCCACGCCCGAGGGATAGGTGCGGTGCACCTCCAGGGCATCCTGGAGCCATTCCTCGCCGTAGATCTGGCGGATGCGGGCCGCGCGGTCGGCGGGTTCCAGACGGTACACCTCCTGGCCGTCCACGGTGAGCGTGAAGGCCACTTTGGGATGAGCCAGGGCGTAGGTGCCCACGAGTTCAATGATCCGGCGGGTTTCCACATAGTCCGGGCTCAAAAAGTGCCGCCGGGCCGGAAAGTCGTAAAAGAGGTCGCGCACTTCCACGGTGGTCCCCGGCGGATGGGCCGCGGGTTCCTGGCGCACCACCCGGGTTTTTTCAAACTCCACGCGCCACCCCTCTTCCGCCTCCCGGGGCCGCGACACGATGGTGAGCCGGGCCACCGAGGCGATGGCGTACAGGGCCTCCCCCCGGAACCCCAGGGTGGCCACCCGGTTCAGGTCCTCGGGCTCCTGGATTTTGGAGGTGGTGAACCGCTGGACCGCCAGGGGAATCTCCTCGGGGGTCATGCCGATGCCGTTGTCCTGCACGCGGATGCGGCGTTTGCCGCCCTCCTCGATCCAGATCTGGATCTCGGTGGCGCCGGCGTCCAGGGCGTTTTCCACCAGTTCCCGAACCACCGAGGCCGGATTTTCCACCACCTCCCCGGCAGCGATGCGGGCGACAACGGCTTCGGGGAGTTTACGAATCCTCATGGGAAGAGCCCTGGGCCTTCAGGCGATCGGTCAGCCGGTGTTCAAATTCCCGGGCCATGAAGTAGCCCTGTTGCCGCAGATGATACCGCAGGGCCAGGGCCTCCAGGATGGCGGCCAGGTTCTTGCCCGGAATCACGGGCAGGGTATAGTGGGGCAGGGCCACGCCCAGGAACTCGCGGTGCTTGACCTCCAGGCCCAGGCGGTCCAGGTTGCGCCCCTGGTCGTAGGACACGAAGGCCACATGCACCTCCACGCGCTTGCTTTCGCGGGTGGCGTGGACCCCGAAGAGCAGGGCCAGGTCCAGGAGCCCCACGCCCCGGATTTCCAGGTACCGCCGTTGCAAGGGATCGTCGGCGGCCGACATGCCCAGCAACTGGCCCCGGGGGTAGTGGCGGAGCCGGATCAGGTCGTCGCCCACGAGCACATGACCCCGCTGCACAAGGCCCAGGGCGCATTCCGACTTGCCGATACCGCTGGGGCCGGTGATCAGGATGCCCACGCCGTACACATCCACCAGGGTGCCATGGAGCACCTGCACCGGGGCCAGCAGGTAGGCCAGGGCGTCGGCCACCTGGTAATACAGGTCGTGGAGGGACAGGGGTGAGGTCAGCAGGGCGATGCCCCTTCGGGTGAGGGCGTCGGCCAGGGGCGTGGGGACCGTTTGCGAGTCGGGCAGGATCAGGGCTGCGGGCCGGAGGGCTGCGATGCGCTCGGCCAGGGGCAGGTTTTCGGGCGGATGCTGCAGCAGCTGCACCTCGGCGGTGCCCAGCAGCCACACCGCGCCCTCGGGGATCGTTTCCGGATACCCCAGGAGGGCCAGCCCGGGCCGCACCACCTGGGAACTCTGAATGGGGGTGGTGAGGGTTTTTCCGGGCGAAAGAGCCTGCAGCCGGTGCCGATCAGCCCGGAACTGGAGCAGGTCCTGCACCCTCACCCGGGACGGCGTTTCGGACATGGAAAAAGACTTCAGGCCTCAAATTCCACGACCCGCTCGTGGTTCTTTCGGCGGGCCTCCAGTTTGAGTTTCTCCTCGTAGCGCATCAACTGGTTTTTCATCTTGTCCTTCAGGAGGTCAATGACCTCAAAGGGATCCTTGCCCGTGCCGGTGGCCTTCAGGGTGGTTCCCTTGACCTTCAGGAGCAGGGTGGAGTTGAAGCGACCCCGCTCCTCGGCGATCACAAACTCCCCATCCACGATATGGTTGGAGTAGCGGTCCAGCCCTCCCAACCGCTTGTCCAGATATTCCCGAATACGGTCCTTGATGAGATCATCCTCCAGGTTTTTGAACACCACCTGTACCTTCATGGAAGAACCTCCTTTTGTTCATGAACCGGGGACCTGGCCCGATGGAAGGGAAAGAGAGCGGTGCTTTGAAAGGCGATCCGCTTCATGGGTACATCCATAGGTTATAGGGCCAGGATGAGCAGAGCAAGCAACCGCACCGCCAGGCCTGCCAGGAGCCCGGCGGCGAGGTCGTCCAGCAAAATGCCCCAGCCGCGGGGCAGGGTTTCCAGGCGACGAAGGGGGCCGGGTTTCCAGATGTCCAGAACCCGAAATCCGAGAAACGCGAGGATCACCAGCCCGGGCTCCTTGGGTACCAGGGCCAGGGCCGCGAGCACGCCGGCCACCTCGTCCAGTACGAACCAGGAGGGGTCGGGTTCGTCGCCGGCCAGAAGGTGGCCCAGCGCCACGGTAAAGAGGGCCACAGGTACCGCCGCCACCCAGAGGAACAGGGGGCCGTGGCGGGTGGCCAGGTAGAGCACGGTGGTGAGCAGGGCGGCCAGGGTGCCCGGGCCGGGTCTCAGGTAGCCGATGCCGAAGAGCGAGGCGAACAGCCGCCAGAGGCGGGGCAGCCAGGCCTCCGGGATCCAGGCGGCGAGCAGAGCGCCCACGAGGTCCGCCGCCAGATCGGTCCAGGAAGCCTCCCGGTAGGGCACCCGGGTTTGCAGGAGTTCCAGGATGCCGCCCACGGCGAGGGCCACGAGCAGGAGACGGGGCCAGGAGCGGATCCCAAAGCCTTCCCGGTAGGCCAGCATCAGCACCACGAACCCCAGGAAATGGGTCAGCAGGTCTTCGGTGTGGTACAGGGCGTTCTGGGTAATGGGCAGGAGGCCGGCGATCCAGAGGATCAGGGTGAAGGCCGGGGCGAACCACCGAAGGGGCGACCGGGGCTCACGCATAGGGCTGGGTGGTGAAACCGGTTTCGCGGTCCAGGGTGCGGTACTGGATGGCCTCGGCCACATGGCGGGGACGAATGTCGGGGGAAGCCTCCAGGTCGGCGATGGTGCGGGCCACCTTGATCACCCGATGGTAGGTGCGGGCCGAGTAGCCGAAGCGGTCGATGGCCGCCCGCAGCAGGTTCTCGGACTCGGCGTCCAGGGGGCAGAACTCCCGGATCTCGCGGGGGCCCATGTGGGCGTTGAAGTACAGGCCGGGATGGTTCCGAAATCGCTGCAACTGGATCTCGCGGGCCCGTTCCACCCGTTCCCGGATGGCGGCCGAGGGTTCGCCGGGCTGCTTGCGGGCCAGGTCTTCAAAGGGCACGGCGGGCACCTCAATCTGGATATCAATGCGGTCCAGCAGCGGGCCGGAAATCCGGGAGAAGTAGCGCTGGATCATGCCCGGGGTGCAGGTGCAGGTGTGGCGGGGATCGCCGCGGTAGCCGCAGGGACAAGGGTTCATGGCGGCCACCAACTGGAACTTGGCCGGAAAGGTCACCGCCATGCGGGCGCGGGTGATGTGCACGACGCCGTCCTCCAGGGGCTGCCGCAGCACCTCCAGCACGTTGCGGGAGAACTCCGGAAACTCGTCCAGGAAGAGCACGCCGTTGTGGGCCAGCGACACCTCGCCCGGCCGGATCACATGGCCTCCGCCGATGAGGCCCACATCGGAAATCGTGTGGTGGGGTGAGCGGAACGGCCGGGTGGCGACGATGCCCTCGCCCGGCTTCAGCAAGCCGGCCACCGAGTAGATCCGGGTGGTTTCCAGGGCCTCCTCCAGGGTCATGGTGGGCAGGATCGTGGGGAACCGGCGGGCGAGCATGGTTTTGCCGGAGCCCGGCGGGCCGATCATGAGCACATTGTGGCCGCCGGCGGCAGCCACCTCCAGGGCCCGGCGGGCGGCGGCCTGGCCCTTGATCTCGGAGAAATCCACCGTGTCGTGGCGACGGGCCTCAAAGAACTTCTGGAGGTCCACCCGGAAGGGTTCTATGGCCGCTTCGCCTTTCAGGAACCCCACGGCCTCCTCCAGGGTGGCCACGGGATACACCTCGGCCTCCTGGATCACGGCCGCCTCTTCGGCGTTTTCCCGGGGTACCAGGAACCGGCGGAACCGGTGCCGGAGGGAGAGCACGATGGGCAGCACCCCTTTGACGCGGCGCACCTTCCCCTCCAGGGAGAGCTCGCCGAGCACCACGGTGTGTTCCAGGGGGCTGTTTTCGGGGATCTCGCCGGCGGCGGCCAGGATGCCCAGGGCCACCGGCAGGTCGTAGGCCGAGCCCTCCTTGCGGATGTCGGCCGGTGCCAGGTTGACGGTGATCTTCTTGAGGGGCAGCGAGAAGCCGGCGTTCTTCAGGGCGGCCATCACCCGTTCGCGCGACTCGCGCACGGCGCTGTCGGGGAGACCCACGATCACGAAGCCGGGCACGCCGGGCGAGAGGTCGACCTCCACCTCCACGCCCACGCCCTCAATGCCCACCACCGCTCCTGCATGGACCCGGGCGATCACGGAACTTCACCCTCAGTTTTGGCCTGGTTTCTTCTCCCAGCCCTCCAGGAACCCGCGGAAGAGCTCCAGGGGCAGCGGGAACACCACGGTCGTGGTCTTCTCCGAAGAGATCTCCACCATGGTTTGCAGGAACCGCAGCTGGATGGTCAGCGGATTCTGGGCGAGGATTTCGGCTGCCTCCCGGAGCCGCTGGGCCGCCTGGTACTCGCCTTCGGCCGAGATGATCTTGGCGCGTCGTTCGCGTTCGGCCTCGGCCTGGCGGGCCATGGCCCGCTGCATCTCCTGCGGCAGGTCCACATGCTTGATCTCCACGGCGGTCACCTTGATGCCCCAGGGGTCGGTTTGTTTGTCAATGATCTCCTGGAGTTTCTGGTTCAGCTTCTCGCGGTGGGCCAGGAGTTCGTCCAGTTCCACCTCGCCGAGCACGCTCCGCAGGGTGGTTTGGGCCAGCTGGCTGGTGGCGTACAGGTAGTCTTCCACCTCAATCACGGCCTTTTCCGGGTTGATCACGCGGAAGTACACCACGGCGTTGACCTTGATGGACACATTGTCCTTGGTGATGACATCCTGGGGCGGTACATCCATCACCAGGATCCGGAGCGACACCTTCACCATCTTATCAATGAAGGGCAGGAGGAGGATGAGACCGGGCCCCTTGACGCCGATGTACCGGCCGAGCCGAAAGATCACTCCGCGTTCGTACTCGCGGAGGATCCGAATCATGGAATAGAGCACGATGAGGACCAGAAAAACAAGGACACTGAGTCCTGTGGTCATGGTCAAACCCCCTTTGGGGAAACCTTAACCGATGGGGTAGGGATTGTCAACTTTGGGGGGATGGGTCAGTATTCCTCTTCGTCTTCGTCTCCCCAGGAGGTATACCCCTCTTCCTCCTCAAATTCCAGTTCCAGGAGCCGGGTTTCAATTTCCAGGAGTTGCTCACCGATGGAGCGGAAGGTGGTTTCCAGGTCCTCCGCCGAGAGCTCGCCGCTGCGGGCGCGCTCCACGGTGTCTTCAATCTCCCGGCTCAGGCGCTGGATCTCGGCCTCCAGGTTCTCCACCGTCACCTGCTGATAGGGCTCCACCGTGTTCTTCATCTCCTCAATCTTGTAAAGGTACTCGGAGATCACCTCGTCCCAGGGGTCGGTGAAGTCGGTGGCGTTGCTCCAGATGGCCAGGATCTCCTCATCATTCAACTCGCGCATAACGCTCCCTCCGTTCAAGATGGTGGTCTAATATAGACCGAATCGGGCTTCCGTTGCAAGCCATAGGGGCATGGAGTATCCTATGCCGGGAGGCAGACCATGATCATTGGTATTCCAAAGGAAGCGCACACCAAGGCGATGGAGGAACATCGGGTGGGACTCTCCCCCGGTGGCGTGGCGGATCTCGTGGCCCTGGGTGCTCAGGTGGTGGTGGAACGCGGTGCAGGAGAGGGAGCCGGCTTTTCCGATGAAGAGTACCGCCGGGCCGGGGCCCAGATTGTGTATACGACCGAGGAGGCGTACCGGCGCGCCGATGTGGTGGTGAAGGTGCAGCGTCCTCGTCCTGAGGAGTTGGCCTACCTGCGGGAGGGCACCACGCTGATGGGCTTCCTGCACCTGGCCGTGGCTCCGCGGGAGGTGGTAGAGCAACTGCGGGCCCGGAAGATCACCGCCATCGGCTACGAGGTGATCCAGCGGCAGGACGGGACTCTGCCGGTGCTCAAGCCCATGAGCATGATTGCAGGCCGCATGGCGGCGCAGATCGCCGGACGGCTCCTGGAAAAGCCCCGGCACCACGGCCGGGGTGTGCTCCTGGGCAGTATCCCCGGGCTGACGCCGGCCGATGTGGTGATCGTGGGGGCCGGCACCCTGGGGTTCCAGGCGGCCCGCACCTTTGTGGGGGTGGGCGCCCATGTGCTGTTGATGGACAAGAACCCCGACCGCCTGGAACACGCCTGCGAAAGCCTGGCCGGCCGCATCATCACGATGATCTATAAGAAGCCCGCCCTGGAACGCCTGGTGAAGTTCGCCGATGTCCTGGTGTTGGCCGTGCTCTCTCCCGGCAAACGGGCACCGATCCTGGTTACCGAAGAAATGGTCAAGACCATGAAACCGGGTTCCGTGATCCTGGACTTTTCGGTGGACCAGGGCGGGGCCGCCGAAACCACCCGGGTGACCCCCACCGAAGACCAGGTGTACCGGGTGCACGATGTGCTGCACTTCGCCGTGCCCAATGTACCTTCCTGGGTGGCCCGAACCAGCACCCATGCCCTCACCAACGCGCTGTTGCCCTATCTCCGAAAAATCGTGGAGGAACGAAGCGTGGATCGCGCCCTGCAGCACCACCGCGACCTGATGGCCGGGGTGTACCTGTACCAGGGCAAGATCACCAAGTCCACCCTGCTGGAGGAGGGCCAGGACCTGGAACTGGATTTGCAGGCGCACCTGGGGGAGGCCTGAACCATGGCATGGATTGACGACTACAAGGCGAAGTTATGCACGGCCGACGAGGCCGTTCAGGTGATCCAGTCGGGCCAGCGGGTGTACATCTCGGGCAACGCCGCCACCCCGTTCCCCATCCTGGAGGCTCTGGCCCGCCGCAAGGACGAACTGGAGAACGTGGAACTCGTGCATGTGCTGCTGTTGGGCGAGGACCCGCTGTCGCGCCCGGAAATGGAAGGCCATTTCCGCCACAACTCCCTGTTCGTGGGGCCGGCCGACCGGGAGGCCGTCAATTCCGGCCGGGCCGACTATGTGCCCATCCACCTGCACGAAATTCCGCGGATCCTGCGCGAGAAACTGCCTTTAGATGTGGCCATTGTGCACCTGTCGCCGCCCGACGAACACGGCTTCATGAGCTTCGGCGTGGAGGTGATGGCCTCCAAGGTGACGGTGGAAACCGCCAAGACCATCATCGCCCTGGTGAACGACAAGATGCCCCGTACCCACGGCGATTCCTTCGTGCATGTGTCCCGGGTGCACAAGATCGTGGAGGTGTCCATGGACCTGCCGGAGTTCCGGCGGGGCACCTTCGGCGAACTGGAAAAGAAGATCGCGAGTTATATCACTGATCTGATTGATGACGGCGCCACCCTCCAGCTGGGCATCGGCGCCATCCCCGACGCCGTACTGGCCGGCCTGGAGGGCAAGCGCGACCTGGGCGTGCACACCGAGATGGCCTCCGACGGCGTAATGGAGGCCATTGAAAAGGGCATCATCACCGGTGCCCGCAAAACCCTGCATCCGGGCAAGGTGGTGTCCACCTTCATCCTGGGCTCGCGGAAGCTCTACGAGTTTGTGGACGATAACCCGGTGTTTGAACTCCACCCCGTGGACTACACGAACCACCCCTTCATCATCGCCCAGAACGACAACATGGTGTCCATCAACTCCGCCCTGGAGGTGGATCTGACCGGCCAGGTGTGCTCGGACTCCATCGGCGAGTACATCTACAGCGGTTTCGGAGGCCAGGTGGACTTCGTGCGGGGCGCGGCCGAAAGCAAGGGCGGCAAACCCATCATCGCGTTGCCCTCCACGGCCAAGGGCGGCACCATTTCCCGAATCGTGCCCTATCTCAAGCGGGGCGCCGGCGTGGTCACCTCCCGGGCCGATGTCCACTATGTGGTGACCGAGTACGGGGTGGCCGACCTGCACGGCCGCAACCTTCGGGAGCGCGCCCGGGCCCTGATTGAGATCGCCCATCCCAAGTTCCGTGAGGAACTGGAACGCGCGGCGTACGAACGCAAACTGCTTCCTAAAATCTTTGCCGTCGGAAAGGAGTTGAGCAAGGATTAGCCGCCGTATCCTGCCGTTTCTCTGGATTCTGGCCCTGTTGGGCCCTTCCTGTTCCCGGAAAACCTCGCCGGTGATGCCACCTCCGGTGGAGGCCTGGGTGGTGACCCGGGATACCACCCTGCCGGCCGGGCGGTACGAGTTTGCCGGACCGGTGGTGGTGCGGGAGGCGGTGCTGCGCCTGGAGGCCGGAGCCCATCTGGTGTTCCAGGGCCCCCATGCTCTGCTCGTGGAAACCGGCGGCAGCCTGCTGGCCCTGGGGGATTCCCTGCACCCCGTGGTGCTGGAGGGCGATTCCTGGCAGGGGATTCGGTTAAGTGCCACCGAGGCCGGTTCGCACCTGGCCTTCTGTGAGATCCGGGGCGCAGGCATGCCCGCCGCCCTGCTCCTGTATTCCACCGGGAAAACCACCGTGACCCATAGCTGGATCCATGGAAACGCCGGGTTCGGCGTGTACCTGAACGCTGGAGCCCGGTTTCAGGCGTTTCGGTTCAATCGCCTGGAGGACAACGGCTGGTACCCGGTGCTCTGCCAGGACCTGGAGGCCCTGCAGAACCTGGATTCCACCAATCTGCTGGGAAACGGCGGCCGGGTGGGGGTGTGGATCGACCGGTCGGTGCGGGTGCAGCGCCCGATCACGCTGCGGCCGGGGCCCCAGAACCCGGTGCATCTGGACGGCGACCTGGAAATCACGGACACGCTGGATCTGGCCCGGGGGCATCTGCGGCTCCGGGGGCAGATCCGGGTGCTGGCCGGAGGCGTGTTCCGGGTGCGCCAGGTGTTGCTGGAACCCCTGGGCGCCTCCTGGCCCGGGGTGTGGGTGGACGGAGGGAACCTGGATTGGCGCGAAGTCACCCTGGAGGCCGCCGGCACGCCTGCGTACGCGGCCGTGCGGGTGCAGCCCGGCAGCGGCCCGGTGAAGTGGGTGGAGGGAACCGTGGCGTCGCCCCCGGGTACCGGCGTGGACCTGGGGGTGGTGCCGGACTCCGTGTGGGAGGTGGCCGTGTCCGGGGCCGGTGCCGTGCCCGTCATCCTCCGCCACGCCCGTATTCTGGCTGCTCCGCTGAGGTTCTCTTTGAGCGACAATCCTTCTCCCTGGATCCGGGTGAACTCGGCCCGGGTCACGGCCTCGGATACCTGGCGCTCGCCGGGCGCCCCTGTGGTGTTCACCGGCAACCTCAGCCTGGTCAGCGAAGACGGGACCCCCACCTTTTTATATTTGCTCCCGGGCCTGGAACTCCGGTTTTACGACTATGCCGGCCTCTGGGTGGGTTTCAACGGGCCGGCGGGCCTCGTGGCGCAGGGTGTGCGGTTCACCGCCCGCGATCTCGCGGATCCCGCCTGGCGGAGTTTGCGGTTCGGGCCGGAAACCGTGGCCGGCACCCGCCTGGATTCCTGCATCCTGGAGTACGGTGGGGATGTGCGCACCCAGCCGGATTCCGGCATTGTGGTGATCACGGATACCCAGGTGCCGGTGCTGGAGGGCAACCTGATCCGCTACAGCCACACCTACGGGGTGTACCTGAGAGGCGGGGCCGACACCCCGGCCTACCGGCAGGAGATCTTGAGCCGGAACACCTTTGAGGCCAACGCCCTGGGCGACCTGGGGCCTTCCCTTCGGAAGCCGTGAAAGGGAAACGCCGGGAATCTGCCGAAGCCTACGCCCTCCGACTTTTGCGGATCCGGCCCCGTTCGCGCCGGGAACTGGCCCAGCGGCTCCGGCGCCGGGGATACCCGGCCGAGGAGGTGCAGCGGGTGCTCGCCTCCCTGGAGGCGGCGGGCATGCTGGACGACCGGGAGTACCTGGAGGCCTTCATCCTGGGCCAGATCCGCAAGCTCTGGAGCCGCGAGCGCATTGAGCGGGAACTCCAGTACCAGGGGTTTTCCTCCGAGGCCTACGGCGCCCTGCTGGAGGCCCTGTACGATGAGGATGCGGTGTTTCAACGGCTTCTGGAACGAGCCCGCCGCATGGCCCGCGAGGCTCCCCACGAGGAGGCGCTCCGCCGGCGTCTCTGGAACTTCCTGGCGCGCCGGGGCCATTCCCCGGAAACCTTTTACCGGTTGTTGCAGGCCCTGGAAGCCCTGTAGGTGTCTTGTCGGGGTTCAGGTTCTCCCTTAAGATAGCCCGCATGCACCGTCTGGACGCCAAAACCCTGAAGCGGCTCCGCCGGAGGCTCCTGGAGGAGAAACAGCGGATCCTCCGAACCCTCAAGGAATCCCTTGAGGAGGAGGAACGGTGGGGGGCCATGACCCAGGAGCCCATGGATCTGGAAGACTGGGCGCACTTCTCCTACAGCGAGGAGATGCTGGCTCGGCTCAGTGCCCGCGAGCTGGACCTCCTGCGAGCCATTGACCGGGCGCTCCAGCGGATGGACAACGGCTCCTACGGCATCTGCGAAAGTTGCGGCAAGCCCATTGAGCCGGAGCGCCTGGAGCTCATTCCCTGGACCAATGTGTGTGCAGAATGCGCCCGCAAGTTCTCTTCATAGCCCTTCTCGGGTACCTCGTCGGATCCATCCCCTTTTCGTACCTGATCGCCCGGTGGGTGCGGGGTATTGACCTGCGCCGGGTGGGCTCGGGCAATGTCGGGGCCTCCAATGTGGCCCGCGAGGTGGGCCTGATCTATGGCCTTGTCGCCGGCATCCTGGACTTCGGCAAGTCCGCCGCCTTCGCCCTGCTGCTCCGGGCCCTGGGGTATCCCATTCAGGTGCAGATGCTGGGCGGCCTGGCCGCCGTGGCTGGCCATAACTGGACCGTGTTCCTGCGGTTTTCCGGAGGCCGGGGCATCGCCGCCACCCTGGGCCTGTACCTCGTGCTCATCCCCCGGCTGCTGTTGCCGGGGCTGCTCATCGTGGCCTTCTTTTCACTGGTGCTTCGCGAAACGGCCCTGGGGATCCTGGTGATGCTCTTGAGCCTGGCCGTGGCGACCCTGGTGCCGGCCTTGAACCCCTATGGCTCCTGGGCGACGGTGCTCACCTGGACCGCGCTGGCGATGGCCGTGATCCGGCGAATCCAGTTCGTTACCGAAGACCGGCGTCGGGGCCGCCCCTTTGTTCGGGCCCTCTGGAACCGGTTGCTGTACGACGCCGGCGAAAAGAGGAAACTGCCGCCCGTGCCGTGAACACCGCGCGCCGGTACGAAAGGATTCGGGCCGTCGGCCTGTGGATGATCCTGCTGAACACAGCCCTGGCCCTGGTGAAGTTTTACTTCGGCTGGCGGTTCCGATCCGTGGCCCTGGAGGCCGATGCCTTCCACACCCTTTCCGATGCCCTCACCACGGCGCTGGTGCTGATCGGCGCCCACATCGCCCGGAAACCGGCCGACCGGGAGCACCCCTTCGGCCACGGGCGCGCCGAGTTCCTGTCGGGCTTCGCCCTGGCGGTGATCCTTGGGATGGTGGCCCTGGAGATCATGGTCCGCTCCGTGGCCCGGGTGCTGCAGCCCACCTCGCCCGGGGTTTCCGGCTGGGTGGCCCTGGTGATCGCGGCCACGGGCCTGGTAAAGCACGGAATGGCCTGGGCTTCAAAGCGATACGGAGAGGAACTGGAGGCGCCGGGGCTGAAGAGCGACGCCTACCACCACTTTACGGATGCCCTAACCTCCTATGTGGTGGCCCTGGGGCTCCTGCTCCAGCCCCGGTGGCCCTGGGTGGACGGCATCCTGGGCCTGGCCGTGGCCGGGTTCATCCTGTTCCTGGCGTACCGGCTGATCCGGGACATCGGCTCCTCACTCCTGGGCACCGGCCCCTCGGCGCAACTGGAATCCCTGATTCGGGAGGAAGTCGCCCGGATCCCGGGGCTTCGCAACCCCCACAGCATCCGGGTCCACGGCTACGGCAACTACTACGAGATCACGCTCCATGTGGAGGTGGAGCCCTCCATGCCCCTGTCCGAGGCCCACGCCCTGGCCACCCGCCTGGAGCGGGCGATCGCGAAAAAGATTGAGGGGAAGGTGACGGTTCATGTGGAACCGGCCTTCCCCTCAAGTTCAGCCGATTGAGAGCCTACTTCTGGAAGTAGGCGCGGTTCTTCTCAATGTACTCCTTCCACTCCTCCGGAACGGCGTCTTCGGGGAAGATGGCCTGTACCGGGCACACGCTCTCGCAGGCACCGCAGTCAATGCACTCGTCGGGGTTGATGTAGAGCTGGGGTTCCTTGTCGAAATCGGGCTCCCCCTCCTTGGGATGGATGCAATCCACAGGACACACTTCCACGCAGGCCTGGTCCTTCACCCCAACACAGGGTTCGGTGATCACATAGGCCATGGTCGTTCCTCCTGTTTGCCTGCTTAATTTACAGGCGCCTCAGGCCAGGGGCAAGAACCTTACGGATAGATGCCCCGGATCTTGGTGGCCCGAGCTACCCGGTCGATGGCCAGGATGTAGGCGGCGATCCGCGGGTTCACCTTGAGGCTGTCCACCTTTTCCATCACGCTGTAGTAGGCCTGCTGCATGATGCGCTCCAGCTGCCGCCGGATCTCGTCCTCTTCCCAGAAGAAGGAGTAGATGTCCTGCACCCACTCAAAGTAGGACACGGTGACACCGCCGGCGTTGGCCAGGATGTCGGGCAGGATGAGCACGCCCTTGTCCCACAGGATCTTATCGGCCTCCGGAGTGGTGGGACCGTTGGCGAGCTCCAGGATGATCTTGGTCTGGATGCGATCGGCGTTTTCTTCGGTGATCTGGTTCTCCAGGGCGGCGGGCACCAGGATGTCGTTGGGGATCTCCAGAAGTTCCTTGTTGCTCACCCGGTCGGCGTCCTTGTAGTTGATCACCGAGCCGGTTTCCTGCTTCACCTTGATGACCTCGTCAATGTTCAGGCCCTTGGGGTTGTAGATGCCGCCCTTGGAGTCGGACACGGCGATCACGGTGGCGCCGTCTTCCACCATGAACTGGGCCGAGTACATGCCCGCGTTGCCGAAGCCCTGGATCACCACCTTGGCGCCCGGCAACTGCAGGCCCACGCGCTTGACGGCCTCCCGCACCACATACTGGCCGCCCAGGGAGGTGGCCACATTCCGGCCCTTGGACCCACCGATCTCCAGCGGCTTACCGGTGACCACACCGGGCACCGAGTAGCCCTTGTGCATGGAGATGGTGTCCATGATCCAGGCCATCACCTGCGGGTTGGTGTTCACATCCGGGGCTGGAATGTCCTTTTCCGGACCGATCAGGATGGAAATCTCGGTGGCGAACCGGCGGGTAAGACGCTCCAGTTCGGCCTGGGACATCTCCTTGGGGTTGCAGCGGACGCCTCCCTTGGCACCGCCGTACGGGATGTTCACCACGGCCGTTTTCCAGGTCATCCACATGGCCAGGGCCTTCACCTCGTCCAGGGTGACATCGGGTGCGTACCGGATGCCGCCCTTGGAAGGACCCCGGGCCTGGTTGTGCTGCACCCGGTGGCCGGTGAACACCTTGATGGTGCCGTCGTCCATCTTGACCGGGAAGTGGACCGTGAGCTCCCGCTTGGGCTCCCGCAGCACTTCCCGAAGATCAGGCTCCAACCCCATGACTTCGGCCGCCTCGTCAAACTGCTTCTGGGCGACCTTCCAGGGATTCAGCTCCGACATACCCAAACCTCCTTTTGTGGTTTTGAGGGTGAGGGGTTCTGCAAAATTTCGGCCAAATGGGCCGGAGCGATAGTTTCCAAATCCCAGCAGGTTTTCACCCTTTGCCGGGACACCTGTGCCAAAGTGGAATTCTCCGGGGTGTGCCGATTTGAAACACAGGGACGCCGGCCCACCCTACACCTCCAGGTCCACGGCCTCAATCACCAGGTCGCGGCCCTGCAGCAGGGTGCCGCCCCAGGTGCCGCACCGGGGGCATACAAAGGGCAGGTCCTCGGGCTCGTATTCCAGGCCGCAGGTCTCACAACGGACCCGTGCGGGCTCCAGGTGCAGGTCCAGCCGAGCCTCCTCGGCCGGCGTGCCCTGCTTCAGGATCTCAAAGGCGCTTTCCAGAAGTTCGGGGACGGCGGTGGAGAACCGGCCCACCCGCAGCTGGATCCGCAGGATCCGCCGGGCCCCCTCCCGCCGGGCCAGATCCTGCACCTGCTCCAGGAGCGCCTGGATCAACGAGGCCTCATGCATCGGGAAACAGGGAGCGGTAGGTGTGCTCCAGATGGGCCAGGAGGGCCTCCAGGCCCTCGCCCGTTATCACGGAGGTGTGAAAAATCCGGAG
>JALXEF010000110.1 GCA_027069855.1 Caldifarciminota bacterium
CCATGATCCAGATGTCTCCCTTTTCGGGCCTTGTATATAAAATCTTTTCTCCGTCCCTTGACCAGTTGGCATATTTCCCCCAGGCCAAGGGCACCGGGTTGGAGCCGTCGGCGTCCATCACCCACACCATCGGTCCTTCCCCTGGTCTCTGTGCCACAAATAAAATCTTTGAACCATCGGGGGAGTAAGCAAGACCATCAATCTGTATGATATCCAGCTCTCCTCCCCTCAAAAGAATCCTGTACCCCTCACCCGATGTATCCGCATAGGCAATCACCGGATGATGCCCCTCCCAATCCACAAAAATCAAATGCTCCCCATCCGGAGCCCAATCAGCGACCCACCATCTGTTTCCTACCTTGTGCTTATCTCCTCCATCAGAATCCATCATCCAGGTTCCTGGTGAATCCCCGTAACCCTGCTCATAGACAATTTTTCTCCCATCCGGGGACCATCTTGGATAGAAGTTCTCCCCTGAGGAGGTCAGCTGGGTCAAACTGTCCCCGTTCACCTTGATCTTCCAGATCTGCTTCCCCCACGAAAACACAAGCCACTTTCCATCCGGTGAAAAATCGAGGCCGCTTGGGAGTGGGAATCCGGTGAAGATCAATCCTGTGAGGAATGCTTTAAAACGATCCTCTTTCACAAAATAGAAGAAAATTCCAATAGTATCCTTGCCGGGCGGGTTACCGTAAGGGTTTCCGGAATAGACGAAAGAGACAATTGTCCCATTAGGAGATACAACAACATCGGAATAATGGATCTGTCCCCACACCCCACCTGGTTCTTCCGTGCAGTAGCCGGGGTAGGGATTGGGCTTTTCCAGGTCTCCAGTTCTGCAAGAGAGTGCAAGCAGGCTCAGGGTCAAACCGACCCATAGGGCCCTCATTCCCCACCTCCTTCCAAAAAGTTGAAATCCCCGATGAAGGGGGTTTTGTTGCATCCAGTGGTGTCCATGGCCCGCGCACCGGTCCCGTTTCCAGCTTTATCGACCTGAAGCCTTTCAGAGCCCTTCTGGAGGAGGGGGCCCATCGGTCTGGACCACATCGGTTCATCTGAAGGATACCGGAACCACGGTTGAAACACGGGGAGGACGGGAAAAGTAAGGAGAGTAGGGGGAAAGGAAGCACCGAGATTCACAATCTCCTCCTGCCGATCCCGTGGTTCAGTTTTCCGTTGCCCGTGCAAGGTTCAACCTCCCAAAGGTTGTGTCTATATATACGCAGAGGGGGAGGGTTTGTCAAGTGTCTTTCCAGGACAGGCATAAATCTATTGGTGCTCAAGGGATTTCACAGAATCCAGGGGTTTCACGAAAGAGGAGGTCGCCATGCGGAAATACCTGGATGCCGCATTAATACGGTGGTTTTGACTATTTTGATGCTTCGTAAACGCCTGGATTCGTTGATACATCTTAAAAAGCGCAGGAAGGGGGTGAATTTTTGAGGCCGTTTCAAGGGTTTCGGGGCCGGACAGCCACTGGAGAGCGCTGGCGAAACCGCCTTTCCACGGGTTCTTCCGCACCTGAGAAGCGATCGGTTCACACCCCCATCTCAATCCTCCCCCTCATGGGAGGAAGTTATTGAACGGCAAAGATTTAGCGCTAATCGCTCCCCGAGAGGGGGAGGAAGTTGTTGGACGGCAATGGGTTAGAATCAAACAGGATTCTGAATCGGGACTCCCAGCGTCACTTCTCGGACTCGGAAACCCCGTGGCGAAAGCTTCGGATACCAAATTGCTTGGGGAGAACTTCTGTGGTAGGAGCGGCTTCAGCCGCGGCGAGCGAATCGTCCCCACCCCGGGCGGGGGATTTTGGAGTGCGGCACCTGGGTGCCGCTCTGGAATCCTGGCGTAAGGCCTTCCAGTGTTGTTTAGACGGGAGCAGCGCCCTTCGTGAACGGGGAACCTCCGGTTTTTTAAAGCGGTGCCGAGGCACCGCACTCCAAGAGTCAGCCATCACCGCTGAAGCGGCTCCTAAGGATTCACCCCCACCTCAATCCTCCCCCTGAGGGGGAGGAAGTTATTGAGTACCAAAGATTTATCGGAAATCCCGCCGAGAGGATATTACAAAATCGCCGCTGAAGCGGCTCCTACAGGGGGTCGGACCGGGCGTTTCGGCGGGTCTTCGCTAAAACGGTTCCTATAAGGCTCTTAGACGCTCCAATCTCCGTCGCCGTAGGAGCGGCTTTAGCCGCGATATCAAACTCGTCCCGGCCCCGGGCGGGGATTGAGGGAAGGGGGTTCAAGGCGGTGCCGGGGCAGCGCACGCCGGAATACCCCGGGGCCTTAAAATTTAGGGACACGGGCCGTTAGCTCAGTAGGTAGAGCACCGGATTTTTAATCCGGGGGTCGCAGGTTCGATTCCTGCACGGCCCATTCTTTTTTGCCTGCCGGCCGGGCGGGCCGACGCCTGTCTGGCTTTCCCGCCCGAACTTCCTGACACCGCCACGATTCCCCTGCTCCGGTTGCAAGCCCGGTGGCATTGCGGCTCCGACTCCTGCAGGGTCGGCAGCTCCGGCACTCCTCCGGCACAACACCGCCAAAACCCGGGTGTCCAGAGCTGATCAGGAGGGCGCGCTTTTCCCGAGAACCAGGTGTTACCCAGGGGATTCCGAAACCGGCATGGAGCCGGCTGTGGGATGCAAGAGCCGGGTTCGGGCCTCGCGGTCGGCCCGGTGGAGCGCACGGGCCAGATGGTCCGGCGTGAGGCCGGCAGGGTTTAAGGGACCCAGGATCCGAATGCGGCACCGTGCCAGGGGCAGGGGCACCACGAAGCGGTCCCAGGAGTTCACCGTTCGGGCGGGCCGGCAGGCGACGCCCACGGCAAACACGGGCACCTGCGCCAGGCGGGCGAGTTCCACGGCGCCGGGTTTGACCACGAAGCGGGGCCCCTTGGGACCGTCGGGGGTGATGGCCACACGGCCGGGGCTCCGGAGGATCCGCAAAAGGCCCAGGGCGCCGGCGGTGCCCCCGCGGGTGGAGGAGCCCAGCACGGGCACATAGCCCAAACTCCGGGCGATTTCGGCGATCCGGCGGCCGTCTCGGTGCCGGGAGGCCAGGATGGCAACCCCCTTGTGCCGGTACGCCCACAGGGCGGCAAACAGGTTCCGGTGCCACAGGGCCAGCAGGGCCGGCGCCGGGGGCAGGGGGTCCCCTTGGATCCGCAAACTGCTCGCCCAGAGCCGATACAAAAGGCCCAGAAGCCGGATCCGTCGGCGCTCTGCGGGAGGAAGATCGGACAAAGGGGTCATGGCTCGTTTTCGCCGGGGGTTCCCTGGAGGGCCTCGCGATAGACCTCCAGGTAGCGGTGCACCATGCGATCCACGGAGAACTCCCGGGCGTAGGCCCGGACCTGCTCCCGTAGAGGGGCCAGTTGTTCGGGATGGTCGGCCAGTTGCCGGAGGATGCGGTGCAAACCCTCGGGCTCGTCGGGATCGAACAGAAAGCCCGTGCGGCCCTCCTGCACGATCTCGGGCAGCCCGCCCCGCCGGCTCGCCACCACCGGCACGCCCCAGGTGTAGGCCTCAATCACCACGCGGCCCAGGGGCTCGTGCCACAGGGAGGGCACCACCAGCACGGAGACCCTGGAGAGCACCCGTTCCACGGGCACGAAACCCAGCCAGCGGATTCGGGGATCGTGGCCGTAGCGCTTCTTCAGGGAGGCTTCGTA
The DNA here is from genome assembly GCA_027069855.1 of Caldifarciminota bacterium. Lineage (GTDB taxonomy): Bacteria > Hydrothermota > Hydrothermia > WGAB01 > WGAB01 > WGAB01. Next base: position 3,668 of record JALXEF010000110.1, read on the forward strand.
GTCTGCCGGTCCCTTGCCCGCGATCCAGAGTTCGGCGTGGCGGTGGGGCAGCCGGTGGAAGGTCTCCAGGAGCAGGTGGAGGCCCTTGGCCGGCACCAAACGCCCGAGAAAGCCGATGCGGAGCCCTTCGGGATCCGCGGAAACAGGCGGCGCGCCTTGGGGGCGTGCCACGGCGTTGGGGATCACCCGGGTGCGGGCCCGGGGGAAGTAGCCGAACCGGAGGTGTCGCTGAAGGATGAACCGGCTGATGCCCACCACGGTGTCCACCAGGGCCGAGGCCCGCCGGCGGGGCAGGGCGAAGGGCCGGCAGGTGGGGCAAATGCTGGGGCAGTTGCGGTTGTTTTTGAACATCGTGCTCCGGGGGCACAGGAGATAGTAGTCGCGGAGGGTGTGCACGATGGGCAGGCCCTCGGCCCGGGCGGCCTGCCACACGGCCACCGAGAATCCCACCAGCAGGTTCGTATGGACCACCTCGGGCCGGGCCTCCCGCAGGATCGCCCGGACCCTGCCCGGCACCCGGGGGTTCCAGGAATCCAGGAGGTGCCAGAGGAGCCGCCGGGGGGCGGCCGGTGGGCTGGGGAGATAGGGAAAGTAGAGGTTGGGCGTGGGGATCCGGATGACCGGCACGCCGTGCACCTCCCCGCGTTCCTCCCGGGGCCCCTCGGTCAGGGTAAGCACCCAGGGTTCGTGCCCGGCTCGGTGCAGGCCTTCGGCCAGCAGAGCCACGGATCGCTCGGCTCCGCCCAGGATCCGGGGAGGGTACAGGGTGTTGACCACGAGGATCCTCATGAACCGAGGACCTCCGGCCGTCGGCTTCGGACTTTCATGCCGGTGCTAAATGTACAGGCGGAACTCCGGAGGCGTCACCCACCCGGTGCTTTCCTGTATCCTTAAGCCCGGCAACGGGGGAGTCGGCGCAGGCCGGCTGAGAGGATCCCACATCAGGCGGGATCGACCCCTGGAACCTGATCCGGGTCATGCCGGCGTAGGGAAGTTGCCGTTTGCCCGTCTCAGGTTCCTCCCCCGTCCGAAAACCACGACGGCAAGGGAGGTACAAGCCATGGCCCAA
>JALXEF010000111.1 GCA_027069855.1 Caldifarciminota bacterium
GGAAGCCAGCCCGCCCCATGGCCGAGCCCACATAGAGCAACGGGCTGGAAAGCCACGCCTCCCTTGGGCGGGCCACCCACACCTCGCCCGGAAACTCAAAGTACAGCACATAGGCACCGGTTCGGGTTACCATGGCCGCTATAGGATAGGGCCGGCGTTGTACAATTGATAGCATGGCCCGCAAGAAACGCCGCACCGGCGCAAAGCGCCGGAAACCCCAAAAGCCGAGCCCGGCCCGGGCACCGGAACAAACGCCCCCTGCGGCGCCGAAGCCGGCTCCGGAACCCAAGGAACCCCGGTCCGGCCTCCAGGAGCCCAGGCGGAAGCGCGTGGTGCTCATGGACCTTCCCTACGGCCGGATTCGGCAATGGGAATTCGGTCTGCGGCGATGGCGCGGGCTCAAGGTGCTTGCCGCCGTGCTCGTGGCCGCAAGCCTGATGGGCTTCGCCTTCGGCCTTTACGGCCTGTGGCACTGGCAAACGCTCCGGGCCCTGAAGCAACAAAATCACGAACTCCGCCGGGAACTGGAGAAAACCGTGGCCCTGAAGCAGGAACTGCAGCGGGTGGAGCAGTTGAGGCGCCGCATCCTCTACTTGATGGGCGCGCTCAGCGACACCTCCGACTCGGCCGTGCTCCTGGCAATGGCGCGGCAGATGGACTCCACCGAAGCCCGGCCCCGGGGCTGGCCGGCCCACGGCCTGGTCACCCGGCAGTTCTCCGATCTCCATCCGGGCATGGACATCGCGTGTCCTGTGGGCACGCCGGTGCGGGCCACGGCTCCCGGCCTCGTGGCCTACGCGGGCGCTGATTCCCTATATGGCAAACTGATCATCCTCAAGCATCCCGGGGGCTACGAAACCCTGTACGGGCACCTGTCGCGGATCCTGGTGGTCCCAGGCTGGCGGGTGCGGCGGGGCGACATCATCGGCTTTTCAGGCAACACCGGCATTTCCACCGGCCCCCACCTGCACTACGCCATCCGCCGCCAGAGCCGCTACCTGAACCCCCTCCCCTTCGTCAAAGACACGCTGACGCCGTAAGGAACCACCCCTCCTGTGCTCCGGCGAACACCTTGGGCTGCTCCTCAGCAGCGTGGCTCCTCGGGCACCCGGGACCCCAAAAGCTTCCGGAGTTCGGCCTCCTGCTTCCGCAGGTCGTCCTGGTACCGGTAATAGGTGCTCTTGGCCAGGCCCAGCACGGCCCGGGCGCGCCCGGTGCCATAGACCTCGGTGGCCTGGTAAAGCAGCAGGTTCCACAGGGTATCGGCCGAAACCCCCTGGGTTTCCATCCATCGCAGAATCCGTTGCAGCAAGTCCGCCAGGGTGCAGGTTTCGGCTTCAGGCCGGGGCCGGGCCGCCCGAAAGATCCGGTCAAAGGCCTCGGCCACGATCCCCAGGTCCAGGCACATCTCCGGGTTCTCGGCCAGCAGGTCCTGCAGGGTTCGGGCGAAGGTCACCAGGTTCCGCACATTGCCGGGCCAGGGATAGGACTCCAGAAACGCGCGGGCTTTTTCCGTAAAGGTCACGGGCCGGCCCAGCAGTTTCTCCAGGATCAGCCACAGGTCCTCTATGCGTTCGCGCAGCGGCGGAATCCGGATCCAGTAATGGGATCGCAGGCGGTGCAGCAGGTCCTGCCGAAACCGCCCCTCGGTCACCAGGCGGTCCAGATCCCGATTAGTGGCAAACACCAGAAGCCCTCGGAACTCGCGCTCCTCCTTGCCCACGGGCCGGTACCGGCCGGTATCCACCAGGCGCAGGATCTTCTCCTGCACCTCCAGGGGCAGGTCGCCGATCTCGTCCAGCAGCACGGTTTGATGCAGGTCCAGGATGCCCCTGCGTTCCCGCCGCAGGTCTGTATAGGCGCCGGCAGCGGCCCCGGCCAGTTCCACCCATACCAGCCCCCGTTCCAGGGTTTGCAGCAACACCACCCCGAACCCCGCCTCGCTCCCGAAGGCCCGCCGGTGGATGGCCAAAGCCAGTTGTTCCTTGCCCACGCCGGTTTCGCCGGTGATCAGCAGGGTAACGAACCGTTTGCCGGCCCGGAGCCGCCGGACCACGGTCTCCGCGGTTTGCAGCACCGGCAGCATCCGGGGCGAAGCGGTCCAGAACCCGGCCTCGCCGTAGCGGGCAAAGAGCTCCTGCTGGGCCGCCTGCTCCTGCAGTTTCTGCACGAAGAAATCCACCAGGGTTTCCCATTTCACCCTGGAGTCCTTTTCCCGGGGATACAGCAGTTCCCGGGGATAGGCGTGCCGGGCCAGGGCCAGCACCTCAGGTTCCAGATAGGACGAAAGGAACAGCACCGGACACCGGAGCCCGCGCCGGTTCAGTTCCCTCAGGATGGCGATGCCTTCGCGCACGGGATTGTCGCCCAGGAGGTCTTCGGCCGGCACCCGATCGAACACCAGGTCCAGCACGATCCCCTCGGGCTGCGCCGGAAACCAGGCCTTCATGTCGCGCCAGGAGCGGGCCACCCGCACCTTCCGGCCCCGGGCCTCCAGCAACTCGGCCAGGATCCTGGCCACCCTGGGTTCATCGTCCACCACCCAGATCTCACCCATGCTCCTGCCTCCACTTCCTGAGCCGATCGTAGGCCACCCGGAACCGGATCTCGCAGCCCGGTCCCCGGGGAATCCGTTCAATTTCACCTACAGCCCGAATGAAATCCAGAAGGTTCGGCGTAAGCCCCCGGCCCCGATCCGTGCCCTTGGTGGAAAAGCGTTCGGTGAAGATCCGGGTCCAGGGGTCCACCGAGATTCCCTCGCCCCAATCGCGGATCCGGGCCTCCAGGCCCTCGGCGGTCAGGACGAGTTTCACCTCCACCTTCCGGCGCTCTTCCCCCAGGGGTTCCACGGCCTCGGCGGCGTTCCGCAGGGTTTCCTCAAAGAGCCGCACCAGAGGCGCCCGGGTTTCCGCGGGAAGGCACGGCGGCAACACGGCGTCGCGGTCCTCCAGGGTGTAGGAGAAGGAAACCCCGGGGAACTGGCTCTGCACGGTCCGCACCGCCTGCTGCAGTTCCTGCAGCAAAAGCCCCCGCACCTCGCGTACCCGGTCCTCCAGTCGCCGCAAATACTGCTGTACCGCCGCAAAGTCACGCCCCTTGAGGGCCCGCAAAAGCCTTTGGTACAGGTACCGTCCTGAGCCCTTGATCACCCGGGGCAACAGCGGCACCCGGGGGTCCAGCCCCTCAAAGGCCGGCCGGGATTGTTTCAGGTGCTGGATCAATCCCTCCAGAATCCGGGCCCGCTCTTCGGGCTCCAGCCAATCGGCCTGGATCTTCTTCAGGTTGTGGCGGAACCGCGAAACCAGGTTGCCCAGGGTTTCCACATGCCGGCACCGGGGCCGGTGTTCCACCTGCTGTAGCGCCACCACCCCCACAAACCCGAGGAGCATCAGGAACACCGTGCCGATGCCCACCCCGCGGAAAAACACCCAGAGCCAGCCGAGCCACCGGCGATAGGTCAGGTGCCGCAGTACCTCCAGCCGGTGCTGCCGAAAGGCCTCAAGCGACTCGGGCATCAGATACTGGGCCCCCTCCAGGGCCAGTTCAATCCAGCGCAGGTTTTCTTCAGAATACAACGGGCCCGGGTGTTTCCGGCTCCGCCGGGCCGCCGCGAGAATCCCCTGGCGGGCCTCTGGAAACAAAAACCGAACCCTTCCCCAGAACTTGGCCCGGCGGGCCACATTGTACCAGTTGGAATGACCCCAGAACACCATCGCACGGACACCGGGCACCAGTCGGTAGTCCACCACGGTGCCGTACTGGAGCCGGCGCCGATACGGGTGGATCACGGTATAGGGCGCCATCAGGTTTGCCAGGTGGTACAGGTCAAACCGCAGGTCGGTGGAAATGCAGAGCAGGTACACCGAGTCCAGGAGGGCCACCTGGCCGTACTCCAGGGGCAGGGTCTCCGACCGCGTCACCCGGCCGTCCCCGGCCCGCAGGAACACCACCTGGCTCCGGGGAAACCGCGCCGTGTCGCCCGCCCCACTGGTCACCGCCACCACCTGGCCCCGGGGCGCGGCAAAACAGCCCCGCAGGTGACCGGGCACCTCGGTCTGCCACAGGGGCTCCAGCGTAGGCAGGCGAAGGGCCACCACCCGGGTACGATTGCCCTGCACGCCACCGTAGCCGATGAGCAGGTCGCCCCGCTGCACCACCAGGTGATGCAACCGGAAGGGCTCCACCGGCCACGGATCCCGATAACCCCGGGGAAACCGCCGCCGGGCTACAATCCCCTGGGAATCCACCAGCACGATCTCGCCGAAGGACACCACAGCCACCCGGCCCGCCGGCAGGTTCTGGGCCACCAGCACGGGCGAATCCAGGCGCAGCCGTCCTGGTCGGCCGGTTCCCCTCAGGTCCACCCATACCCGTCCAGCGGCCACGCCGTTGACGCTCTCTGTGCCCGTGAACCGGGCGGTGGAATCCTGCAACTCCAGAGGCACCCAGAGTCGGAACCGCCCCTCCCGGCCGCGATAGATCCCCTGGCGCGTCAGCACAAGCCACCGGCCCCGCAGCACCCCCACATCCTGCAGCGGCATCCCGATCTGCAGGGTATCGCTCCCCTGCACCGCTGCCGTGGCGCCCTGCCAGGGAACCCGCACAATCCTGCCGTCCCGCAGGGCCACCGCCAGGGTGTCGCCCCGCACCGCCACCCCGGCCACGGGCGCCGGGGTCTTGTAAACCTCCACATCAAAGGGGGGTTGAACCCAGAGCAGGAGTGCCAGGAGCCA
>JALXEF010000112.1 GCA_027069855.1 Caldifarciminota bacterium
CCGCGGCGGCTCCGAAACCCAGAACACCAGCACCGCCACGGCCAGAAGTCCGGGGATGACGGCCAGAAGAAAAAGGGTCCGCAGCGACAGGTGGAGCCCGGCCAGAAGGGCCGTGGCGAGCAGGGGGCCCAGGATGGCGCCGGAATGGTCCAGGCTCCGCTGGATGCCGAAGGCCTTGCCCCAGATGCTTTGCGGGGTGACATCGGCGATCAGGGCGTCGCGGGGCGAGGTGCGGATGCCCTTGCCCAGCCGATCCAGGAACCGCAGTCCCAGCACCTGGCCCCAGCGCTGGGTGAGGCCGATCAGCGGGCGGGCGAGCGCCGCGGTCAGGTAGCCGGCCACCACCCAGGGTTTTCGCCGACCCATGCGGTCGGAGAGCACGCCGGCCACGAGTTTCATGAAGGCGGCCGTAGACTCGGCCACGCCCTCCACGAGGCCCAGGGCCACGGTGGAGGCCCCGAGCACCCGGGTCAGGAACACGGGCAGGAGCGGATGCACCATCTCCGAGGCGGTGTCGTTCAGGAGCGACACCACACCCAGCGACCACACCTCGCGGGGAACCCGGTCCTGGTTTGGAGGAGAGGAGGCCACCCCTTAAACCTCCAGGGTTTGGCCCAGTTCCGGCGTTTGCACCTCGTAGCCGGCCTTCAGGAGGTCGGCGGCCAGGGCGTCCATGGCCTCGGGTTCGCCGTGGACCAGGGCGAAGGAGGTGCCTTCATGGAACCGGCCCGCCCAGTCCAGCAGTTCGGACCGGCCGGCATGGGCGGAAAAGCCGTTGATGGTGTAAATCTTCGCCCGCACCACGATTTCCTCGCCGTAGATGTGCACGGGCGATTCGCCCTCTACGATGCGGCGGCCCAGGGTGCCCTTGGCCTGGAACCCCACGAACACCACGCTACTTTCAGGGCGCCAGAGGTTGTGCTTGAGGTGGTGCTTCACCCGGCCGCCGGTGCACATGCCGGAGCCCGCAATGATGATGGCCCCGCTTTTGATGTGGTTGATCTGGCGTGAGGCCTCCACGCTTCGGGTGAACTGCAGCCCCGGAAAGGTGAACAGGTCTTTGTGCTGCTTCAACAGCGTCCGGGCCTCGTCGTCAAAGCACTCGGGATGGGCCCGAAAGATGCGGGTGGCCTCAATGGCCAGGGGGCTGTCCAGGAACACCTTGGTGCCGTGGGGCAGTTCGCCCTGTTCTGAAAACTCCCGCAGCACATACAGGAGGTCCTGGGCACGCTCCAGGGCGAAGGAGGGGATCACCACATTGCCACCCCGGCGGAAGGTGTCGTGGATGGCCTGTTTGAGTTCCGCCACCGACTCCGGAAAACCCTTGTGATCGCGGTCGCCGTAGGTGGTTTCCAGGAACACGAGGTCCGGGGTCTTCATCACCGGCGCATCGGGATCGCGCACGATGGGCTTGCCCGGATTGCCCAGGTCGCCGGAAAACACCACCCGTTTGGTGGTGCCGTTTTCCCGGACCTCCAGTTCCAGGAAGGCGGAGCCCACGATATGGCCGGCGTCGCGGAAGGTGACCCGCACGCCCGAGGCGGGCTCCACGGTTTCGCCGTAGGCCACGGGGCGCAGGAAGTTCCGGGAAACCTGCAGGGCGTCTTCTACGCTGAACAGGGGTTCGATGGGCGGCAGCCCGCGGCGCTGGCGGCGTTTGTTCTCGCTGAACACCTCTTCCTCTTCCAGGTGGGCGGCGTCCAGGAGCATGATGCCGGTGAGGTCGCGGGTGGCGGCGGTGGCGTAGATCGGCGCTTCAACCTCACGGTGGACCAGCAGGGGAAGCCGACCGATGTGGTCTAAGTGGCTGTGGGTCACCAGGATGAAGTCCAGGTCGCCCGGGCCGAAGGGCAGGTCCTGGCGGTTCAGGTCCTCGGCGTCGGCATCGCCCTGGAACTGGCCGGCGTCCACCAGGAACCGGGCGTGTTGGGTTTCCACCAGGTACATGGAGCCGGTCACCCGGCGGGCGGCTCCGAGCACGGTGATCTTCACGACAGGCCTCCTTTACAGATAGCCCAGGTCTTCCAGGCGTTTCTGGATCTCCCGCTCCTCCTCGGGGGTGTACACGGATTCTGGAGGGGTTTCGCCGGTGAGGCCGGGGGCTGTGGGTGGTTTGCCGGCCTGGCCCCGGCCGTTGATGGGCCGGCCGTCCATGTGCTCGGGCACCGGGAGCCCCAGGAACTGCAACACAGTGGGCGCGATGTCCACGATATGGAACGGCCCGCCGGCGATGCCCTGGAACCCGGCCCCCGAGGCCACCACGATGCCCTCCATGGCGTGGGCGCCGGTATCTTCCAGGCCGGGCCGGTACGACCGGAACAACCCCACGGCGTCCAGATTGCTGCTGAACACAAAGCCCTCCCGGGGTTCCACGATGAGGTCCGGCGGGTATCCCCTGGGCTCAGGGCCGTAGAGGTCCTCTTTGAAGTGCACCCTTTGCACGATGGGGGAGCCGTCGCGGTACCGGAGTTCCTGCAGGGCGGTTTCCAGGGGAGGCAGCACCTCCTCCCGCCGGAACCTGGGGTTCAGGAACAGGAAGGCGAAGTGGATGGAGGCGGTCACAAACAGGCGGGTATGTTCCCAGTCAATCTTCTGGAAGATGTTGCCGGCCTTGCGGCCCCGGAGTTTACGGGCGGCGTTGTGGCCCAGGAGTTTCACGGCCAGGCGTTTGATCAGGTTCCAGCGGTCCACCCGGCGGGTGAAGTCCTCCAGGAGGGCGAGTTTGTCGGTGCCCGTGGTTTTCAAAAGGCCGCGGCGTTTGAGCCAGAGATTCAGGTTCACTTCGGTGCGTGCCGGGCCGAAACCGTGGTCCGAGATGATCAGCACGGCGTCCGGCCGGGCGTGGTCCACGAGGCGCCCGATCTCCTGGTCCAGGGCCTCATAGAACCGGGTGATGGTGCGCCAGGCCTCCGGCGTGTACTGGGGCCACGAGGGGTCCAGGTAGTGCCAGAAGGCGTGCTGGATCACATCCGAGGACTGCACATGGATCATGAAGAAACTCCAGTCCGGATAGAGGTCCAGGAGCAGGTGGGCCGCCCGGAACCGTTCGTGTTCCACCTCAATTTCCTCGTCCACAAACTCTGCGGGTTTCAGGCTTTTCACGGCCCAGCGGGGCACCAGGATGCGGTAGTGCACCTTCCGGATCACCCGGTCGAAGACTTCGGGGGGATGGACGAACTTGGGCGACACCTCAGGCGAGAGCATGCCCCCGATGGTCACGATGCCCGGCAACCTCCGGGGCGGAAAGGTCAGGGGCACATTGATCACCACGGCCTGTTTGCCGGCCCGGCTCAGGAGTTCCCACAGGGTGGGGGCCTGGATGGCGCGGGAGTTCACGAGCACGGCCCGTTTGTTCTGGACATCCAGGGCGATGAAATCGTACACGCCGTGCTTGCCGGGGTGCACACCGGTTTGGAAGGAGCTCCAGGCAGCCGCCGTAATCGGCGGAATGGTGGAGATCAGGTCGTTTTTGAGACCCGTCTGGATCAGGCCCTGGAGCACGGGCAGGCGGTGTTCTTCCAGGAGTCGGTCCAGCACGCGCCAGGTGCCGCCGTCAATGCCGATCACAAGGAGCCGTTTTGCCATGGTTCCCAAGGTTACGGCGGCCGCAGAGATGGTGCAAACCCCGAAGGTGACCCGGCCTTAAGGTTCCCACACCATTTGGAGGTCGCCCTCTCCCCGGAAGTTCCGCCGGGAAAGGACCAGAACCCGCCAGGTTCCCTCTTCCCGAACCTCCTGGACCGGGAAGGAGGTGTACATCTGTTTCCATCGCGCCGGGAAGCGGATGTAAAACCTCGCCTCTTCCAGGGGCTTGTCCCACAGCCGGGTCGTGTGGGTGATGTACCGCGCCCGATGCCCCTGGATCCGCTGCCGGTAAAAGACCCGAAGGGTCTCGGTGGCCTGGGGTTCCAGCCGGACCTGGATGCGCAGGCCCTCAGGTGTGGGCCGGGCGCGTCCTCCGTGCACCGCAAAAGTATCTGGATACGGCTCCGTTCTGCCGAGGGGAAAGGGGTAAAAGATTTGAAGGCGCTGCGACTCGGTGGAGGGGTTTCGGAACACATACCACCCCTCGACCTCCACCGTGCTGTCCTGCAGCGTGATCCAGACCGTTTCCGAGGTGAAGGAAGCGGAGAGTTGCGCGATCAGCAGCAGCCAGAACACGCTTACGGAACCAGAACCTTCCGGGTCACACTCCCTGCCGGTGTTTCGGCCCGGACGAGATAAACCCCTTTCCGCAGGTTCCGGAGGGCAAAGAGGTGCGTTCCCGGCTCCGCCTTTCCGTGGAAGAGAACCCGCACAAGGCGCCCGGCTTTGTCCAGCAGGATCAGCCGTACTTCCCTGGGCGTTTCCAGGGCCAGGGCCACGGTTTGCCCCTGGACCTGAAGCCGAAGACCGGAGAGGGGAGAGACGGGGTTCTCCGCGACGGCCGTGAATTCCAGAACCAGCGTGATGGCCGCCGTGTCTCCTGACGAGAGCTCAACGGGGCCTACGGTATCGGCGCCGAGTTCGGGGTGCCAGGCTGTGAAAAGGTAAGTGCCGGGCGTGAGCGCGACGAATTTGAATCCGCCCAGGTTGTCCCACGGGCAGGAGAAGGTTTGGTAGGTACCGTACATGTGATGGGCGGCCACTTCTGCGTTCCCGATCGGATTGCCCAGATGGTTTTGGACCATCCCCCGGGTGACGGCCCGGTCATCATTGGGCGCTCCAGGGGTGGGGGTGAAGTCGAAGTACCATCCCGCCAGAAACTCGTCCACACCCTGCATGCAGTACCCTGGTGCGACTTCGCCGTAAAGGGCCGCACTCGCCCCCTCCGGGGGTGTGGGAAACGAGGAAAGCCCCCAGTCCTCCTCCGGTCCCCAGACCAGGGTCTGGACCAGGAGGCCGTCGGCGTCGTAGAGCCGAAGGGTATCCAGCACATCGTCCAGCGAGAAGGTGCCGGACAGGGAGGAAGCATTGAGAAGAACCCGTTGATTGAGGGGAAGAAGAACGGTATCGGTGATCACCGCCGTTCCGGCGCGGGTTTGGATTTGCCATCCCGTGAGGTTGAGGGTTTCGCCGGGGAAGACCTGGGGGATGGGGAAGATCTCAATCCATTCCTCGGTCCCCGGCCCCACCTTGACCTCGGTGATGTAGTGGACGAGGACGGGATTCCCCAGCAGAGGAACCGCCGTCATCAACATCATGCATACTTTGCGGATCATCATACCACCTCCTGTCGCAATTGTAGAGGGCAGGGGCGACCAGAGCAATGCATCAAATTTCCCCGCGAGAAATCGGTATAACGCCACCAGGTGCCGGGACCCTGGACCCTTCAGCGGCCGCGGGATGCCGCCGTGCCCCTGCTGCCCGGTTTCTCGGGCGGGTGCCCGAGCCGTTCCCGTCGCCTGGGGTTCGACGGAGCGGAGGCTTGATCCGGGCCGACTTTGTACCCGATAAACGGACGGAGGGGGTGGGGCGGAGTTTTTCGTGCAGGTTTTCTCATGGGGCAACCGGATCCCCGGTGACCTTCAAATCATTCCAATGATGGGTGCATTTCCTTGACCCCCCGGCGCCCTGCCCTAAAAATTAGCCCATCCAAGCCACGAGGAGGTATCCATGAAGGAACGTGAGCGGTGGGCGACCCGGATCGGCTTGATCCTGGCCATGGCCGGGAATGCGGTGGGCCTCGGGAACTTCCTGCGGTTCCCGGTCCAGGCGGCCAAGAACGGCGGCGGCGCCTTCATGATCCCCTACTTCATCTCCTTCCTGCTCCTCGGTATTCCGCTCATGTGGGTGGAATGGTCCATCGGCCGGTACGGCGGCTCCTACGGCCACGGCTCCACACCCGGCATGTTCCAGCGGCTCTGGCGCCACCCCCTGGCCAAGTACCTGGGGGTGATCGGCGTCGTCGGCCCCCTGATGATCGTCATCTACTACGCCTACATTGAGTCCTGGACCCTGGCCTTCAGCATCTTCTCGCTGTTCCACCAGTTGCCGACGGTGCCTGCGTCCAGCAACGCCGCCGAGGTGCTGGCACCCTTCCGCGACTTTCTGTACACCTACATCGGCACCGAGGGCGCCCGGGGGTTCTTCCTGCGCCCCGCGGTGTGGGCCTACGGCTTCTTTGTGATCACCCTGTTCCTGAACATCTGGATCCTGGCCCGGGGCATCTCCCGCGGCATTGAGGTGCTGGCCAAGATCGCCATGCCCACCCTGTTCGCCTTTGCGGTGATCCTGGCGATCCGGGTGCTGACCCTGGGGTCGCCGGTATCCCCGGAGTACAGCGCCCTCAAGGGCCTGGACTTCCTGTGGCACCCGGATTTCAGTTCCCTGACCAACTGGAAGGTGTGGCTGGCGGCGGCCGGCCAGATCTTCTTCACCCTGTCGGTGGGCATGGGGGCCATCCACACCTACGCCTCCTACCTGCGGGAGAAGGACGACATCGTGGTTTCGGGCCTGGCCACCGCGTCCACCAACGAGTTCGCCGAGGTGGTGCTCGGTGGGTCCATTGCGATTCCGGCGGCGGTGGCCTTCTTCGGCGTGGCCGCGGCCCAGCAGATTGCGGCCGCCGGGTCCTTTAACCTGGGCTTTGTGTCCATGCCCGCGGTGCTCACCCAGATGCCCCTGGGCTGGCTCTTCGGCTTCATGTGGTTCGGCCTGCTGTTCTTCGCCGGCATCACCTCCTCCGTGGCCCTGACCCAGCCGGTGATGGCCTTTTTCCAGGACGAGTTCGGGTTCCCGCGCGAGAAAACCGCCTGGGGCGTGGGCCTGTTCATCTTCCTGTCGGCCCACATCCCGATCTTCGTGCGGGGCGCCCTGGACGAGATGGACTTCTGGATGGGTACCTTTTCCATCACCCTGTTCGCCCTCATTGAGATCGTGCTCTTCGCCTGGGTATTCGGCATGGACCGCGCCTGGCAGGAGATGCACAAGGGCGCCCAGATGCGCATTCCCCGGTTCTTCTACTACGTGCTGAAGTATGTCACGCCGCTCATGCTTATCGCCATCATCGGCGGCTGGCTCTTTACCGAGTGGATTCCTTTGATGCTCAAGAGCGACCCGGCCATCTGGTTCGCCCGCCTGTTCATCCTGGCGGTGTTCGTGGCAGGCCTGGTGCTCACCCACCGGGCCTTTCAAAAGAAGGGGAAAGAGGCATGAGGCTGAGCAGTTTGATCTTTCTGCTTTTGGCCTGGGCCACGGTCACGGCCCTGGTGGTGTTCGCCTTCTGGCAGGTGTGGAAGGCGCCGTCCTTTGACCAGGAGGACTGAGCGCACCCAATGGCCACCCATCTGCTGGAGACCCTGCGGGGGTTCCCGCCGGAACTCGCCACCTTTCTGGCGGCCATGCTGCCAATCCTGGAACTGCGGGGTGCCATCCCCTGGGCGGTTCTGAAACTCCAGATGCCCCTTTGGAAGGCCTACCTCGTGGCTGTGGTGGGCAACCTGGTGCCCATCGTGCCACTTCTGCTGGTGTTCCAGCCCGTGTCGGCCTGGCTCCACCGCTTTCCTCTGTGGCAGCGCTTTTACCGCTGGCTGGAGCGCCGCACCCGCGCCCGGGGCGAGGTGGTGGAACGCTACGAGGCCCTGGGCCTCATGCTCTTCGTGGCGATCCCGTTGCCCGTGACCGGGGCCTGGACCGGCGCCTTCGCGGCTCTGCTCTTCGGCATCCGGTTCCGGCGGGCCCTGGTGGCCATTCTGGGCGGGGTGCTCATCGCCGGGGCCATTGTTTCCGCCCTCGTGGCCCTGGGTTGGCTCGGGGGCCTGATTGTGGGCGCGGTACTCATCGGAGGTGCGCTGAAAAGCCTGTATAATAGGATTTAAGCCGGTTTCCGGGCTTGGCAAACCTAAAGGAGGACGACCATGCGCAGGGCACTCCACTGGAATTACAAGGATGTTTTTCGCGCGGCCCGCTTTGGCTTCAGCGTAAAAAAACTCTGGATCATGTTCCAGGGGCTCCTTTGGGGGCTCATCGTGTATGCTGTGCTGGCCTACCTGGGCTTCCTGGTCAGCGGCTACACCTTTTCTGAAATCTGGCACGATTACCGCTATGTGCCCCTGCCCTGGGGCGGTGAACTGAGCCTCTGGGGCAAGGTGCTGGTGGGCCTGGGCATCTTCGGCTTCTGGGTGTTCGTGTCCATCTACGGCACCGCCGTGGCCAAGATGACCATGGAACAGCTGCGGGGCGATGAGTTCTACGAGATCTCCCGCGCCATCAAACACGGCTGGAAGGCCGGCCGGAGTGGGGTCTTCGCTCCGCTCACCCTGGTGTTCATGGTGTTCCTGATCCTCGTGGGGGGTGTGGTGCTGGGTCTTCTGGGCAAAATCCCCTGGTTCGGTGAACTGGTGCTGCTGGTGCTGGCCGTTCCTGTGCTCTTCACCGTGTTCTTCATGCTGTACCTGGTGGTGTCCCTGATCGTGGCCTACTACCTGGCACCGGTGGTGCCGGGCGCCACCCGGGCCGACACCTTTGACATCCTCTTTGAGGTGTTTTCCACCCTGAACGACGAGAACTGGCGGTTCGTGGGCTACGAGGCGCTGCTGTACGGCGTCAAGGTGCTGGCCGTGGGCATCTTTGCCTTCTTTGTGGGCCGCACCCTGGCCGTGATCCACGCGGTACTGGCCCAGCCCTGGCTCATGGGCCAGAAGTTTGAACGCATCGCCGACGCCGCCCTTTCCTATCTGCCCACCCTGAGTTTCCCCACCGAGGGCGTGTACCGGGCCGTGTCCTGGTTCCTGGGGGTCACCCGCACCGACCTCCTGCTGTACCCGCCGGTGCCGCCCAAGGGCCTGGCCGTGCCCGAGGCCATTCTGGGGTTCCTGTTTGGCATCCTGGTGTACCTCCTGGTGCTCCTGGTGCTGGCCTACTGGGGCACCATCCACTTTGCCGGCAACACCCTGATCTTCACCGTGCTGGTCAAGAAGAAGGACGAGATTGACCTCACCCAGGTGGACGAGGACTTCGCCGTGGCGCCCACCCATCCCGAGGCGCCCACGGTGCCCCCGGAGGGCGAGGCGCAGCAGGGTACCGAAGGCCAGGAGAAGCCCCAGGCCGAAACTCCTGAAACCCCTGAACAAGGCGGAGCATAAGCATCGTGGCACTTTCGTTGCTTTCCACCGGCTACGGCGTGGACGACTACGGCTACATCAACGCCCGCATCCGGGCGATGATGGGCCAGCTGCTGAAACCGCGCGACTATGAGAAGCTGCTCGGCGAAGAGACCCCCGAAAACCTGAAGGTGGCCCTCAAGGATACCCCCTATGCCGGCCCCATCGCCCGGCACGAGGCCTCGCTCCAGGACCCCGTGGAGATCGTGGGCCGGGCCCTCGTGGATCACCTTGCCGAAGTCAGCCGCAAACTGCTGAAGATCTCCGACGGCGAGCCTCAGTTGTGCTTTTCCGTGTTGCTGGGCCGCTGGGATGTCCACAATGTCAAGGCCCTGATCCGGGGCCGGATGCGGGGCGCCTCCGACCCGAGCATCCAGCGGTCCTTCATGCCGGCCGGTGTCCTGGACCCCGTACGCCTGGAGCAACTGCTCCGGGATCGGGACCCCCTGAAGATCCTGGACCGCCTGGCCACCTGGGGCCTGCAGTTGCCCTTCGTGGTGGGGCGCGATCTCATCAAGGCGGTGAACGAAGGGCGGCTGGAGGATGTGGAACTCTATCTGGACCGTTCCTATTTCCAGTGGGCCTTTGAGCGGCTCTCACCCCGGCGCCCGAATACAGCCTTGGTGCGCGAACTCCTGCGGAGCCTGGTGGATGTGCGCAATGTGATGGCCGTGCTGATGCTGCTGAAGGCCGGGCTCCGGCCCCGGGGCCGCGTGAAGTACCTGGAGGGCGGCCGGCTCAAGGCCAGCGATTACCGGGCCCTGGAGGATGCCGAATCCCTGGAACAGGCCCTGGACCGCCTGCGGGAGGGCCCCCTGGGCCGGTACCTCTGGGATACTAAAACCACCGCCCTGGAAACCGTGGAACGCGCCCTGGAAAGCGCGGTGCTGCACCAGGCGTTCCAGATGCGGTTCGCCGACCCCCTGGGGATCGGCGTGGGCATCGCCTTCCTGTTTGCCAAGGAAACCGAGATCATCAACCTGAGGACCATCCTGTACGGCCTGGAGTTCGGCCTCCGGAAGGCCGAGATCCGCCAGGACCTGGTGTTCCTGGTGGCCGAATAGGTCGTGGATCTCTTTGTTGGAACCTCAGGCTGGCACTATCCCCACTGGAAAGGCCGGTTCTATCCGCCGGACCTGCCGCTGAGCCGGTGGTTCTCCTATTACCTGCAGCACTTCAATACGGTGGAAATCAACTACACCTTTTACCACCTGCCCACCGAGAAAACTTTGCATGCCTGGCGGGAACAGGCGCCGGAGGGGTTCCTGTACACGCTGAAGGCCTCGCGGGCCATCACCCACCGGCCCACGAAACCCTCCAGCCGGGAGTATCTGACCCACCTCTTTTGCCGGCGGGCCCGGCTCCTGGGCGAACACCTGGGCGTGCTGCTCTTCCAGTTTCCGCCGGAGGCGCCCTGGGACCCCGATCTGCTCCGGGCCATCCGCCGCCGGTGCGGCCACCTGCGGCTGGCCTTTGAGTTCCGGAACCCCGAGGTGCTCGCCCTGCCCGAAATGCCGGAGGTCCTCAGGGAGCTGGGGGTGGCCCTGTGCGTGGCCCTGGCCCCGGGCCTGCCCCCGGTGTTCGCGGCAACGGCCGATTTCGTGTACCTGCGGTTCCACGGGGTTCAACGCTGGTACCGGGACCTATTCACCGATCGGGATCTGGAGCCCTTTGCCGACTTCGCCCGGCGCCACCTGGCGGCCGGGCGCGCCGTGTTTGCCTACTTCAACAACGACTACAGAGGGTACGCCCCGCGGAACGCCCTCCAGTTCCGTCGGATGGTGGAAGCGGGGCTTCAGGCCGGCGGTGAATCCGGCGTATAGACCACGGGTTTAACCGATTCCAGCCGCACCTGGTGCAGGGCCAATTGGCCGCAGGCCCCCAGGATGTCGCGCCCCCGGGGCGCCCGCGGCGTTACCGTATAGGGCAGGCGGCGGAGCCGCCGGATGAAGTCCTGAAACTCCTCCTCGGTGGGTGCCCGGAACGGGCCTCCCGGGAACGGGTTGTAGGGGATCACATTGATCTTGGCGGGCATATCGCCCAGGAACCGCTGTAGCGCCCGGATGTCCTCCTCGGTGTCGTTGAAACCCGGCAGGTGGATGTACTCCAGGGTCACCCAGCGGCGTTTCTGCAGGTAAAAGGTAAAGAGGGCGCGCTTGAGGTCTTTGAGGCCCACCTTCCGGGCCAGGGGGATGATCTGTTCCCGTTTCTCCTGGATCGCCGTATGGAGCGAAAGGGCCAGTTTCAGTTGCACCGGGGCCCCGGCCAGTTCGTAGATGCCCTGTACCACGCCCACCGTGGATACCGTGATCTTGCGGGCCCCGATGTTGGGACCGTGGTCACTGTTCAGGATGCGAATGGCCTGCAGCACGGCCGGCAGGTTCAAAAGCGGCTCGCCCATGCCCATGAACACCACATTGGTCACGGGCCGGGGATCGCCCACCTCCCACAGGTGGCGCTGGGCCACCAGCACCTGCTCCACGATCTCCCAGGCCTCCAGGTTGCGGGTGGACCCCAGCCGGGCGGTGGCACAGAAGGCGCATCCCATCGCACAGCCCACCTGCGAGGACACGCACACGGTGCGCCGTTTGCCCTCCGGGATGAGCACCGACTCAATCCGGTGGCCGTCCGGGAGTTGCAGCAGGAACTTGACGGTGCCGTCCCGGGATACCGCCCGCTGCAGCACCCGGAGGGTGCCGATCTCGTAGGCTTCGGCGAGCTCCTGCCGCAGTGTTTTGGGCAGGTTGCTCATCTCGGCGAAGTCCAGCACGGCCTTCTGATAGAGCCACTGGTACACCTGCTGGGCCCGGTAGCCGGGCTGGCCGCGCTGCCGCATTTCCCGCAGGAGATCGCGGTACCTTAAGACCTTGATGTTGGGCTTCGCCGAAGCCATGCACCTCACCGGCCGCGTTCGGGCACGGCCACCCGCTTGAAGCGCTTCACAAAGGCGTCGCGATCCATGTTCAGGGCCCGGGCCATGGCCTGCACCAGGTCCTCGTTTTCAAAGTCGTCCTTTCGCAGCCGGATCATGTAGTGGGAAGCCACCTCGTAGCTTTCGGATTCGGTGTCCACCAGGCGGACGCGGGTGCGGCCGGTGCGCGGGTCCATGATGTCATCAAAGTACAGGGGATGCAGCATTCCCCGGCGGAAGGCGATCATGGCGCCGGTGCCGCCCTGGAGCAGGAACTTGATGGCCCCGTAGCCCAGGTTCCGGGTGTACTCAATGTCAAAGGCGATGGGCCGGGCCGAGCGCAGCACATAGCCGATCTCCTGTTCCACCCACCGGCTCTTGATGCCGAGTTGCGCCAGTTCCCGTTCAATGGCCTCCTTCAGGATCTGGCCCAGGGGAATCTCCGAGAGGATCAGGTGGCCGTGTTCGTCCCGCTGCAGATCGCCGCAGGTTTCAATAGATTCGGGGTCCAGTTTCTCGGCGATGCCCTCGGCCACCACCACGACGCCGTAGTGGCGCCCCTCGGCCTTGCGCTTGGCGTAAGAGCCGATGATGGTGTCCACCACGAAGCCGAGGTCCACCGGGGGTTCGGTGAACTCCTCGGGGATCAGGGTAAGGGTGGCGCCGGCGGCCTTGCCGATGCCGAGGGCCAGGTGGCCAGCCTCGCGGCCCATGGCCACCACGATGTACCAGCGCTGGGTGGTGCGCGCGTCCTCCATCAGGTTCTGCACCAGCAGGGTGCCGAGATGGCGGGCGCTTTCAAAGCCGAAGGTGGGCATGTAGTCGGGCAGGGGCAGGTCGTTGTCAATGGTCTTGGGCACATGCACCACGGCGATCTCGCCGCCCGAGGCCTCGTACACCTTGGAGGCGGAAAAGGCGGTATCGTCGCCGCCGATGGTGAGCAGGTAATTGACCCCCAGGCTCTGGAGGTTGCGCACCACGGTTTTCAACAGTTTCTTGTCACGGGTGGGGTTGGCGCGCGAGGTGCGGAGCAGGGAGCCGCCGGTCACATGGATCCGGGTGACATCCCGGATCTGCAGTTCCCGGTAGTGCACGCCCTCCTCCAGGGGTTGCTCCTGCATGAGCCAGCGGAAGCCCTCATAGAAGCCCAGCACCCGCAGGCCGCGGTTGCGGGCCTCAATGGTGGCCGAACTGATCACGCCGTTGATGCCCGGGGCCGGGCCGCCGCCCACCAGGATGCCCAGGGTCTTTTGCTCAGCCATCCTGTTCACCTCCTGCCTTCAAGGACTCCGGCACCTCCAGTTTCATGGGCACGATGGGGGTTTTCTGGACCACCAGGTTTTTGGTCTCGGCCACCTTCAGTTCGCGGAAAATGGTGCGGAACTTCTCTTCCAGCCGGTCCATGATGGGGTTCAGGATGTCCTCGGAAAGGGTCCACCACTCCCACTTGAACGGGCCGAAGCCCCGTTTGCGGTTCTTGTAGATGAACTGCTCATCAGTTTCGCCGGGCTTGCGCTGGTCGCCGTACTTTTCAAACAGGTAGTCGTACACGGTGCGCTTGAAGTCTTCGGGCAGTTCCGGGCTGTCGTAGATGATGTTCTGGAACTGGGTGGCCAGGTGCACCTCGGCGGTTTCCACCTTGGGGAACAGGGAAAAGGCCTCCTCGGGCAGGGTGCTGGCGCCGTGCTGCACGGCCCCAGCCAGCCCGTACTCCTCGCGGGCGATCCGCGAGAGGGTTTCCAGCACATCAAAGTCCACCTTCACCTGGGCCAGGGAGCCGTCGGGCAGCACCACGCCGCCGTGCACGGTGCCGGTTTGCACCGAAATCTTGCTGATGCCCGGCAGATCGCCGATCTTGGGCAGGTACTGGTCCATGAAGGCCCGCAGGTCCTCGGGGGTGGAATTGCGGCCCCCGATCTCGCCGATCTCGCCGCCCAGGGAGGTGACGATGCCCTCGGGCTCGGTTTCGCGGATATAACGGGTGAAGAGGGCGGTGAGTTCGGCGTTGGGCTCCTGCTGTTCCTTCAGGTCTTCCTTGTCCAGGTCCACCATGGTGGAGGCGTCGATGTCGATGTTGTAGAAGCCGGCGGCCAGGGCGTCGCGGATCAGGTCCTTGAGGGCCTGGATCTCGGCCTCGGGGTTCTCCTTATAGGCCTTGAGGCGCACCTGGAAGTGGTCGCCCTGAACGAACACCGGGCCCTCGTAGCCTTCCTTGATGGCGGCGGCCAGGATGCTGGTGGCGTATTCGTCGGGCGGCTGGTTCGTGTAGCTGATCTCGGTGCGGGCGATTTCAAAGATGAAAGCGCCGGCGTCCATCTCCCGGGCCACACGGAACACCCGGCGGGCGCTGTGGTAGGTGAGGCCGCGCAGGTTCATGGCGGGCACGGTGAAGCCGCCGTACTCGCCGCGGCCCCGGCCCATGTAAAACTCATGGATGGAGGCCAGGTGCAGGTTCAGGGCCTGGGCCGTGGCCCGGATCAGGAACCGGGCGGCCTGTCGCAGTTCAGGTTCCGGGGAGAACACCGAGGTGTACACCCAGGAATCCACCAGGGTGCGAACCTTTTCAAGATCCAAAACCCTGACGGTGTTGCCCTGGATTTCCAGGGCACCGTTCAGGTCCTGCTTCAGAGCCTTCAGGGTACGGTACATCGGGAACCTCCGGGTTTGCGTTGAGAATCTTGGTCAGGTTTATATGATACGCCCGGCCTCTGGGACTTCGGAAAAAGTATCGGGGCCGCAGCCCGAAGGGCTGCGGCCCCGATCCAACTCGCCGAGTCGGCGCGGTTTAGCGAATTTTGGCGAAGGTACGGGTACGGGTGCCGAAGGGGGTGGTGAGCCGCAGGAAGTACACGCCCTGGCTCAGGTTGCCCACAGGCAGCGTGAGGGTGTGGGAACCCCGGTTCAGGGTGCCCTGGTACAACCGGCGCACCTGTCGGCCGGCGGCGTCGTACAGGGCGATCTGAACCGGCGCCCGATCCGGCAGGGTGAAGGCCACGGTGAGCCGGTCCCGCACCGGGTTCGGCGATACCCGCTGCAGGCCGAAGAACACGGGCAGACCGGGATCCCGACCCTCCTCCACGGCCACCACCACGCTGTCATACAGGGCCTTGGCGTTCTGGGCGTTCTGGATGATGTTCAGCAGGCTGTTGCCGCCCACCACGGCCACGGCGATCGTGTGGAGCCCGGCGTTGAAGGGGCCGCCGGAGACCATCACCGACCAGTCGTCCGGGGTGTTGCCGCTGGAAAAGCTCAGGGTGCCGTTCAGGAACTGCCACTTGTTCTCATCCAGCATGCCGGTGTCGGGGTACACATAGGTGGGGTTGTTGATCACGCTGAGGTTGGCCGGCGTGTCGGGATCCAGGAGGGCAAGCCCCACATAGGTGCCGCCGTAGGTCATGTAGGCGAGGTTGGCGCCTTCGCTGACCCCGGCCGT
>JALXEF010000113.1 GCA_027069855.1 Caldifarciminota bacterium
GTCCGGCAGCGCACCGGCCGGGGCCCTGACACTCCGGGCTCTACCGGCCCACCACGGCGCCCGCCTGGTACTGCAAATGCCCCAGGCCGGCCCGGCCCGGCTCCAGCTGTTCAATGTTGCCGGCGCGCGGATTCAGGAGATCCCCCTGACCCTGGCAACCGGCACCCACGAAGTAAGGGTTTCGGTGCCCACGGCGGGCGTGTACCTGGCCCGGCTCGTGACGACCGAAGGTGCGGCAACCGCTCGTTTCGTCGTGCTGCCCTGAACCTGAATTTCTTTGGCGCGTTTGGGCGGGGCCGGCCGCAAGCGGCCGGCCCCGCCCAAACTTTTTCAGAGGCTTCCCCCGGCGTGTATAATCCAGGGCCTTGTTCCTGGAGGTAAACCCATGAAACCTTGGAAAGGGACCCTGGCCCTGGTCCTGATGGCCGTCCAAACCCTGGCGGCGGCTTCCTTTTTGTTTGACTACACCAAAGACGAAACCGCCGGCAACGCCGACTGGATCATTGACGACAACTGGCCCCAACCCTATCCCCCGAACCCCTCCAGCCCGGAATCCTGGACCGGTGCGATCTCATCGTGGGGCTACGACCTGCACCAGATGGGGCACCGGGTACGCACTCTTCCGCCCGGCCATTCCATCACCTACGGCAACGCCGCCGACAGCCTGGACCTCATGCATTTTGATGTCTTCATCCTGTGCGAACCCCAGGACCCCCTGAGCCCCCAGGAAAAACAGGCCATCGTGCAGTTCGTGCAAAACGGCGGCGGCCTGTTCCTGGTGGCCAACCACAACGCTTCGGACCGCAACAACAACGGATGGGATTCCCCCCACATCTTCAACGCCGCCGGCTTTGACACCCTCTTCGGGATCCACTTCAATGTCACCGGCGAGCCCAACAACAACATCTGGGACCACCCGGATTCCAATGTCACCACCGACCCGAATGATCCCATCATTTACGGCCCTGCAGGCACCGTGGGCGCCATCGGCTACTACGCCGGCACCGCCATGACCCTGTGGCCCTCGTTCAACGCCAATGTGAAGGGCCATGTGTGGATGACCGGCGCGAGCCACGGCACGAGCCAGGTGACCCTGGCCTCCTCCCGCTACGGCAACGGCCGAATCGTAGGGGTCGGCGACAGTTCGCCAGCCGACGACGGCACCGGCCAGCCCGGCAACAACCTGTTCAACGGCTGGACCGCCGAAGGGGAAGACAACAATGTGGCCTTTTTGAACGCCAGCCTGTGGCTGGCGGCGGCCAGCGCCAACACCCCGCCGTATATCGCCGACATCCTGCGGGATCCCCCGTTTCCCACGGCCTCGGATACCGTACTCATCCAGGCCAAGATCTCCGACGACAGCCAGGTGGCCCTGGCCGAACTCTGGGTTTCGGTGGCCGGCGGTTCCTGGACCCCCTCGGATCCTGATTCGGTAAGCGGCGACTGGTACTTCTTCCACATCGGAGCCGAACCCGAAGGTACCGGGGTGGCCTACTTCCTCCGGGCCGTGGACGACTCCGGGGCCGCCACCCTGTCCGACACCTTTTCCTATGTGGTGAACCCGCCCGGGGGCCTCTCGCTCCAGGGCTATCAGCTGTTTCAGCAGAACTCCAGCCGTACCTACACCTTCGGCGACATCACCCTGCCCCAGGGCGGCATCCTCCTGGTGGTCCGCAACGCCACCCAGAGCGATTTTGAGGCCTTCTGGGGCGTCAACCTGGGTCCCGAGGTGCTGTACATCAACTCCGGGGGCTCGTTCCCCGTGATCAACGGGGGCGAAACCTTCACCCTGGTGGATGCCGACGGCGACACCGTGGACGGCCCCACTGTGAGCATGGATTCGTACCACACATACCGCCGCACCTCCCGAACCCTGCCCGCCAACGACCCCAACGCCTGGCTTGTTTTGCCCGACAGTGACGCCAATCCCGGCACCATTGACCTGCCGGATTCCGGCCCCGGAGGCCTGTTCATCACGGAGTTCTCCGATGCCTCGGGCTCGGGCAACTATGTGTACGAGTTCGTGGAAATCGCTTACAGCAGCCCTACGGCCGTAGAGGAGCCCGTTTCGGGTACGCCGGCCCGGAGAATCCTGCAGGTTCGGATGTCGGCCCCCGGTGAGATCCTGATCACCGGGCTCTCCCGAGGCCCCCTCGCGCTCTACGACGCCCAGGGCCGGCGGGTGTGGTTCCGTTCCCGGGTCCAGGGGCCCAGCCTGCGCCTGAACAACCTCCGGCTGCGGCCCGGGGTGTACTTCCTGCGACACCGTCATCGGGTGGCCAAGTTCTACTATCTTCCATGAGGCACCCCTGCTGCGTGATCTTCGACCTGGATGGGGTGCTGCTGGACTCCGAGCCCCTGCATGTGGAGGCCACCAATCAGGTGCTCCAGCGCTTCGGCAAGCATCTCACCGTGCAGGAAAACGCGCAGTTCATGGGCCTGGCGGATCCGGAATACTGGGCCGCCCTGCTCCGGTACTTCGGCCTGGAGGGGGTCGCCGTTGAGCCCCTCCTCCGCGAAAAGGCCCGGGTTTACAGCAACCTTGTGAAAACCCGCCCCCTCAAGCCCTTTCCGGGCATTCCGGAACTGCTGAAGGCCCTTTGCCACGCCGGGTGCCGGCTCGCTGTGGCCTCTTCCTCCCGCCTTGAAGACATTGAAACGGTGCTCCGACGATTGGGACTCCGGGATTTCTTTGATGCTGTGGTCTCCGGCGAGGAGGTTCCCCGGTCCAAGCCCGATCCGGCCATCTTTCTGGAGGCCGCCCGCCGGCTGGGGTGCAATCCTGAAAACTGCGTGGCGATTGAAGACTCCTTAAACGGGCTCCGGGCCGCCCGGGCTGCGGGGATGCGGGCGGTGGCCTTCAATCCCCCGGTGGCTCCGCCTGCAGGGATTCCGGTGTTCCGGAATGCTGCGGAACTTCAAGGGTATCTGCTGAAAACCCTGAAGGTGTAGCCTGCTCCCGAGCCCTCTCGGCCGCCATCGCCGCCCGAAGGCGGCGGATCTCGCGGATCGCGCGGGTGTGTTCGGCATAGGTGCGGCTGAACTGATGGGTGCCGTCGGGTCGGGCCACGAAGTACAGGTAGGGGGTTTCGGCCGGATAAAGCACGGCCCGGATCGCGTCCAGCCCCGGCGAACAGATGGGGCCGGGCGGCAAACCCCGCACCCGATAGGTGTTGTAGGGGGAATCCACCTGGAGATCCCGATAGGTCACCCGCTGCTTGTGCCGCCCCAGGGCGTAAAGCACCGTGGGATCGGCTTCCAGCCGCATTCCCCGGCGCAGCCGGTTCCAGTATACCGAGGCGATGATGGGCATCTCCCGGCGCCATTGGGCTTCCTTCTGCACGATGGAAGCAAGGGTTATGGCGTCCTTCAGCGAAATGCCCAGGCTGTCCATCCGGGGCAATAGGGGCCGCACCTTCCGCACAAAGCCCCGAAACAGGATTTCCAGCGCAATTTCGGGGTCCACGCCCCGGGGCAGGTAATAGGTATCGGGGAAAAGAAACCCCTCCAGCGATGGAGGCAACGGTCCGGGCAGTTCGTACTCCTCAAAGAACTTTCGGATCAAGGCCGAGTCGTGGGCGGCCTGGAGAAACGCCTGGGAATCCACCCCGATGTCCCGGGCCAGGACGCGGGCGATGTCCCGGAGGGTGAGGCCTTCCTGGAGGGTTACCCGGGTGCCGAGTTCGCTGCCTCGCAGCAGGGTGCGGAGCGTGTAGTAGTCGGGCAACCCCCGGATCAGCAGGTATCGGCCGGCCTTCAGTTCCCGGTCCTTGTGCAGGATCCGGAGAACCCAGGCATCCAGACGGGGATGGTCCAGCAGGTCGCGCTCGTGCAGGCGCTGCAGGATGGAATCCAGCGGTTCCCCCCGGTGCACTTCAAAAACCACCCGTTCGTTGAACACCGCCGGTACCACCAGATAGTTCCAGCCGAAGTACCAGAAGGCCAGGATTCCCAGAACCAGTGAATTCAACCGCATGGCTCACACCCTCGGGAGCACTGCCGCCTCTGCAACAGGCAAAAGGCTCGGAACCTGGGCAATTTTACAGGGTCCTTAGGGACCAAGCGTGGAGGGGGTCCCGGGATCCCGGCCCAAGCAAACTCCGGCCTTCATCGCCCGGAATCGGAGGATTTGCGGCGGGCGAGGTAGGTTTCCAGGAGGATCTGGGCGGCGACGGCGTCGGTTTTGCCGGTGCGCTTGAGGTGCCGGTACCCGGCAGCCTTCAACCGGCCCTCGGCCTCCAGGGTGGTCCAGCGCTCGTCCACCAGTTCCACGGGCACCCCGAGTTCGGCCTCCAGGCGCTCCTTGAAGGCCAGCACCCGCTGGGCGGCCTCGCCCATCTCGCCGGCCTCGGTGAGGGGCAGGCCCAGCACGATCTTGCCCACCTCGTACTCGGCCACGATGCGCCGGAGCGCCGCCAGGGGGTCTTCGCGGCGCGCGTCAATCACTCCAAGGGGCAGGGCCACGGTGCCCTCCCGGTCGGAGATGGCCACGCCGGTGCGGCGTGGGCCGTAGTCCAGGGCCAGGATGCGCCGGGGCCTCATGGCTCAAACAGGGCGTAGGCGCCGAGGGGGCATGCCAGGTCGCCGAGCTCGGCGGGCTGCACGGCTAGGCGCCGCCGGCCGTAGCCCATCACCCGGCGGCGGAGTTCCCGGTGCAGGGCACCCTCAAAC
>JALXEF010000114.1 GCA_027069855.1 Caldifarciminota bacterium
AATAGGCGGCCAGATCCCGCACCCCGCGCTGGGGCTGGAAATGCCAGGAGTTGCGTTCCACGAACCGGAGGGAGGTGTCCTGCTGCACCGGTCGGTACGCATACACCTGGCCACCCAGCGTGGCCACGGCTACGAGGAGGGAATCGCCGGGCAGCACGGCGGGCACCGCCATCTCCGGGGTCACGAATCGGGCCATCTGCACCCACAGGGTATCCCCTTGACGCCGATACACCCGCACGCCGCCCTTCTGCTGGCCCACCAGGAGTTCGGGGATGCCGTCGCCCGTGAGGTCGGCAGCCGCCGGGAACACCGAGCCGCTGTCCGGAGGGGGTGTCAAAGCCAGGGGCTCGCCGGTATCCAGGCGCCGGACCCGGCCGGTGGCGTCGCCGGCGTACCAGGTGTGGTGCAGGGTCGTCGGCGCCGCGAACCCCGGCACCCGGCCCAAAAATGCAGCGGACCGATAGTCCGGGGCCTGCAGCCGAAACACCCGGCCGTCGGCCAGGCCCACCACCAGGTCAGTCCCCTCGGGATCGGCGCAGAGTACGGGATAGAGCAGCCCTTCGGCCTGCAGCAGCCGCCGGAGGTTCAGGAAGGGCCGGGAATCCGGAAGCCAGGTGCCGTTGCGGCGATGCAGCCGGAACACCTGCCCTTCAGGGGTGGCAAGGAGGCCCAGGGTATCGCTGAGGAAGGCCACCGAGGGCGCAAATTCCCGGCGGAAGGGGAACACCACGCGGTGGCTCGTGTCCGGGGCCCAGAAGGCGCCCCCGGGCCGGCGGAGCCGCACATAGGGGTGCCCCTGGTACAGGAACACGAGGTCGGCCCGGCCGTCCTGGTTCCAGTCCAGGAGGGCCGGATAGGAGCTGCCCCGGGGCAAACGGGCCGGAGCCGAATCCCCCAGGTGCAGGCCACCCAGGGTATCCAGCAGGCCGGGGGCGGTATCCAGGGAGCCGGTCAGCAGCCAGCCGCCCGGCGCCCGGGTTTGCCACTTCGGCCCCCACAGGCCGGAGACCTGCAGGCGGAACACCTGGCGACGGGTGGCCACCCAGAGTTTTCCCTGCCGGGCCGTCAGGTTTGTGGCCTCCTGGAAACGGCGGAGCGGCGGCGTTTCCGGCGGACGGTCCGGTAGAGATTTCAGGATCCAGAGCCGGCCGGCCGTATCCAGCACGGCCACGCGGTGCGGGCCCAGGCGATCCCAGGCCGCCACCCAGGCCGGAGGGCCGGGGCGCACGGGCGTCAGGGCGGGCAGCGCGTAGCCCTGCCAGTGGTCTTCGTGGAACAGCCAGAGGGTATCGCCCGGCCCCTTTTGCAGGCGTTCGGCGCGGGGCCAGGCGGTCATCAGCGCATCCAGATTGTGCTGCAGGGCCCGAACCAGATCCGGGGGCAGGAGTTGCTTCACCTTCGGAGGCACCGGATACCGGGGCGGCTGAACGGGAATACGCACCTCGTGCAGGCCCAGGAAGGCCCGGGAGCCCGGAGGCAGCAGGAAGGCGGTATCCCGCAGCACCTCGCCCCGGGCGGCTCCAAAGGAAAGGCTTGCGAAAAGGACACCGAGGAGGAACCGATGCATGGGTTTTTCTCCTTACCGGCGGTGGCGTCGCCGGTCAATGCGTTTTTGCAGATTTTGCACCCGGCCCTGGAGGTCTTCCACCAGATCCCGCCGGGAATCCTGCCGCAGCAGGTCGCGCACCACCTCCAGGTACCCTTCGGCGGTGGCGTACCGGCCCCGGTTATAGCTGGCCTTGGCCATCCAGTAAAGGATGATGGCGAGGTTGTACGGATAGTTCCGGTGGTCCGGCAGGCTGTAGTACAGGAGGTCTTCGTAGGTCCGCAGGGCGTCGCGGTACTTGCCGGCCCGGTAATAGGCGAAGGCCAGGGTCCAGCGGAAGGTGCGGCTATGGGGAAACTCGGCCACCAGGCGCCGGGCGATCCGGATCCCTTCGTAGGGCCGGGCATCGTAGGCCAGCACCCAGGCCAGGCCGTCCAGGGCCGCATACCGGCTCAGGAGGCCGTGTTCCGCCGCCAGCCGAATCTCCCGAAGCCCCTGTTCCCGTTTATCGCCGATGCCGGGGATCCACTTGACGAACTTGGGCAGTTCGGAAAGGGCGTAGTGGTAGGTGCCGATGCCCAGGTAGGCGTCGTAGAGGGTGGAATCCAGGTCCACGGCGGCCTGGAGGTGCTTCAGGGCCCGCAAGGCGTGTTTCAGGGCGGGCAGGTACTGGCGGTTTCGGCCGAAGCGCATGGCCTTATAGGCGGCGGCTGCACCGGCATAGAAGTGGCCCCAGGCCCGTTTGTGGGGATCGGCATCCTTGAGCCAGGGGCGGGCCCGGGCCTCGCACAGGTCGGCGTATTGGAAGAACCGGGCCTCGCTGTCGCGGACCGAGTAATCCAGCATGTAGAGGTCGTACAGGCCGGTGAGCAGCAGATAGCCCAGGGGATCCTCCGGGGCCTGGCGCACGATCTCCTGGAAAACCCGACGGGCGCCGTCAAAGTCTTCCTGAAAGGCCCGGGCCTGGCCCTGATGCACCAGGGGCAGCAGTCGGGGGTCCGGATAGGCCCAGAGGGAAATCCAGAGAAGCCAGAGGGTCATAAGCGTTGCAGGGTCAGCAGGTAACTGCCTTCGGTTGCCTCAATTGGGGCTAATTCTACAGCCAGGCCCACGGCGCGGGCGCGCCGGGCCACGGTTTCCGGAGAATCCAGGCACACATCGGAACGGGCCAGGGCGCGGTACAGGCGGCGGTGCCAGCGGGTGAGCAGGGTTTCGCTGGTCAGGGTCAGCAGGGCACGGCCGCCGGGGGCCAGCAGGTCGCGCAGGCGCTGGAACGCGAGGTCCTGGGGCAGGAGCTGGAACACATTCATGCTGACCACCAGGGGAAAGCCCCGCTGGGGCAGCCGGTCCAGGAAATCGGCCACCCGGAAATGGACGCCGGGCAGGCGCCGGCGCTGGGCCCGGCGGATCGCCCGGCGCGAAAGGTCCACGGCCCAGATCTCGGTGCCGGGGTAGCGTTCCCGGAGTTTCCGGGTGAGGAAGCCGGTGGCGCAGCCGATCTCCAGGAGACGGGGTGGGGCCTCGTCGGGCAGGTGGCGCAACAGGGCCCGGAGGGTCACCTGGCGCCAGTAGAAGAGCGGGGGCCAGAGGAAGGCCAGTTCACGGAGCAGGGGATACTCGTAGTACGCCCTCACAGCGCAAGCCGTTGCAGCAGGTCTCCCACGAGATAGGCGGACCCCGTGGCCAGCACCAGCCCCCTCGGGCCTGCGAGCCGGCGGGCGAGGTCCAGGGCCTTCACCGGATCCTGCACCACCTTTACCTGCACGCCGGGGGTCTCGCGCAGGAGATCGGCCATATCCCACGGGGAAGCGGCCCGGGGGTTGGAAAACTGGGTGAGCACGAACACCTGGCTCCAGCGGCTGAGGATATCCAGCATGCTCTGGATGTCCTTGTCGCGGGAGGCGGCGAACACGGGCACCATCTGGTCAAACTCCAGGAGTTCCTGCACAGCGTCCAGGAGCGCCCGCAGGGAGAAGGGGTTGTGGGCGCAATCCAGCACGGTGTAGGGCTGGGTATCCACGATCTGGCAGCGGCCCGGAAAGCGGAGGCCCTCAAAGGAGATGGAACCTATGCCCAGGGCCTGGAGCGTGAGGGCGGCGAGGGCCGCGTTTTCCACCTGAAACTTGCCGCAGAGGGGCGTGAAGAGTTGCAGGGGTTCCCCTTCCCCCACCAGGAGTTCAAAACGGCTGCCCTCCAGGCCGGCTTCCAGGACCTTGATGCTGCGGCGGTGCAGCACCCGCAGGGGGACGCCGGCGGCATGGGCCCGTTCCCGGAGCACGCGGAGCACCTCGGGCTCCTGGGGCGCGGAGGCGGCCACGGGCCGGCCCCGCAGGATGCCCGCCTTCTCGCGGGCGATGGCCTCCAGCGTGGTGCCCAGGATGTGGGTGTGGTCAAAGCTGATGGGCGTGAACACCGTGGCCACGGGTTCCACGGTGTTGGTGGCATCCAGGCGGCCTCCCAGGCCCACCTCCAGCACGGCGTAGTCCACCCGCTCTTCCTGGAAATACAGGAAGGCAAGGGCCGTGAGGGTTTCAAAGAAGGTGCGGAAGCCGCCGGAGCGGCTCTCCAGATACGGCACCAAACGGTCCATCAGGCGGCCGAAGGCGTCTTCGGGAATCCAGACGCCGTTGATCTGGATGCGTTCGCGGATGTCCACCAGGTGGGGCGAGAGGTACAGGCCCGTTTTGAAGCCGGCGTTCTGCAGGGCCCGGGCGAGGTGGACGGCCGTGGATCCCTTGCCCTTGGTGCCGGCTACAAGGATCGCCCGAAAGGCGTGCTGGGGGTTGCCCAGGTGTGCCAGCCAGCGGCGGAAGGGTTCCAGATCCCGAACGAAACCCGGGGTTCGCTCGTAATTGACCCGCTGATACAACCGTTCCAGGGCTTCCTCAAACTTCACAGTGTTCTAATGATTTAGGCCGGCAAAACCCGGGGCAACCGGCCCTCAGGGCTCCGCCGGGGGAACTTCGTAAAGGTACAGCCAGGCGTCCTCGTCGCCGTAATAAGCCGGGAGCCGCTGGACCCGCCGAAAGCCGAAGGCTTCGTAAAGCCGCTGCGCCGGCTCGTTGCTCACCCGCACCTCCAGCACCACCCACGGCAGGCCGTGCCGCCGGGCCTCCCGAACCACCTCCTGCAGCAGCCGACGGCCCAGGCCCCGGCGGCGGCACGCCGGGTCCACGGCGATGTTCAACAGATGCACCGCCTGCTCATACAGCCGAAACACCACATAACCCAGCACGCGGCCGGAGGCGTGGCGGAGCACCCGAATGCGGGCAATGGGGTTCCGGGCCTCGGCCCGAAAGGCCTCAGCACTCCAGGGATGGCGGAAGGACGCCCGCTCAATGGCCAGGATTCCGGGGAGATCGGCCTCCTGGAAATCAGCGAGGCTCAGCTCGGTTTTGCCGAAGTCGCACGGCATCGGGTTCGCGGATGTACAGGGGTTCCAGAGGCACGGCATCGGTGGCCCCGGCCTCCTGGAACCTTCGCCAGCCCCACCGGGCCACGGCCAGGGGCGAGGGATAGGCCGCCGGTCCCCTGGCCACTGGCAAATCGTCGGGAAACAGGGCGAGTCCGGGCCCGACGAACCGGGCTTCGGGGAATTTCCGGGCCAGCTCCTCGGGCCGGGCCACCGCCGGTCCTTCCCTGCACACCAGGTCGCGATAGACGGCATAGTACACCTGGCCGCGCTGGGCGTTGATCACCGGCACCACCTCCCGGGCTCCGGCTTCCGAGGCCTCAAAGGCCAGCACCTCCAGGCCGGTGGGGGCCACCACCGGCACCCGCCGGGCCAACCACAGGGCCTTGGCGTAGGCCACGCCCACCCGCAGCGCGGTAAAGTACCCCGGGCCCCGCACCACGGCCACGAGGGCGAGATCGGCAAAGCCGACGCCGAACCGGTCCAGGAGCCCCTGGACCAGTCCGGGCAGGTCTTCGGCATGGCGGAAGGGCTCCTTCAGGCTTGCTTCGGCCCCCCGATGGCTTTCCGGGTGCCACAGGGCCGCGCCGCCCAGGGGCCCGGAGGTCTCGATGGCCAGCACCCAACCAGGCATGGCCCAATTCTACGCACCGGCTCCTTCGGGCACAACCGGCCGGTTCCTTCAATTTGACAAACCGGGTTTCTCAGGCTACGATGGGCATGTTCAACCCCGGAGCGTGCTTCGCTCCCCAAACCAGGAGGTGCGGATGAGAGCGTTCTTTTTGGTGGCGATCCTGGCGCTGGCCCTGCCGGCCCATGCCCTTCAGCGGACCGTGCTCTTTGAGGACTTCACCGCCACCTGGTGCGGCCCCTGTGGCGTGGCGGCCCCGGCCCTGGAGCAGCTCCAGCACGAGGTGGGCGATTCCCTGGTGATCGCGGGGATCCATGCCAACGGTGATCCCTTTTACCAGTCGGACGCCCACACCCGCTACGACTACTACGGGGTGCAGTACATCCCCACGGTGTACGCCGACGGCGTGCTCCACTACACCAGTTCCACCAACGCCTACAGCCATTACCGCAGCATGTTTGACCTGCGGAAAACCGTGGACCAGCCGGTGCAGTTCTCCCTGGGAGGCGTGTACGATGCCAACGCACTCCAGGGCACCCTCCGGGTTTGGGTGAAGCATGTGGGCGAGGAAACCGCCTGGTCCGGCCGGCTCCGGATCTATACCGTGCTGGTGGATACCCCCTATGCCTGGCAGGGCCACAGCCACCTCTACTGGGTGGTGCGGGACCTGGTGCCCGACCCTGCGGGCGTGCCCGTGAGCCTCGCGCCGGGCGACAGCGTTGCCGTGGCCCAGCCCTTCACCGTTCCCGCCACCGACAGCCCCTACAAAACCGCCTTCGTGGTGTTCCTGCAGCGCGACGACACCCGGGAGGTGCTGGGCGCCCATCCCCTGTTCTTCCTGCATGAGCTGGACTGGGTGGGCGTGGCCGAGGAAAACCGCGCCGTTTCCTCCGGTCTGCGGCTTCGAGCGACACCGGCGGGCCGGGAGTTGCGGCTCTCGGTGCAGGGCCTGGCCCGGCCGGCGCTCCTGAGCGTGTACGATGCCACCGGCCGCCTGGTGCTGCGCCGGCGGATCGGCAACGGCCGGCACACCCTGCGCCTCGGGCCCGGGGTGTATGTTTATCGCCTGCTGAACCACACCGGCAAGGTGGTGGTGCTTCCGTAGCCCGGCTGGCGCGGCAGGGCGACAACGCGCTGTGTTGACCCCCGAAAACCGCTCATCTATAATTGCGGCGTGCGTGGCTTCCATGTCCGATTTCCCCCGAAGTGGTGGGATTTTCAGCGTTTCGGCCTGACCCCCGAGAAACTCTGGCCCCGCCGGTGGATGAAAACCTACGGGTACGCCTGAATCGGAGAAACGCCCATGGCTGGAGAACTGCAAACCGACGAACGGGATACCGGGTTCCGGTTGAGTTCCCGGGTGCTGCGGGCCCTCGTCCGCAAGACCTGGCGCCCCACCGCCAAGGTGGCCCTGGCGCTGGGCTTCGTCATGGGCCTGCTTTCCCTCTTCGTGATCCCCAAAACCTACGAGGCCCGGGCCGTGCTGCTGCCGCCCTCCCAGGACCTCCTGTCCGGGGCCGGCTGGCTCAAGGGTCTGGTGCCCGGCCTGGGCCAGGGCGGCACCTCCTCCGAGGTGGTCATGGCCCTGTTCCAGAGCGACCGCGTTTCCTGGTCGGTGATCCGCAACCTGCGGCTGGACACCCTGTGGCACGACACCTCCCGCTATTTCCTGCTGCAGGACGCCCACAACCGCCTGAAGGTGGAAACCGACTTAACCCTGGGCACCATCGTCGTGGGCTTCCGGGAACGCGACCCCCGGCTTTCGGCCCGCATCGTGCAGGAGTACCTGCGGGTGGTGGAAGCCCTGAACGACACCCTGAAGATCAGCCCCATCAAGCCCTTTGTGAAGGTGCTGGATCCTCCGTATCCGCCCGAAAAGAAGGCCAGCCCCAAAACCACCCTGAATGTGCTGCTGACGCTCTTCCTCTCGTCCCTTTTGGGGTTCCTCTTCTTCTCCTGGCGGGAACTCCGGCGCCGGCAGGTGCGGGATCCCCTGGACCTGCTGTTCCTGAATCAGGACCTGGAGCCCCTGGGCTTTCCGGAGGAGGCCGAGGCCCTGAAACACGCCTTCGTTGACCTCTCGCTGGCCCCGGCGCCCCGACTGCTCCTGTGGTTCCAGGGCCTCCGGGAAGAGGAGGTGCGGCGGATCCTGCAGGAGGCCGTGGGCGAAGACCTGGACCGGCTCCTGGAGGACTGGCATCCGGTGGGGCCGCTGCCCGACCGGGCGACGGCCCTCGTGGCCTACCCCGGCGCCGAGGCCGCACTCTGCTTTCTGGTGGCCGATAAAACCGGGAAATCGGAGGTCCGGCGGATCCTCCAACTCCTGCAGGACGCCGGCATCAAGAAGTGCGTGGCGGTGGTGGTACGGCGTGGCGGTACCGCCAGATGAGATACAGGAAGGCTCCGAGCAAAAAGACCTCTGAAAACACCGTGGCCCAGGCGGCGCCGTAGCCGCCCCAGATCGGGATCAACACCAGGTTCAACACGAAGTTCACCCCCACGGCCACAAAGATGGCCGCGGTGCGCTTCACCTGATAGCCCGCACCGGTCAGCGCATCCCCCAGCACCAGGCTCACCGACCGCACCAGCAGGGTGAGGCTGAGCACGCGCATCAGCCCCACGGCCGGCGCATAGCGGGCGCCGAAGAGCCAGAGGATCACCCATTTCCCCACCAGGGCCAGGGCGAGGACCACAAGCACCGCGTAGCCCACGCTGAAGGGCAGCACGGCCAGGCCCAGGCGCAGGGTTTCGCCGAGCCCCCGCGTGCCCCGGCGGAAGAACTTGGGATAAAACACCGTAAGGCCCGACATCACGGGGAACAGCAGGTACTGCACGATGCGGAACCCCACGGTGTACACGCCCACCACAAAGGAGGTGGCGAGTTTGGAGAGCATGAGTTTGTCCACATTGCCGTAGATCTCGGTGGAGGTCGTGGACAGGGCGAAGGGCAGGCCCCGCTTCAGGGCCCCGGGGTCCAGCCGGGCCACGAAGAGCCGCCGCGGCAGCGTAAAGAAGAACACCAGCACCAGGGCCAGGAACTGGAGCGGCTCCAGAAGCACGAGGATCCGGGCAAGTTCCAGTTCGGGCCCCTGCAAAAGGAAAAGGCTCGCCAGCACGGCCAGCCGCAGGGTGGGAAACAGGAAGTAGATCACCCAGGAAATCAGCGGGAACCGTTCCAGGCCCTGGTACAGGCCCTTGAAGAGTTCCAGGCCGCTGGCCAGCAGCACCTCCACAAAGATGAAGAGGGCGATGGCGCCCGGCGGCAACAGGAACCGGAAGAACAGGGAAAAGCCCAGGGTGCCCACCGCGGCGGCCAGCAGGGAGTTCACCAGGGCGGCGAGAAACCCTGTGAGAAAGAGGGGCGAGGGTTTCTCACGATGAACAGCCAGGTGCTGCACAAACAGATGGGGCAGACCGCCGTTGGCCAAAGGCGCCACGATGCGGATGAAGGCCACGATGGCCGCGTACACGCCCAGGGCCTGGGGGCCGATGGCCCGGCCCAGCAGGATGAAGAACACGAACCGGACCAGCCGGGCATAGGAAAGGCCTCCGGCAATGGAGGCGATGTCGCGGCCCACCTTCCGGCTGAACACGGGGGTCATGGCGCCGAAAACCTCTG
This sequence comes from Caldifarciminota bacterium, assembly GCA_027069855.1. GTDB lineage: Bacteria > Hydrothermota > Hydrothermia > WGAB01 > WGAB01 > WGAB01. The sequence goes on from JALXEF010000114.1 coordinate 9,209, forward strand.
GCTGAGGCCGGCCACAAGCCCCAGGCCGATCCACCAGTAGATGCGGTTGAAGCCGTCGGTGTACATCATGGTGCCCAGGATGAACACGAAGATCAGCACGAGGTACAGGCCGGCGCGGTCGTGCCGCAGGGTGCGCAGCAGTTGCCGAAATACGCTGCCCAGGAACCCGGCGAACAGGAAAAAGCCCACGAGCCCGCCTTCGGCGAGCACAGCGATGAACAGGTTCTTGTAGCCCAGGGCCACATCGGTGCTCAGGCCCTTCAGCACCCAGAAGAGCTCCTGGCTGATGATGCCCACGCGGTTCAGGTAGTCGTTGAAGTAGAACACCAGGTTGCCGGCGCCGATGCCGAACACCGGGTGCTCCACGAAGAGTTTGAGCCCCACCAGCATCTCAATGGCCCGGGTGAGCACGGTGTTTTCATACACGCTCAGGGCCATGAGTTCGCGGCCGGTTTTGGATACCAGCGAGAGGCCGGTGAGCACGAGGAAGAGCACCAGGCTCCCCCAGAAGAGGCGGCCGCGCCCCAGCCGCCGCGGCAGGAAGGGCGTGGCCACCCAGGTGGTGACAAACAGGCCCAGGAGGAGGCTCAACAGGGCCCCCTTGGAGCCGAGCACCAGGAGCAGCACCAGCACGGCCAGAAGCAGCAGGGGTACGCCGAGCCCGCGTTTGCCCAGTTTCTGCCGGAGGAAGAGCACGAGGAGCCCGTAGATCACGAGATACGGAGCGGCCATGGAGGGTTCCGGCGTGGTCAGCCGCAGCCGCTCGCTGTACAGGCCGTACGCGCTCACGGGTTTCAGGGGATGCAGCAGGTACTCTATGGGCCGCAGCAGCGGCACGCCGTACACATACTCCAGGTATTCCAGCAGGCCGTATCCAAGGAGCGCGCCCAGGGTCCAGAGCAGGGCCCGATACACGGTTTCCAGGCGTTCCCGCCGGCCGATCCGCACCGACACCCAGAAGAACATGACGGCGATGCCCACCATGATGGACTGCTTCACGCTCTTGACCATGCCGGTCTCGCCCAGGATCTCCCGGCCCATTAAAGGCACCGACAGGAGCACACCGAAGAGCGCCATGTACACGAGAAAGGCCAGGAACCAGAGTTCCGGCGGCGTGAGCACCTCCACGGCCCGGTCGGACAGCGCAAACTCCAGAAGCCACCGCCCCAGGATGAGGAGCATCACGGCGGTGGGCAACAGGATGCTGAAGAAGTACTGCATGGCCTCAAAGGGCCGGGTGTCGATCAGGGGCGAGAGCAGGAAGAAGGCGTGGGTCATGGCACAGGCTCCCGGAGCAGGGGGCGGAGCACCTGTTCCAGGCGTTCCACGACGGCGGGCCAGCGGTGGTACCGGGCCACGAGCTCCGGCCCCCGGCGGCGGAGGGTTTCGTACTCGTCGGGCCGGTTCAGCAGGTCCAGGACGGCGGTTTCCCATTCCTCGGGGGTATCGGCCAGGCGGTAGGCCGGTGCCAGGTGTTCCAGACCGGCGGCGCCCACCCGGGTGGTCACCACCGGAATCCCCTGGGCCAGGGCCTCCAGGATCTTGATGCGGAGTCCGCTGCCGATGCGCAGGGGCACGATGAAAAGGCCCCCTTGGCGCACATAGGTGCGGATATCGGGCACGAATCCCGTGACCGTCACGGCGGAGCCGGCCAGGCGGGCCACCGCAGGCGGCGGGTTCTTGCCCACGATCCACAGGTGCAGCGCGGGGTCCCGGGCCTGGAGCCGGGGCCACACGGCGCGCACGAACCACCGGATGCCGTCCACATTGGGCAGCCAGTCCAGGGAGCCCACGAACACCAGGTTCCGCCGGTGGGGCGACACGGGCTGGGGCGTGAAGTAGGCGGTATCCACGCCCGGCGGCAGGGTCACGACCCGCGGAAGGTCCGGAAACCGTTGCCGGTCGCGGTCGCTCAGGAAGAGCACCCGGTCAAAGAGGGGATAGGTGGCCTCCTCAAAGCGGCGCACCCGGCGGGCCACCACGGCCAGCACGGCCCGTTTCACGGGGTGGCGGGTGTACCGGGCGGTCTGGTGCCACAGGACATGTTCGGCGTTGTGCACCCGGAGCACGCGGGCGAAGCCGCCGGCGGCCCTGAGCGCGGCCGGGGCCATGTGGGTGTGGTCGGCGAAGAGCACCCGGGGCCGGAACGCCTGAACGGCCCGGGCCACGGCCTCGCCGAAGGCCGGGTGCAGGTACTTCTGGGTGGTAAAGGGCACCGGGCTCCGCAGGCTCCGGAGCAGGGCGCTTAGGGTGTTGCGGTACACCAGGGGCACCCGGGCCAGGATCTCCACGCCCTCCAGGCCCTCGGGAGGCGGAGCCTGGGCCCTGTGGGCTTCCACGAAGGTCACGAGGCCCACCTGCCAGCCGCGGCGAGCCAGTTCCCGAAGGGTCCAGTAGGACACCGCGGTGCCGCCGCCGAAGGGCGAGGGCATCTGGTGGGTGAGGAACAGGATCCGGGCCATGGAAACCGTTGGTCAGGAGCCGGCCTCCGGGGGCAGGTGCCACACCAGGGTCACGGGACCGTCGTTTACGAGTTCCACGGCCATGTGGGCGCCGTAGAAGCCGGCCACAGCCGGAAACCCCTGGCGCCGGGCCTCGGCCAGGAGTTCCTCAAAGCGCTTGCTGGCCTCGTCAAAGGGCATGGCGCGGAAAAAGTCAGGCCGCCGCCCCCGGTCTATGGAGCCGGCCAGGGTGAAGTTGGACACCCAGAGCACCTCGTAGCCCAGGTCCTGCAGCGACCGGTTGAGTTTGCCCTGTTCGTCTTCAAACACCCGCAGGTGGTACACCTTGCGCACCACCTTGGGAAAGACCGCCGGGGTATCGCCGCGTTCAAAGCCCACGAGCACCACGAGGCCGGGGCCGATGGCGCGTTCCTCGCCGGTTTCCAGGTTCCGAACGGTTGCCCGTTGCACCCTCTGGATCACCAGGATCATGGCCTACGGCTGGTACTGGGTGGCCAGTTGCAGCGCCAGGTTCCGGGCGGCGATGGCGAGGTCGGCGTCCCGGTCCACCGAGGTGCCCTGCCGCTCGGCCAGCAGCTTGTGGTCCAGGGTGGAGTACAGGCGCACCGTGAATTCCACCTGCTCGCCGGCGCGTTTGGTGACCACCCCGTAGGTGTACAGGTCGGTTTGCAGGGCCAGGGCCATCTGGTAACAGTCGTTTTCCTGCAGGTTCTGCAGATCCAGGTTCCGGCGGTTCACCTCGGCCATCACCTGTCCCTGGCTCAGCACCTCAAACTTGGGCGAACTCTGGAACCCCTGGCGCAGGTAATCCGCCAGTTTGGTGCCCAGGTCGCGGGCTGCGGCCTCCTGGCCCTCCTCCTTGAGGGGGAACACGGCCAGGCGGGCCTTGCCCAGGGGAAACTGGGTTTCCGCACCCACATAGGCCTTGTTGAGTTCGGCGATGACATCGTCGGTGAAGTCGTTTTCGCCGGAGGCGTACAGGACCGCGTCCGAGGAGAGGTCCAGCACCAGATCGTAGCCGTTTTCCTGGGCGAGTTTGTAGACCGTTTCGTGCACCTTTTTGATCAGGGGGTCCAGGAGTTCCCGGGTTTTCTGTTTCACCTCCCCGTTTTCGCCCCACACCTGGCGCCAGTACTGCTGGTACGCCTGCTCGTACTGCTGGATCTCGCGTTCGCGCAGGATCTTTTCCTCGTCGGTGAGCATCACGCGTTCGCGTTCCAGCCGGGCCCGGGCCGAGTCCACGAGCGCCCGCAGGCTGTCGCGAACGCGCTCCTTTTCGCGGATGAAGCGCTGGAGCTCGCGCTTGGCGTCCTGAAGGTCCTTGTACTCCTGGAGCACCCGGTCCAGGTGCACATAGCCGATGGAAACGGCGTGAACCGGACGGGGAATCAGCAGGAGGCCGAAAAGGCCAAAAAGAAACAGAACCAGGGCTTTGCGCATAGGAAAAGATTATAAGCGAAGGCGGGCGGGCCGCCGCAGCCGGAGCCCCGGGCCGAAGCGGCACCAGGCCCGATGATGGATCTCCACGGGCCGGGCGCCGAAACTGCGCTTGAAGTGCTCCACACCCCTGAGGCCCATGCTGGCGCCGAGGTCCACCCGATGGATCCGGTCCTGCTGGAGCAGGCCCCGCAGAGCCTCCACCAGCAGGAAGGTGAGGGGCGAGAGTTCGGCCGACTCCGGCGTCTGCACGCCCAGGTAGTAAAAGGCTTCGCCCCGGCCCAGAAGGAGCCACAGGGCCGCCACGGCCCGGCCTTCGTGGTGGGCCACCCACAGCCGGGCCCGGCCCGAGCGGAGCAGGGCTTGCCAGTAGATCTCGGGGTATTCCCGTGCCCACCGCCTTCGGCGGTAAAGGTGCAGGAACGCCGCCAGATGCTCGGCCCCCTCTACGGCCGCGAGCCCCGCCCGAAGGCCCCGGCGGTAGATGTTGCGCCGCTTCCCCTGCAGCACCTGCCGGAAAAAGTGGTCAAAGTCCGGGCCCAGGTCCAGCAGATAGGTGCGGTCCGTGGGCTCGCCGGGCATCCGGAGCCCCAGGTCGGGCCGGTGGGGCACGGTGAGGTACAGGCAGGGGGCCCGGAGGCCGGTGAGCCGGTGGATCACCTGCCGGTACAGCCGGGACGGAGCCGGCGGTGCATCGTCCAGGGGCAGGAGGCCGCCGTAGGTGCCGTCCGGCCCGGAGTACAGGCGCCGCAGGCCCCACCGGCGGGACTCCAGAAGGGGCATCAGGTACGCGCCCTCAGGCGTTTCCACTCGGTACACCCGGGTGCGGTACCGCTGTGCCAGCACCTCCTGGGCCTGGTACGCCTCGGGCAGGTAAAAGAAGGGCGTGGTCGCGCGCCGGGCCACGGCGGCCTGCCAGTCCTGCAGGGTCAAAGGGATCAGGTTCACGGTTCCCGCGGGCCGAAGAGGGCGCGGCCCAGGCGCACCTCGGTGGCGCCCTCCAACACGGCGTACTCAAAGTCTTCGGACATGCCCATGGAGAGCACGGGCAGCGCCATGCCCAGGCGCCGACTCAGGAGGTCGCGGAGTTCCCGGAGGCGGGCAAAGGCCCGGCGCGAGCGCGCCTCCTCGGGCGGATAGGGCCCCAGGGTCATCAGTCCCCGGAGTTCCAGGTGGGGCGCCTGGCTCAGCACGAACTCGGCGAGCTGCAGCAGGGCGTCGGGCTCCGGGGGCAACCCGTACTTGCTGGGTTCCCCGGAGGTGTTCACCTCCAGGAGCACGGGCATCCGGCGGTCCATCCGGGCCAGGCGCTTCTCCAGTTCGCGGGCGAGTTCCTGCCGGTCCAGGGATTCCACCAGGTGAAAGAGCCGCACGGCGTACCGCACCTTGTTGGTTTGCAAATGGCCGATCATGTGCCAGGCGAGGTCCAGGTCGGCCAGTTGGGGAATCTTGTCGCGGGCTTCCTGCACCCGGTTTTCCCCGAAGAGCCGGAGCCCGAGGGCTGCCGCCTCGCGGATCCGTTCCGGCGGCACCCCCTTGGTGGCCCCCAGGATCGCCACCTCTTCGGGGCGCCGGCCGGCCCGTTCGGCGGCCCGGGCGATGCGTTCCCGAACGATCCGGAGATTCTCGGGGAGATGGGGCGACCACATGCCCCGATTGTACAGGGAATCCCGGGAAACGGCGATCCAGCGGCGGTTGGCGGCTACCGGGCCAGCCTGTACCCTATGGGCCATGATGGAACCCAAACTCAGGGGACTGGTTGCCATTGTCACCGGTGCATCCAGGGGCATCGGCCGGGCCGTGGCCCTGGAACTCGGCCGCCAGGGCGCCGATGTGGTGGTGCATTACCACCGACGGGAAGCCGAGGCCCGGGCCGTGGCCCGCGAACTGGAACAGATGGGCCGACGCAGCGCGGTGGTCCAGGCCGATCTCCGCGAGTACGAGGGCTGCCGACGGGTGGTGCGCACGGCCCTGGAAACCTTCGGCAAGGTGGACATCCTGGTGAACAACGCCGGCGTATCCCAGCACCGCGACTTCTTTGAGATCACGCCGGAGGAGTGGGATGACATGCTCCGGGCCAACCTGAGCCATGTGTTCTTCATGAGCCAGATGGCGGCCCGCGACATGGC
>JALXEF010000115.1 GCA_027069855.1 Caldifarciminota bacterium
CTCGGTCAATTTCTGACCATGTAGTCTAAGCCGCCGGCGCCGGCCTGTCAAGCGGAGCAGCCCGGCGGCCGGCTCGCAGGCGGCGGCCCCGGGGGTCGTTCCGGGCCCGGGAAGGAAAGGGAAAAGGGCGGGGCTGTTGCCCGGTTCGTGGGCTCGGGGTATAATCACGCATTCGGTTCCCTCGGGTCAATAAGGAGGCAATGATGTCCGAGAAAAGGCTCCAGTGGCTTCTCTTTGGCCTTGTCAGTTTCGTGGTGTGGCTCGTGTACTTCTACACGCAGGCCCCTACCGTTGTTTTCTGGGATGTCGGTGAGTTCCTGGCGACTTCGGTGATCCTGGGCGTGCCCCATCCGCCCGGTACCCCGCTCTATGTGATCCTGGGGAAGTTCATGACCCTGCTTCCGTTGCCGTTGCATGTGCTCTACAGCCTGGTCCGTGACGGCTCGCCCCAGAATGTCGTGCTCAAGATCACCTTGATTTCCGTCACCACCGGCGCCCTCACCGCCGGCTTCGTGTACCTGCTCACGGTGAAAACCCTTCGGCTCTGGAACCGCGACCTGCCGCGGTCGCTCGTGCACCTGAGCGGCATCTTCGGCGCCCTGATCGGCGCCTTCGCCCAAACGGTGTGGTTCAACTCCACCGAGGCGGAAACCTACACGCCGGCCAACTTCATCATCCTGTTCACCGCCTGGGTGGCCTTTAAGTGGTGGGAGGAGAAGGACGACCCGAGGAGCCTGGGGTACCTGATTTTCATCGGCTACATCACCCTGCTGTGGTCGGGCATCCACCTGGGTGCCCTGGTGGGCCTTCCGGCCATCATCTTCTTCGTGTATCTCGTGAAACGCGAGATCCTGTGGGACATCAAACTGGTGCCCCTGATCGCGGTGCTGGGTCTGCTGTACGCGGCCCTCAAGATCTCCTACGAGCCCAGCATGGGCAGCGGCATCGCCAACCTGGTGTTCCAGGGCATCCTGCTGTTCTACCTGTACTACCGGCAAAAGCTGGACTTCAACAACCTGTGGGTGATCGCCCTGGTGGTGGCCCTGGTGGCCTCGGCCGGCGGCATGGTGATAGGCAACCTGGGCCTCCAGATCGCCGGCGCCCTGCTGGCGACCCTGGCCATCTATGTGCGCGATGAACTGTACCGGGACTGGCGCGGCTTCACGCTGCTCCTTATGCTGCTGGGCTTTTCCACCGAGTTCTTCCTGATCATCCGGGCCAAATGGGGCGCCGCGCACCCGGACCTCCTGCGGATCAACGAGGCCGAGCCCGACGACTGGAAAGCCTTCCTGGATGTGCTCACGCGGAAGCAGTACGAGCCCGCCAAGATCTGGCCCCGGCGCATCGCCTTCATAGACCAGTTGAAGGTGTTCTGGCTCTACTACTCCTGGCAGTACGGCTCCCTGCTGATCCCGGTGACCTTCCTGGCGCTGGTGGGGGTCCTTACCCACTTCGCCAACGAGCGGAAGTCCTTTGCCCTGCTCTTCGGCCTGCTGCTGCTCGGCACCCTGGGGCTCATCATCTACCTGAACCTCAAGGATTCGCCCACCATGCCGGTGAACCCGCTGAACAAGGCCCGGGGGATCACCGAGGTGCGCGACCGCGACTACTTCTTCGCCCTGGGCTTTACCATGATCGGCCTCTATGCGGGCATCGGCCTCTACGAGATCCTGCGCCTCATCAAGGTCAACCTGAGGATTCCCAAACTGGCCCACCTGGTGGGCCTGGTGCTGGCCGTGGGCATCGTGGGCTGGCAGTTCGCCTGGGCGTATCCCTATCGGGACCGCTCCGGCAACTACATCGCCGAGGACTATGCCTACAACATGCTGAACTCGCCCCAGAAGGGCAAGGCCGTGATGTTCACCAACGGCGACAACGACACCTTCCCGCTGTGGTTTGACCAGGAGGTGCTGGGCATTCGGCGGGATGTGATCATCGCGAACCTGTCGCTCTTGAACACCGACTGGTACTGCCGGCAGCTCAAAGGCTGGGGGGCGCCGATTTCCTTTTCCATGGACGACCTGAAGAAGGTCCAGCCCATTTACCAGATCAACGGCCGGTTCGTGCTGCTGAAGGATATCATGATCCGCGACATGATCGCCACCAGCGCCGGGTATCAGCCCGCCCCGGAGGACTACATCAATGTGGGCGGGGTGCGGATGCCGCGGATCTACTTTGCTTCCAAAGAGGCGTTCCTGGACGAGGTCATCAAGGGGGCGGAGTTCCAGGTGCCCATCTACTTCGCCCTCACCGTGTCCCGCGACAACTATGCGGGCTGGCAAAAGTACCTGCTGATGGAGGGCCTGGCGTTTCGGGTGGTAGGCGACAGCGTGGGAACCCAGCAGATGGAAGGGGTCAATGCCCCGTACACCCGCCACAAGCTCCACGCCGATATGCCGCCCGATGAATTCCTGGCCCAGTACGCCGACAAGATCTACCCCGAAGAGGGCGTGTTCCGGTACCGGGGGGTGTTCAATCCCCGGGTGTACAAGGACGAAACCCACGAGAAGCTGATACGGAACTATGCCTCGGTGGCCCTGCGGCTGGGCCTGTACTACGACAGCCAGGGCCGCACCGACCTGGCGGCCCAGGAGCTGGACCTGGCCGGGCGGTTCCTGCGGCAGGTGCAGCTGGATCGGTCGCCCGAACTGGTGCAGCAGTTGATGGCCATTGAGATGCGGGCCGGGGCGCTGTACCGGGAGGCTGGCGACTACGACCGGGCGCTGCGGGTGTTGAGCCGGGCCGATTCCCTGGGGAAGGCCCCGGCGGTGTACTACGAAATGGCCCTAACCCACCTGGCCCGCGGCGATACGGTCCAGGGCCAGCAGTATCTGGAACTGGCCCGCAGTATGGGCCCCCGCCAGCGGGAGGTTTATACTACCCTCGCCCGGTTGTACCAGGCGCAGGGCAACCTGCAGGCCGCGGAACAGGTACTCCGGGAGTGGCTCCAGCGGGCGGGCGCCGATCCGGAGGCCCGCCGGTGGCTGGACAGCCTGACATCGCTGCAGAAGGAATCCAAGCCAACCAAGGGGGAATGAGCGATGGCACATGCCTATACGCCGGGATTGAAGGTTTCCAGGCTCACCTGGATTCGGAAGGAGCGCCGGCTCCCGCTCAAGGGCACGGTTCTGGTGGAACAGGGAGCCCGGGTGAAGGCTGAGGATGTGGTGGCTCGTACCGAATTGCCCGGGAATGTGGTGCCCATCAATGTGGCCGGAATGCTGTCTGTGCCCCCCGAAGATCTGAAGCATCTGATGCTGAAAAAAGAGGGCGACCCCGTCAAGAAGGGCGAGCCCATCGCCATGTCCAAGGGCTTCTTTGGCCTCTTTAAGAGCACGGTGACCGCACCGACGGACGGGATCATTGAGAGCATCTCTTACATCACCGGCCAGGTGATCCTCCGCGAGCCCCCGGTGCCTGTGGAGGTGATCGCTTACCTGGACGGTGAGGTGGTGGAGGTGATCCCGGACGAAGGGGTGGTGGTGCAAACCAAGGGGAGTTTCATCCAGGGAATCTTCGGCATCGGCGGCGAACGCATCGGCACCCTCCGGGTGGCCGTGGATTCGCCGGACCAGGAACTCACCGTGGACCACATCCGGCCCGACGACAAGGACAAGGTGATCGTGGGCGGCTCCTTCGTCACCAAGAAGGTGCTGGACAAGGCCGTGGAAGTGGGGGCCTGTGGTGTGGTGGTCGGCGGCATCGACGACGCCAACCTGCGGGAGTTCCTGGGCTACGACATCGGCGTGGCCATCACCGGGAACGAGCAGAAGGGGATCACCCTGATCATCACCGAGGGCTTCGGCCGGATTGAGATGGCGCATCGCACCTTTGACCTGCTGAAATCGCTGGACGGCAAAAAGGCGTCCATCAACGGCGCAACCCAGATCCGGGCGGGTGTGATCCGGCCCGAGGTCATCGTGGCCCTGGATACCGACGAGGAACCGAAGGAAGAAGGAACCGAACTCAAGGAGGGGCTCGTGCCCGGAAGCCTGGTACGGGTCATCCGCGAGCCCTACTTCGGCCAGATCGGCAAGGTGGTGAGCCTACCGGCGGAACTCCAGGAGATTGAAACCGAAGCCAAGGTGCGCGTTCTGGAACTGGAGCTGCAGGACGGCCGGCGGGTGATCATCCCCCGGGCGAATGTGGAGATCATTGAGGAATAAGGCCGCGTAGAGCCGCCGATCATGGACCTTCCCAAAACCTACAATTTCGCTGAAGTAGAGCGGAAGTGGTACCGCATCTGGGAGGAGCGGGGCTACTTCCGGGCCGATCCCCAGGACACCCAGCGGCCCCGGTTCACCATCATGATGCCCCCGCCCAATGTCACGGGCATCATCCACATGGGGCATGTGCTGGACAACACCCTCCAGGATATCCTCGCCCGGTGGAAACGGATGCAGGGCTACAATGTCCTCTGGCAGCCGGGCACCGACCACGCCGGCATCGCCACCCAGAATGTGGTGGAACGGCAACTGGCCCGGGAGGGCAAAACCCGGTTTGATGTGGGCCGCGAGAAGTTCGTGCGCCGGGTGTGGCAGTGGAAGGAGGAGTACGGGAACCGCATTATCCAGCAACTGAAACGCCTGGGGGCCTCGGCCGATTGGTCGCGGTCCAAGTTCACCATGGACCCGGATATGTACCGGGCCGTGATTGAGGCCTTCGTACGGCTGTACGAAGAGGGCCTGATTTATCGCGGCCTGCGGATCATCAACTGGTGCCCCCGCTGCGGCACGGCCCTGGCCGACGACGAGGTGGAACACCAGGAACACGATGGCCATCTCTGGTACCTGCGGTACCCCCTGGCCGATGATCCAGACACCTTCGTGGTGGTCGCCACCACCCGGCCGGAAACCTACCTCGGGGATACCGCCGTGGCGGTACACCCCGACGATGAGCGGTACCGGCATCTGGTGGGCAAAAAGGTGCGGCTGCCGCTCGTGACCTGGACCCGCCGGGCCTATGCCGTGGGCAAGGAACCCGCGCAGGAGGTGCCTCCCGAAATCCCCATCATCGCCGATCCCCGGGTGGACCCCGAGTTCGGCACCGGCGCCGTGAAGGTGACCCCGGCCCACGACCCCAACGACTACGACATCGGCACCGAACACGGGCTGCCCTTCGTGCTGGTGATGGACAAAGAGGCCCGGATGAACGAGAACGCCGGGCCCTACGCCGGCCTGGACCGCTATGAGGCGCGCAAGAGGATCGTGGAGGACCTCCAGAAGGCCGGCTTTCTGGAGAAAACCGAGCCCCATCGCCACGCCGTGGGCCACTGCTACCGCTGCAAAACGGTCATTGAACCCTACCTTTCGGAGCAGTGGTTCGTGAAGATGCGGCCCCTGGCGGAGCCCGCCCTTCAGGTGGTACGCGAAGGGCGCCTGCGGATCATCCCCAAGCGCTTTGAAAAGGTGTACTTCAACTGGCTGGAGAATGTGCGCGACTGGTGCATCTCCCGCCAGATCTGGTGGGGCCACCGCGTGCCGGTGTACTACTGCCGCGACTGCGGCGCCCAAACCGTGGCACGCCAGAACCCCGGCACCTGCCCCCGGTGCGGATCCTCCAACCTGCAGCAAGACGAAGATGTGCTGGATACCTGGTTCTCTTCGTGGCTCTGGCCCTTTTCCACCCTGGGCTGGCCCGATGAAACCCCCTGGCTCAAGCGCTTTTACCCCACCGATGTGCTGGTGACCGGCTGGGACATCCTGTTCTTCTGGGTGGCCCGGATGGTGATGGCCGGCCTGCACTTCATGGGCGAGGTGCCCTTCCGCGATGTGTACCTCCACGGGCTGGTCCGCGACGAACAGCGCCGGAAGATCTCCAAGACCCTCGGCAATTTTGTGGATCCGATGGAGTACATGAACCAGTACGGCGCCGACGCCCTGCGCATCAGCGTGATCCTTTCCATGCCCGAGGGCCAGGATATCCTGTTCGGCGAGAAACGCATTGAGGTGGGCCGCAACTTCGCCAACAAGATCTGGAACGCTTCCCGTTTGCTGCTGCTCAACGCCGAAGGCTTCGTCTTCCGGGGGTTGCCCGAACCCCTGGAACTGGAGGACCGCTGGATTCTCACCCGGTTGAACGAAACCGTGGAGGGGGTGACCCGGGATCTGGCAAACTACGAGTTCCATCGGGTGGCCCGCACCCTGTACGAGTTCTTCTGGCATGAGTTCTGCGACTGGTACCTGGAGGCCATCAAGCCCCGGCTGGCCGACGAGCGGCGGGACGGTGCCCTGGCCGTGGCCTTCTTTGTGCTGGAACGCACCCTGCGGCTGCTGCATCCGCTGATGCCCTTTATCACCGAGGAGATCTGGCAGCGGTTGCCGAACCGGGACGGGGAAAGCATCATGATCGCGCCCTGGCCCGAACCCACCGAGCACCGGTTTCCGGAAGAGGCCGAGGCCTTTGAACTCTTCCGGGAGGTGGTTCGGCAGATCCGGGAGGCCCGGGCCTACTATCGGATTCCCAAAAAGGAACCCCTGGCGCTCGTGGTGCGCCGGGCACGGCCCGAGGTGGTGCAGGCGTTCCAGAAACTCCTGCCCATCTTCCGGCATCTCGCCCAGGTTCACCGGATTGAGGTGGAAGGCGAGGCGCCCCATCCGGCCACGGTCATCGTGGTAAAGGGCGAGGAGTTCTACCTGCCCCTGCCCGGCATTGACCTGGAACGGGAACGGCGGCGCCTGCAGGAGGAAATCCAGCGGGTGCAGGAGTTGCTGGAGCAGGCCCGGGCACGCCTGAACAACCCCAGGTTCCTGGAACGGGCGCCGGAGCATGTGGTGGCCCAGCAGCGCGAGAAGGTGCAAACCCTGCAGGAGAAACTCACCAAACTCCAGGAGAACCTGGAACGGTTGCAATGAACCGCTGGCGGCTGGGGGCTCTGGCACTGGCGCTCTTGAGCGTTGCCGGGTGCCGCGCCCGGGTGCAACTGCAAATTTCCCTGGATCCGTTAACCCTGCCCCTCACCGGGGTCTCGGCCCCGGGCGGCAGCGTGGTGTTCTACCTGGAACGCCGCGTGGACCTGAAGCAGGCCCAGGACCTCACGGTGGAGGCCATCTCCTGGGACTATGAGGCCCGGAGCACGGCCAATCTCACGGTGACCCTGCTTGTGAGCGATACCGGCAACACCCGGGGCACCGAGCTCTACGCCCGATGCACCGGGGCGGCCATCGGAGCCTGTGAGGTGCTGCGGGCCCTGGGGTACCAGGAGGCACCGGCGTACCTGGACCAGGCGGCGGTGTTCCTCCAGGACCAGATCGCCGGCGAAGTGGAGCGCCGGGGCGTTCCCGCATCGCCCCAGGCGGCCCCGGTACTTCAGCGTTGCATTGAGCAGGGCGAGATGTGGGTGATCGTCAAGGTGGAACTGCCCCTGCCCCAGTTTGCCTCCTTTGAGGGCCAGGTGGTGCTGGAGCAGGTTCGGATGCATCTCGTGGGGACCGCCGACTTCGGAGGTTTGGCTCAGGCCCTCTGGCCGCTGCTGTAGCCATGGTGACCCTGCTTTTGAGTGCACAGTTGCTGTGGGCCTATCCCGGCATGGACGGTTTCTGGATGAGCGTGCCGACGACACCCCGCCCCCGGGCCGTGGTGGGGCTGCAGGAACTCGGCCTGAGGGTGGGGCCTGCCTATCTGTTCACACGCCCGCTCCACTGGCCGTGGCTCGCCCACATGGCCCTGCAAACGCAGGCCGGCCCCCTGGCCCTGCAAGTCGGGGGCTTCCTCTGGATCGGAAACCCGGCGGTGGAGGCCCTGTCTTCCCAGATTGAGGCCTTTGACCTGGACCTCAAGGGCATGGTCATGGCGATGGGCTGGGATTTTCGCACCGGCGTGATCACCTATCGGGGGGTGTTCACCAGCCAGGGGAGCCGGCACTTTCTGGTACTGGGGGCCCGGCTCCCGGGGCGGCTTCGGCTGGAAGTGGGCCTGAGCCCCGGCGGTTTGGGGCCTGTCGCCCTTACCTGGGCCCCGCGGGGCCGCAGAGCCTACCTGGACCTCGGCGTGCTCTTTTCCCGGGCCCACCTCCTGGGTGTTCCCCTCACCGTGTTGCCCCTGGTGGATGTGGGCGTGATGTTCTGATGCCCCTGCGCGTTCAGGAGGTTCTGGCTCGGTCGGTGGTGCACCGGAGCCGGATTCCCGGCATAGACTTCGTGATCAATCCCTATAGCGGCTGTGCCTTCGGTTGCCTGTACTGCTACGCCGACTTCACGCGCCGGTTCCACAAGGGGCCGGAACCCTGGGGGCGATATGTGGATGTTCGGGTCAACGCCCCCGACCGCGTGTACCGGGAACTGCGGCGGGTGCCGGCGGGCAGCCGGATCCTGCTGAGTTCGGTGACCGATCCGTACCAGCCGGCGGAACGCCGGTACCGGCTCACCCGCCGCATCCTGGAAATCCTGCTCCAGCGGCCCGATCTCAAGGTTTCCCTGCTTACCCGTTCGCCCCTGGTGGTGCGGGATACCGACCTCTTCCGCCGGTTCGGCACCCGGCTGGAGGTGGGCCTGAGCATCCCCACGAACCGCGAAGCGGTGCGGCGGATCTTTGAACCCCGGTCGCCGGCCCTGGACCGGCGGTTTCAGGCGCTGGCGCTTTTGCACCAGGCCGGCATCCGCACCTACGCCTTTCTGGGCCCGCTCTTGCCCTGCGATCCCGAGGACCTGGGCCGCCGGGTGGCGCCCTTCGCCGACGAGGTGCTGGTGGACGGCCTCCACTACCCCTGGAAGGTGCGGGCGCTGCTGGAACGGCACGGCTTTGAGCACATTCTGGACCCCAAATGGTACCACCGGGCCGTTGCGGTGCTCCAGAGGGTCCTGGGAGAACGGGTGCAGGTGGTGGGCGCGCCCTCGCCCCTCCGGCGGCGCCGGCGTCCTGAGCCATATACTTAAGGACGGAGCGTACCCAGCCAAAAAGGAGGTTTATGATGCGAAGGTTTATCCTGTGGGGGATGGGTCTTGTGGTGTTGGTTCCCTCTCTACTCCTCGCGGATACCCTCACCCTCTCGATCCACGAAATTCAGGGGCAGGCGGATGCAAGCCCCTATGTGGGGGACACTGTGCGTACCTACGGTATCATCACGGCGGTCTATAGCAACTACGGCTACACCGTTCAGGAGCGCGCGGGTGGACCCTGGAGCGGGATCGTGGTGTATACCAGCAGCACCAGTTTTATTGACACGCTGCAGGCGGGCGACAGTGTGGAGGTCGTGGGGGTTGTGAAGGAATACTACAACATGACCGAGCTTTACGCCCGCGGGGTGGGGTATCTGCAGAAGTTGGGCGCTGTATCGCCCTTACCACCCGAAACCCTGGCCACCGATTCCGTGAACCTGGAAAAGTGGGAAGGGGTGTATGTGCTGGTGGACTCGGCCGTATGCACCGATCCCAATCTGGGTTACGGCGAGTGGGAGATTGACGACGGCACCGGTCCCTGCCGGGTGGACGACCGGGGCGTGGCCTACACCCCGGAGGCCGGCGCCATGTACCAGGTGATCGGCCCGGTGTTCTACACCTACGGCAACTACAAACTGGAACCCCAGGATTCCGCCCACATTGTGTTCCTGGGATATCCCCAGGATCCGCCGCCCTATATCGGCGATGTGAGCCACGCGCCGGTGCAGCCCACGCCCGATGATGTGGTGCTGGTGCAGGCCACGATCACCGATAACAGCGCCGTGGTGGACGATAGCCTGTTCTATGCCATCGGCCTTGGCTACATTGCGGTGCCCCACGACAGCGTGGTGGGCGATATGTACTACTACCACATCCCGCCGCAGGCCGACGGCACCACGGTGCAGTACTTCATCTGGGCCATGGACGACTCCGGCCAGGTTACGGTGTCCGACACCTTCAATTACACCGTGGTGGCACCGGTGTCCGGCGTGAAGATCAACGAGGTCTTTTACGATGCCGCCACAGGCCAGGGTGCCGAACCCTATGCCGAGTGGATTGAACTGTACAACTCCTCGGAGTCCGACATTGACCTTTCGGGCTGGATGATCGCCGATGACCCCGATCCCTACGGCACGAGCGAGGGGCGGTTCACCCTCCCCTCGGGTACGGTGCTTCCCGCTGGAGGCTTCCTGGTGCTGGCCTACAATGCCGACACCTTTGCCGCCTACTGGGACACCACGGGCATTACGGTGATCGCCTACGGCGACAGCGCCCAGTACCTGAGCCTGGCCAACTCGGGCGACGATGTGCATCTGTTTGATGCTTCCCTCGCCGAAGTGGACGCCATGTGGTATGGTAGCGGCGGCGACATGGGGTCCACCGGCGCAGCGCCGGATGTGTCCGCCGGCCACAGCCTGGTGCGATACCCCGACGGCCAGGATACCAACGATCCCTCCGCCGATTTCCAGGATTCCTCCGTGCCCACGCCCGGGCATCCGAACCAGGTAGGCGCTCTCTGTGGCGACGCCAACAACGACGGCGTGGTGGATGCCGCCGATCTGGACCTCCTGGCCCAGTATCTGTGGCTGGGGGGTGCCGATCCCGGGCCGCAGATGGATGTCAACGGCGACGGCACGGTGAACAGCGAGGATGTGGTGTACCTGTCGGCCTACCTGTTCCATGGGGGCCCGGCCCCGAACTGTCCATAAAGGAGGCCCATCATGAGGAAAACACCCCTTTTTGTGGGCCTGGCTGTCCTCTGGGGAGCGGCCCTGTGGGCCCATCCCATCGTGCTGGACGGCCTGACCGACGATTGGACCGGCACGCCGCCGGTCTTTGCCAACACCTTCAAGATTGACAGCACCGCCGGCGAGGCCATCTGGCGGGACGCCGCCGACGACGACCTGGGCGACGGCGATTACACCTATCCCCTGGGCATTGAAGGGGTGCCCTTCCTGGGGACCGAGGCCGATCTCGTGGAATTCCGGGCCACCGATAACCCGGACAGCGGATACCTGTACTTCCTGATCCGTCTCCAGGACTTTGATGTGCAGTGGAAGCCCATCGTGGTGCTGACCCTGGACCTGGACCATACCTGGGGTTCCGGCCAAATCTGGCTGGCCCAGAACGCCGACTACTGGGTGGATTCGCTGGTGTTCTGGGAGTACACCGTGGTGGTGTGGGACGGCTGGGTCAAGGTCATGGATTCCGGCTGGAACGACCTCACCGACTCCCTGTGCGGCGCCGTGTTCAACGCCGACAGCGATGTCATTGAGGTGCGGGTGCATGTCAACGAGAACTGGGCTCTGCCTCCCTGGGAGATGGGCGGTGCCTACTACGGCCTGGCCGTGGGGCTCCAGGATTACGGGAACTTCCGCGAGGTGGATTCCGTGGCCAGTGATTGGCACGGCGGCGGCGGGGTCGGTGAGGGCGAAGGCGGCATTGACTGGGTGGACCCTGATGTCTACGACCTGGGATTCGCCACCGACCAGGTGAACGACCTCAACACCTATGTGTACGATACCGCCAGCGGCTTCTGGCAGCCGGCCGTGCTCCGCGCCACCTCCACCCGGTACATTCCCCATCCGGTGCCTGAGGTGGGCCCGACCTGCACCTGCGGCGACCTGAACAACGATGGTGTGGTGGATCCGATGGATCTCGTGTTCATGACCGCCTACTTCTTCCAGGGTGGCCCGGCGCCCCAGTACCCCGAGTGTGCCGATGTGGACGGCAGCGGCGCCTTTGATAAAGCCGACATTGCGTACCTGGCCAACTACCTGTTTACCGGAGGACCAGCTCCGAACTGTCCGTAGGGGTGGTTTTGTGGCGGAAAAGGGCGGGGCGGCGCCTTTGGCGCCGCCCCGCCCTTTTTCACCAATTCAGCGAAGTTTGAGCACCCGCAAAGCCTGCGGGGTCCCCTGGAGCCGAAGGAAATACACGCCCGGCGGCAGCGCCCGGCCGGACCGGTCGGTGCCTGGCCACCGGCGGACACCTGCAGGAAGCCGTGTCAACCGTCGGCCCTGGGCGTCCCACACCTCCACAATGCCGGGGTTTCCCGCAAGGTAAAGGGTTCCCTGGAAGGGATTGGGCCACACCCGAAACCGAAGCGCAGGCCCTGGCTGCTGGACAAATTCCGAGGCTGACACCACCATCACAAAGGTGCCGCCGGTGTCCGACGCCTCGTTCCACGCCACATCGTGGGCCACCGCCAGCAGGCGGACACCGGCCAGGGTATCCATCAGGGGAACCGGAACCCAGGCCACCAGGGTTTCGGGGCCGGCCACCTCCTGCAGGGTGTCCAGAACACCACCCAGCGAATCCAGGAGCAGCAGATGCACCACGGCAATGTCGGAGGGATCCGGATAGGAGAGGCGGGTCCACAGGGTATCACCGGCCGCGTACACCACGGTATCGCCTGCTGAGGAGTCTATAAGGGCGATACCCGGCGGCACGGTGTCCAGCACCTGCCGGCTGAACCACACATCGTCGCTGAAGGGGCCTCGCTGGGGCCATACGACCCCCACAAAGCCCTGGTTGGAAGCGGCGTCAATGTAGTCGCCGATGAAGGCATCCCAGGCGGGGGCAGCCTCGGTATCCGACACCATGGTGGCCTCGCTCCAGGTTACGCCGTAATCCTCGGAAACGGTGTGCCAGGCGGATACCAGCCACTGATTGTTGTCCTGCCGTGCCTGCAGGTAGAACAGGTGGATCCGGTGCGCCGCGTCCACCGTGAGGGCCGGAAAGATCTGGTGGCCCGGGCTGTTGGGGGCCACCGTGACCTTGGGTTCAAAGGACTGGCCGCCGTTGACCGAGCGTTTGAAGAACACCCGGCTGGATTCCCCTACCATGCTGGCATAGGCCACATACAAAAACCCGCTATCCCGGTCCACCTGGAAGGCCGGGAGCGCCGGCGCGCGCCAGGGCAGCAGGGTGTCGGGGTTGAGGTTGGCCACCCAGCGGAGCGGCCCGAAGGTCTGGCCCAGGTCGGTAGAGGTCTTCAGCCAGATGCCGTTCATGTAGGATCCGTTGGAGGGGCTGTCCAGTCCCCACACCACATGCAGGTTTCCCTGTCCGTCCATCCGGGGGATGGCGCCGTTTCCGGACCAGTTCACCTGGAAAGGTCCCTGCCAGGTTTGGCCGGCATCGGTGGAAACCAGCAGTCGGATGCCCCAGGGATAGCCAAAGGAAGCGTACACAACGAAAAGGGTATCGTGGTAGGCCGAGATCCAGCACTTATCGTCAAACACGGTGGGCGTATTGGTCAGGTTCTCCACCGGGCCCCAGGTGCGGCCGCCGTCAAAGGATCGGGTCATCACGATGTCGCCGGTGCCCGCATCCCGGTCAAAGGCGATGCCCACCAGATACACGGTGTCTCCGCCCCCAAAGGCCACCGAGGGGTCCCCCTCCTCGGGGAAGGGAGAATCCTCCAGGGGGAACGCGTTGGGGCTCCAGGAAGTTCCGGCGGTGCGGGAGTAGGCGACGCCGACGGTGACCCCGTGGGCACCCCGATAGTCGTTCCAGGCCGCCACCAGCCGGAAGCCGCTCTGGCTGACCGAGGTCTCGTTCTGGGATTGGCTTTCGGGTTGGGGCACCAGGTTGATGTTGGGGCTCCAGGGGGCCAGCAAGGGCCGGGGTATGGAGGTTGCGTTGGGAATCCAGGAAAGGGATGGAGGAGCCGACGGCGGGATTAAGGGGGTACCAGCCAGGAGTGTAAGGAGCCAGGTTGCAAAGATCATAAAGACCTCCTTGGGTGTTAAGATCGGCCTCTATTGTATGCCTGCCCGACAAAAAGAAACGGGGGAGGCGGATCCGCCTCCCCCGCGGTTTCTTTGGCAAAGGTTGCCTTACGGACAGCCGGGCGTCGGGCCCTGGTAGAAGAGGTAGTCGGAAATCACCTTGAGATCCTGGGCATCCACCACGCTGTCTTCGTTGGCATCGGGGTTGCCGGCCGGTGCTGCGCCGCCGTGGTACAGGTAGTTGGTCAGGGCTGCGAGATCCGCAGGGGTGATCTGCCCGTCGCCGTTGACATCACCGGGTACCACCGGGGGTACAGCCCACACCTGGTAGATCCTGCGGATGTCTCCGAAGGGATCGGTGATCCAGGCGATGTCCGTGCCGTCAATGTAGCCCACACCCCAACCTCCGGTGAACGGACCCAGGAGGGGGTTCGCCAGTACCGAGGCGCCGGTGCAGCCACGGAGCACCTCCAGGGTGTAGGCGTCCTGGTTCGCAGCCAGGAGCTGGCCAGAACCCAGGTAGGCCAGGCCTGCGCCGGAGTAGCCGTCGGAGAACCCGCCCCAGGCCACGGCCACGCTGTCCAGGAGCATCTGGCTGTAGGGATCGGCCAGGTAGAGTTTGTCGGGGTAACTGTTGGTGATGATCCAGAGCAGGTTCTGATCATCATCCCAGGCCAGGCCGGAGGTGCTGAGGCCCACATTCCAGGTGGAAATCAGGGTGTGGGTACTGGCATCCACCACATGGATGGCGTCGTCGTTCCAGCCCCCCACCAGGATATGATCGTGCACCGGATTATAGGCGATGCCTCGCTGCGAGGTGCTCCATCCGGCACTCGGGATGTAGCCGATGCTGTCGCCGTAGGTGGGGGAGGAAGGATCGGCGTCCAGCACCAGGATGCCGTAGTCCGAGCCGTCCACATCCACCACATACATCACCTGCCGGGTGGGATCGTAGGCCATGTCTGCCAGGAAGGCGGCATCCGACATGTTAAAGGGTCCGAAGGTATTGCAGGCGTAGGTACCGTGGTGGTGATAGTCGAAATAGAGCTGCTGAAGGGTGTCGTTCTCTGGAATTTGGTCTCCGCTGTTGTAAACCGAAGCGGTCATGATCATATCTACAGGATTGACGGGGGTGTACCAATTGGACAGGGTCACGGTGTCCATCTCTCCGGGGTTCAGGGTGGTGGCGTACGCCTGATTGTGATCGTAGTAGGTGATGGCTCCCGAGGTGTCGGTAACCAGTACCCGTACCGAGAAATTGGTTTCGGTGTAGGTGCCGGTGTTCTTTACCACCACCTGAACGGGATAGTAGGTGGTGGGAAGGAGGGTGGGGCATTCCGGCTGGAGAATGGCGGCCAGCGAGAGGTCATGGATCTGCAGGGTGGGGCCGGACAGGAAGTTCATAATCCATTCCACGAGATCAGCGGCGGTGCGGGTTGCCCGGGTGGTGCCCACGGTGTCGCCGGAGATCTCATGGCTCATGGCGAAGGTGTTGTAGGTTGAGTTGCTGTAGGCCACACCGGTGTTGTAGTCCTGGATCGGGTTGTAGAGCACGGGGGCAGCCATGC
>JALXEF010000116.1 GCA_027069855.1 Caldifarciminota bacterium
AAACACCCCCTGCCCTTCATCCTTAGGTCGGTTTTCCCTGAGATTCCAGCGCTGTGCGGGGAATCCACCTCACCAGGAGGCCCTGCGGAGTCCGATGGAGAGCCCGGCGGCGTCCTTCAGGCCGGGGCGGGACGGGCCTCCGGGGGCCGTCGGAACCAGAGCACCAGGAACAGGGAATCCAGGGCCAGATACAGGGCGCCGGCCCAGAACACGGCGGCCAGCCCCAGGGTGTCGAACACCCATCCCGAAAGAATGGGGCCCAGGATCATGCCCAGGGCAAAGGACGACTGATTCACGCTGATGGCCGTGGCCAGGGTGCCGGTGCGCTGGCCCTCGTGGGCGGCGATCCCCAGGGCCGCCGGCGCGCTCAGGGCACCGGCCAGGGAAAGCAGGATACCCAGGCCCAGGAACCCCCAGAAGGTGTGGATCCGGGGCATGAAGAGCAGGAGCAGCGCCGTGGCCCAGAGGGTGAAGTGCAGGATATAGCCCTTGCGGCGCGTGCGGTCCACGAGCCAGCCCCCGGGAAACTGCAACAGCGACAGCAGCAGGATCTGTACGGTCAACACCCATCCCACCTGGGTTTTGCTGAGGCCGTAGGTCACGGCCAGGATGGGAAAGAAGGTGAACAGGGTGGACCGGGCCATGGCGTAGCCCAGGCGGTACACCAGAAGCGACTGGATCACGCGATTTTTCAGGGTCTCGCGCAGCGGCGCGTTGCCCTGGCGGGCTGGCGCAGCCGGGGCCATCTGGGAGGGCAGGGCCGAGGCCAGGGCCAGGGCGCCCAGGGCCAGGACCCCCACCACGGGGAACACCGCGCGGATGCCCCAGGTATCGGCGATCCAGCCCCCGAACACCGGCGCCAGTCCGAAGCCCAGGAAGAACACCGAGGCATAGAGCCCCAGGTAGGAGGACAGGCGTTGGCTGGGGGCGGCCTGGGCAATGACGCTGCCGGCCACGGGGTTGAAGAACCCGGCGGCGAGCCCCTGAGACAGGCGTCCCCACAGGAGTTGGGGATACGACCGGCTGATGCCGTACAGCAGGGCGCCCAGCACATGGAACCCAAAGGCGGCCTGCAGGAGCACCCGGGGCCGGCCGGTGCGGTCGTAGAGCTGGCCCACCCAGGGGCCCAGGAACATGCGAACGATATCGGACCCGGAAAAGATCAGGCCGATCCAGAAGCCGGAGGCACCCAGTTCCCGGGCGAACACCGGCAGAATCGGTGCCAGGAGGCCGATGATGAGGGCCGCCAGAAAGGTGAGGGCGACGGCGACCCGGAGCCCCCGGCGCCGGTCGGCGTCAGTAGCGGAAACTGCTTCCACCGATGAACTCCCGGAGGATGGAGGTGGGCGGCACCTCGGTGGGCAGCATCCCCAGGAAATGGGACAGCAGGGTGATCAGGCGCACGGCGTCGGCGTACTCCGGCACCTCCGGGCTGATCTCCTCCAGGAGGGGTTCGGCGTAGAGTTTGAGCACGGCCAGTTCGTAGAGCAGGGCCGAGTTGAACATGGTGTCCACATTTTCCTGGTACGGAAAGATCTGCCGCTCCTCGTTGCGCCGCACATTGCCCCACATGCGCAGGGTATCCAGGGCACTGTGGCCTCGGAACAGGTGGTCGCGCACAATCCGGCGAATGAGCCGGGTATCGGAGGTGGAAATCCGGTTGTGGGCGTCGATGCCGATCTGGGTGAGGGCGCTCACATAGATGCGGTACCGGGCCTCTTCGGGCACCATGCTGGAAATCCGGGGGTTCAGGGCGTGGATCCCCTCCAGGAGCACGATCTGGGAGGGCAGGAGTTTCAGGCGGCGGCCCCGCGGGGCCCGGCGGCCGGTTTTAAAGTTGAACCGGGGGATTTCCACTTCCTCACCCCGCCAGAGCCGCTGCAGGTGGTCCTCCAGAAGCGGCAGGTCCAGGGCCTCCAGGGCATCAAAGTCGGGTTCGCCGTTCTCGTCGCGAGGTGTTTTTTCGCGGTCCACGAAGTAGTTGTCCAGGGAGATGACCACGGGCTGGAGTTCGTTCACCCGCAGTTGGATGGCCAGGCGTTTGGTAAAGGTGGTTTTGCCCGAGGACGACGGGCCGGCGATGAACACGAAGCGCAGGTTCTGCTTTTTGCGGATCCTGGTGATCTCGTCGGCGATGGCGGCGATGCGTTTCTCGTGCAAAGCCTCGGCGATTTTGATGAAGTCGGATACATTGCCCCGGGCGATCAACTGGTTCAGGGCGCCGGCGTTTTGCACGCCCAAAATGCGCACCCACCGGGCCGACTCCTCAAAGGTGCTGAAGAGTTTGGGGCGTTCCCGCAGGGGCAGGAGCATTCGGGGGTCTGTGCGCTCGGGCAGAAGCAGCACGAGGCCCGGCGGGTACCGCAGGAGGTCGAACTTCTTCAGAAGGCCGGTGCTGGGCACGAGCGGCAGGTAGGAGTAGTCAATGAAGTCGCCCATCCGGTACACGAAGATGCGCTGGTGTTCGGGCATGTACTTAAAGAGGAGCACGGCGTCCTGGCGGCTGCGGATCCGCGAGAAGAACTTGACCCCGCTTTCCTCGTCAATGGGCTGGGGGGTGATGGGCAGATCGGCGGCCACCAGTTCCTGCATGGTGGTCTTCAGGCGTTGCAGGTCGGCCTCGGAGATCTCCTGGCGGTTCTCAAATTCGCAGTACAGGCCGTTGCTGTAGTGGTGGAGCACATAGAGTTTCTGGCCCGGGAACACCCGCACGGCGGCGGCGGTCAGGAGGAAGGCCGCGCTGCGTTCGTACACCCGGATGCCGTCCAGGCTGGATTGGTCCACGAATTCCAGGTGGATGTCGTCCACCGGCTTATAATGCAAACTCACGAGTTTGTTGTCCACATGGGCTGCGACAATGGGATAATCCCCGGTTTCTGGATTCACATCCTCAAGGATATCCAGCAGGCGGATTCCCTCCTGGTATGTCCGCTTTGTTCCGTCTGGAAAAGTCACAACGATTGTTTTCTTCATAGGCACCTCCTGGGGGCCTCCAATCTTACGCCCGGTGCGGGGAGCGGGCAAGGAGCCGGTGCCGGCGAAAATTCCCGACTTCTTCGGAGGCCTGTTCCGAGAAAGGTGAACTTTCCCTTAGATGTGCGTACCTGTAAGAGCAACGGCTTGTGATGGAGCATGTATAGGTTTTGAAAAAATGGCTGGGTGGAGTACAATAAGACCTGGTGCAAAAAAGAGGTGGTTCCCTTTTGTCCGCTGTGGGTGAATCCACTTTATGCAGGAGGCAACAAAGGCACTGCTGTGAGAGGTAATTACCATGTCTAAACCTACCGACACTTCCCAACCGTCGCCGGAGGCCCTGGTGCAACGCGCCAGAGACCTCCTTGACCGTCTCCTCGAAGCAGAGGACCCTGAGGCCTTCCTGCGCGACCACCTGGAGGAATTCGACATCCACATACTGGCTGTATACACGGTCTGGGCCAGGGAGGCAAGGGAGCAAGGGCATTATGAGGCGGCTGAATTCTTGGCCGGAGTAGTCGTGACCGTAAGCATGGCGCGCATGTTGCAGGATCCTCGCTTCCAGGCCCACCGGGCGCGTGTGCAACGCCTCATGGCCATGACCTCCCCGGAGGAAGTAGAATCTCTGCTGGAGGAGTGGCCCGAACTCCTGGCCCCTCAGATCCGGGCGGTTGTGGAGGGCCTGGTGGCCGCAGCCCGGCAGGCGGGGGACCAGGAAACGGCCCAGCGGGGGGAGCGGGTGCTGGCCTCACTGGATGAACTGCGGCAGCGTCGTCCCCTACTGGCCGCGGTATTGAACTTCGTAGCCACGGACACCTGGAACCAGGCCCGGGAGCTGGCGCAAAAGACCCCGAGCCTGCATACGCCGGATGCATTGCGCCTGCTGGATGAGCTGGCCCGGAAAGCCCGCGAGCAGGGGGAGGAGGATCTGGCGGCCCTTTATGCCCGCCACCGGGAGCACCTGGCCCGCTGGCAGGAGACGGGCTTCGCTCTGGAGTCTTTCCCTATTCCCGATGAACTGCGAGCAGCGTTAGAGGAATTGGCCCGGCTGCAAGCTCGTTCGAACCGGGCGAGCCTGGAGCGACTGCGGGCCCTGAGCCGTGACCTGCTGGGGCAGGTGGAACGGGAGGCAAGCCCTGAGCTGTGGGCCGCGCTGCAGGGAACCCTGGGCAACGCGTGTACCCATCTTTTCGAGATAACCGGCGACGCGGCTCTGGCGGCCGAAGCGGAAGAAGCCTACCGCCGGGCGCTGGAGGTGTACACCCAGGAGGAGAGTCCGTCCCAGTGGGCGGCCACGCAAAACAACCTGGCCACCCTGTACCTTGACCTGTACGAGCGGACGGGGGAGGAGAGGTATGCCCGGCAAGCGGAGGAGGCCTACCGCCGGGCGCTGGAGGTGTACACCCAGGAGGAGAGCCCGTCTGACTGGGCGATGACGCAAAACAACCTGGCCAACCTGTACCTTGGCCTGTACGAGCGGACGGGGGAGGAGAGGTATGCCCGGCAAGCGGAGGAGGCCTACCGCCGGGCGCTGGAGGTGTACACCCAGGAGGAGAGTCCGTCCCAGTGGGCGGCCACGCAAAACAACCTGGCCACCCTGTACCTCCAGATGTATCGACGGACGGGGGAGGAGAGGT
>JALXEF010000117.1 GCA_027069855.1 Caldifarciminota bacterium
ATGGACGGCCACTTCGTGCCCAATCTGACCTTCGGCCCCCTGGTGGTGGAGGCCGTGCATCGGCTCACCCGGTTGCCGCTGGACAGCCACCTGATGATCACCAACCCCGGCGATTTCCTGGAGCCCTTCGCCCGGGCCGGCACCCATACCCTGATCTTTCACATTGAGGTGGCCCCGGATCCTCGGCCGCTGATCCAGGAGATTCGTCGGCTGGGCATGGCGCCCGGCCTTTCCCTGAACCCGGAAACCCCCCTGGAGGCGATCGTCCCCTACCTGGGAGAGATAGAGCAGGTGCTGGTGATGACGGTGCATCCGGGTTTTTACGGCCAGGCCTTTATGCCGGAGGTGCTGCCCAAGCTGGATCGGCTGCTGGCCCTGCGGGCGGAGCGGTTCCCGGCGCTCCGCATCGCTGTGGACGGAGGCATCAATCGGGAGACGGTGCGCCATTTCCGGCACCGGCCGGTGGAACTCCTGGTTTCGGGTTCCTATGTGGTAAAGGCGGCGGATCCGGCGCAGGCCGTGGCCGTGTTGAAAGGAGTGGAGAACTCGCCTTAAAATAAGCCGGCAAACCAAGCGACGGAGGCAACGACCGTGGTAAAGATCAGACTCATGCGCATCGGCAAGCGGAACCGGCCCCTCTACCGGCTGGTGGTCATGGATTCCCGTACCCGGCGGAATGGGAAGATGCTGGATATCGTAGGGCATTACGATCCCCTGCGCGACGGGGTGTACAAGGTGGACCTTCAAAAGGTGGACGAGTGGATTCGGAAGGGGGCCCAGGTAACCGAACGGGCCGCGGCTTTGATCAAGTTGGCGCGCAAGACCCAAGGCGAAACGAAGGTGGTGTCCGCCACCACTCCTGAAGAGGGCTCCGCCTAAAAGGAGGTGTAAACCATGGCAGACCTGAAGGAACTCATTGAGTATGTCGCGAAGGCGCTGGTGGACAATCCTGACCTCGTGTCCGTGACCGAAATTCCCGGCGAAAAGACCGTCATCTACGAGCTGAAGGTTGGCGAGGGTGATCTCGGGAAAGTGATCGGCAGGGAGGGCAAGACGGCAAAGGCCATTCGTACCATCATCTCGGCGGCCGCCATGAAGAAGGGGAAGCGGGCGGTCCTCGAGATCCTTGAGTAATCCACGCAAAGACCCGCACGCACTCGTCGCGGTCGCACGGATCACCCGCCCGTATGGCCTGAAGGGTGAGGTAAAGGTTATTGCGCTGACCGAAACAGGGGAGGAACTGTATCGGTTCTCCCGTTTTATCCTGGTCCGCGGTGGCGAACGACAGATCTTAGAGGTGGAATCCCTGAGGCCGGGTGGCGGACACCACTTGATTCTTAAACCCGCCTCGGTACACAGCCGCGACGAAGCCGAACTCCTCCGCGGAAAGATCCTCTTTGTGGAACGCCGAGAACTCGCCCCCATTGAAGAGGCCGACACCTATTACTTCCATGACCTCGTCGGCCTGGAGGTGCTGGATACCGAAGGGACCCGTATCGGAACCGTGCACGATGTCCACCGCTTCGGCATCGGGGAAACCCTGGAGATTCGCACGCCGGAAGGCGCCTTTGTACTGGTGCCCTTCGCCCGGGAGTATGTGGTGGAGGTGAACCTGGAGGAAGGATGGCTTCGGATTCGCAGGAAAGAAGGCCTCGTTTGAGGATTGACATCATCACCCTGTTCCCCGAGTACTTCGCCTTTCCCCTGAAGGTGGGGCCGGTGCGGCGTGCCATAGAGCACGGCACCCTGGAGGTGAACCTTCTGGATCTCCGCTCCTTTGCCGATAGCCCCAAGGAGGTGGACGATTACCCCTATGGCGGGGGCGCCGGCATGGTGCTGAAGCCCGAGCCCATCGTGCGGGCCATTGAGTCGGTGCACACCCCCGAATCCCTTGTCATCCTGTTTTCTCCCCAGGGCGAGCGCCTGAATCACGAGCGGGTCAAGGACCTGGCGGGCCGGCGCCACCTGATCCTGATCTGTGGACGGTACAAGGGGGTGGACGAGCGGGTGCGCCGCTGGGTGGACCTGGAGATTT
Organism: Caldifarciminota bacterium; assembly: GCA_027069855.1. Classification (GTDB taxonomy): domain Bacteria; phylum Hydrothermota; class Hydrothermia; order WGAB01; family WGAB01; genus WGAB01. Next base: position 2,036 of record JALXEF010000117.1, read on the forward strand.
CCATCGGCGACTATGTGCTCTCCGGGGGCGAGCCCGCCGCCCTGGTGCTCCTGGACGCCGTGGCCCGCTGGCTGCCCGACAGCCTGGGCGACAAGGACTCGGCCCTCACCGATTCCTTTGAAACCGGTCTGCTGGATGCCCCGCTGTACACCCGGCCCCCCGAGTTTCGGGGGCTGAAGGTGCCGGAGGTCCTGCGGTCGGGCAACCACGCAGAGATCCGGCGGTGGCGCCGGAAGCAGGCTCTGTTGCGTACGCTGTTGCGGCGTCCCGACCTTCTGGAAACCCAAACCCTGAGCGAAGAGGATCAACGGCTCCTGCAGGAGGCCCTGGAGGAGTTTCAGCAGGCCTCCAGCGAGGAAACCCGGCCCAAGGAGGAAGGCCCATGAGATTCCAAAACCAGGTGGTGCTTGTGACCGGTGCCTCCACCGGCATCGGCTGGGCCACAGCCCAGGCGTTCCATCGGGAAGGCGCCCGGGTGGCCCTGGTGGCCCGGAACCAGGAGGCCCTGGAACGCCGGTTCCAGGAACTCGGAGGCGACCCCGAGCGGGTGGCCGTGTTTGCCGCCGATGTCACCGACGCCGACCGTGCCCGCGAGGTGGTGCAGGCGGTGCTGGAGCGCTGGGGTCGGCTGGATGTTCTGGTGAACAACGCCGGCATCGCCATTGACAAACTCCTGCTTCGCCTTACCGAGGAAGACTGGCACCGGGTGCTGGAGGTCAACCTCACCGGGGTGTTCCATTACACCAAGGCCGCCCTTCGTCCCCTGCTCAAACAGCGCCGGGGGGTGATCATCAATGTCTCCTCGGTGATCGGCATCACCGGAAATCCGGGGCAGTCGGCCTATGCGGCGTCCAAGGCCGGCATCATCGCCTTTACCCGGTCCCTCGCCCGGGAGGTGGGCAGCCGGAATGTGCGGGTGGTGGCCGTGGCGCCGGGCTATGTGGAGACTCGCATGACCGCCGACCTGCCCGAGGCGGTGAAGGAGGCGTACCGGAGCCAGATCGCCCTGGGACGGCCCGCCCAGCCCGAAGAGATCGCCCGGGTGATCCTGTTCCTGGCCTCGGAGGAGGCCTCCTATATCACCGGCCAGGTGATCGTGGTGGATGGGGGGCTGATCTAAGGCAGGGGCAGCCGCCAGCGTATCTGGATCTCTCCAACGGGGCTCTGTTCGGACCGGTTCCCCTGTTTCCACAGGAGCCAGCCCGCGCGCCCCAGAATCCACAGGCTTTCCGTCGGCTGCCAGCTCCAGGGCACGCCGATCTCCCAGGTCTGGTACACCGTGCCCCGCAGGAAGTTGTCCTGTGGGAATCGGTACGTGGTATCGGCCGGTCCGTCCTCCGGCACGGGCCACGGAGTGGTCACCCGGTTTTCCCCTTGAACCCGCCATACCAGGTCCAGCGCCAGGGCCAGCCGTGGGCTCCGGTGCTGGATCCGGAGCCAGGCGGTTTCCAGATCCGGGCCGAAAGGGTAGCCCGTCGGAATCCCGTAGATTTCAAACCGGTCGTAGGCGTAGAAGTGGTTGTACACCCAGGCGGAGAGTTTGGCGTATTCCAGGTGCCAGGCCCAGGACCCCCGCGCGCCCTCCAGCCCAATCAATCCGGCCAGATGGTTGGGTTCGTGGTACACATCCGGGGCGTACTGGAAGTCGTCCACCAGGAACTCGCCGTAGATCTGGGTGTGGCCGGGGAGGAGCCAGCGCCCGTGGAAGAGCCACAGGATGTTGCCGTCGGCCATGGGATAGTGGTTGAACTGGTTGGTGTAGTACAGGGTGAAGGGATTGGCGTACAGCAACTGGAACCCCATGTCGCCCCCGTAGAGAAAGGCTTCACTGAAGCCAACGCGTCCACGGGAGCCGATGGTCAGGGTCAGGCCGTGGTACGAGAGGAAACGGTGGGCCTGTTGTTCCGGTGTGGTGTCGCCGGGGAAGGTGGTGCGCCGGGCCTGGATATCCGGCCACTGGGACAGCAGGTGGGTGAAGGCCACAGGGCCCCAGCGGGCCTGCCAGGCCACGAGTTCCATGGGCACGGCTTCTTCCGAGAAGAGCAGGGGAAACCGGGCCGATTCGCCGAGGTGCACCGGCGCGCGGCCGGCCCACAGCCGAAACGCCTTTGCCGGGCGCCACAGGATCAGGGCCCGGCGGAAATCCGAGCGGAAGGCATCGTGGAACCACTGCCGGGGATACCGGCCGTCGTTGCCGGTTTTCAGCATGGGTTCCCAGGTCCAGAGCCAGGGGCCCCGGCCGCAGGAGAGCCGCAGCACGCTGGTGGTCCAGAGGGTGGTATCCCGGTGCAGGGTAAGGGCGAGCATGCCGTGGCCGCCGGTATCTGGTGGAAGAAGCCGGAACACCGCAGGAAGGCCCTGTTGCTGGAGCGCCTGATCCCGCACACTCAGGCGGGGCTCCAGCCCCTCGGCGAAGGCGAGGAGGGCCAGGAGCAGCCACATGGTGCTTACAGGTTGAGGGGTACGAACTTGCCGCGGTTCTTCAGGCTCTCGGTGGCAGCCTCCAGGATTTTTACGATCCGAAGGCCGAAGGCCCCGTCGGTCACGGGCCGGGTGCCCTTCAGGATGCAG
>JALXEF010000118.1 GCA_027069855.1 Caldifarciminota bacterium
TTGTAGCCGCCGCGAAACTGGGCCACGGTGTGAATGCGGTCGCGGAGGCCCTCAAAATCGATCTGCACCGGCCCCTCCAGTTTCAGGCTGTCGCGGTGTTCCTCCCACCAGGAGCGGTCCCGCAGGGCGTCTTCCTCCCGCAGGTACACCTCCTTGATCCAGAGGTCACCCTCGGCGTTGCGCGAGGCGAAGCTCAGCCGCCGGCCGTCGCTGCTCCACAGGGGCCGGTAATCGTCGTTCGGGTGGTCCGACAGGTTAAAGGGCGGCCGGGAGCCGTCCCGGGGCACGATGTAAACATCCTCGCGCCAGCCCAGGGCCGTGCGGGAAAAGGCCAGCCATCGGGAATCGGGCGACCAGTCCGCCCAGATCACATCGTTCCAGGGAGCGATCGGCCGTGCATGGGTGTCGTCGCTCCGGGCCACCATCAGGGTGCCCTGGTTCTGGAGGAAGGCCAGGTGTTTGCCGTCCGGGGAATACAGGGGCCGGGCTTCGGTGACCGGCGTATCCAGGAGTTTGCGCACCTCAAACACCTGGTCCTTGACGAAGCGCTTTTTGTACTTGGGCCGGGCCGTATACAGGTCCCAGTCGCCGTCCTCCAGCGACGCGAACACCAGCTGTTCCTCTTTGGGATGCCAGGCCACATCCCTGCAGGGACGCTGGAACCGGGTGATCCGGCGGATCGTGCCGGGGGTTCCATCCTTGAGTTCCATCACGAACACCTGGCCGTACACGATGAAGGCGAGTTCATCGCCCCGGGGCGAGAGGGCGAAGTGGGTGGCATCCCGGGTGAGCCGCAGGGCGAAGGGATCGCGGCCCTTGGGATCCCGGGGCACCTGGATTTCCAGGCGTTGCACCGTGCCCGTGGCCACATCGTACACATACAGGTGGCCCAGGCTTTCAAAGGCGATCACCGAGCCGTCGGCCGACATGGCCGGGAACAGCACCTCTTCGGTGAAATGGGTCAACTGCCGGCGGTCGGTGCCGTCCAGGTTCATGCTCCACAGGTTGCCGGTGTTCTCGGGCCCCTCGTTGGACACGAAGTAAATCCGGCGGTCCCGGGGCGAGACCATGGGCCAAGCGTCGCGCCCGGCAAAGTCGGTGATGCGGGTGGCAAAGGAGCCCTTGAGGTCGGTGAGCCAGAGGTCGCGACTGGCCGGTCCGCGGTACCGGCGGCGCCACCAGTTCGTGGCGCCCCGCTCGATGACCAGGGTATCGGTGCCGGGGACCGGCGCCGCGTTGAGCACCTCAAAGTCCAGCACCTTTTCGGGCATTTTGGCGCCGTGCAGGGGGATACGATAGACGGCCCCGCGGAACTCCGTGCGTCGGCTCGCAAAGTACAGGGTATCGTGCCTCAGGAACAGGGGCCAATCGTTGCCGAAGAAGGTGAGGCGGCGGGGCGGGGCGCTGCCGTCGGCCGGCATCACGAAGATGTGGCTGTCGTCGTACCGGCTGGAATAGAACACCAGGGTTTTGCCGTCGGAGGTCCAGAGGGCACCGGTTTCGTAGCCGTCGGAGTCGGTGAGCCGCAGGGCGCGGCCGCCCTCGCGGGGCACCACCCAGAGGTCGCCCTGATAGGTAAAGGCGATCCAGCGGCCGTCGGGCGAAGGACGGGGCACGGAAAACCCGGGGCCCGGCGTCTCCACGCCCAGCACAGCCAGAAGCAACAGGGTCCACATTCGCAAAAACCTCCTTCCAGGGTTTAAGCATATGGCCGTGCGGTTATAATTGTGCAAACCCCTTTATCTGGGCCGAGGTTCTGGAGCGATATTGGTATGCAATCCTGGAAACATTGGTGGCTGGGGAGCCTCCTGTTCTGGCTCGTGGCCAGCACCCCCCTGGCCGGTCGGGTAATCTGGTGGGAGAACTTTGAAGATTCCACCCTGAGCCGGATTACCTGGCATGGCTCGGTTTCCCTGGCCTACGATCCCCCCTATGTGCAGGACGACCCCGCCGGGTTCCGCCGCCAGAACCACGGTATCGTGAGCCTTCAACTCACCTCGCTGGCCGACGACACCACCTGGGTACGGTTTCCGGTTTGCGAAGGCCTCTGCCCTCCGGCCGTCGTGGAACTCTACCTCAACCTGCCCGAGGCCGGCACCGGCTTAACCGGCACCGTCTGGGATCTGGGCCGGCTCCGGCTCCATCTCCTGGCCCTGGACGCCGATCACTACGCCCTGCAAATTGAGGATTCCACCGGCACCCACCTCTTTGACCAGGATTCGCTGCTTCTGGTGCCCGACACGGTGGTGCACCCCCAGAACTGGTACCGGATCCAGGTGCTCCTGACCGATACCCTGGACTTCGTGTACCTGAACGGCCGCCAGGTGGGCACCGGTTTCCGGCCTCTGCAGGCCACCCTGCCCGACAGCACGCGCCTGTGCCTGCCGGCGGGCGGCACCGGCACACTTCTGGTGGACGATTACCTCGTATCCGCGCCCGACATCGGCCTGCACCCGAGCCTGCTCTTCGGCCTGGAAGACTTGCCGATCCTGCTTTTCAAAACCACCGATTCCTACACCGGCACCTCGGGCATCGCACCAGCGGAACTCTGGGACAGCCTTCAGGCCAGGGCGAACCGATACCTGGAAACCGACACCCTGGTGCTTTTAGACGGCGAGGTGCGGTATCCCTATCCCTTCCCGTGGCCGCCGCCGTTGTGGAGCGGCCTTTTATACCAGGCCCACATCCCCCACTGGATTCAAAGCGAGGGGTTCGTGCACGCCCTGCTGGGTGACTCGGCCCACGCCGCCAAGGTGCGGGGCATCCTCCGGAGCCTCAGCAACTGGCCCCAGCTGGAATGGCCCTTCTATTACCACAACCCCACACCGCTCTACATGGAAACCGACGGGTTCCATTACCTGCTGGCCCTCACCATAGGCTACGACCTGGTGTACGATGCCCTTTCGGACTTTGACCGCATGAGCCTGGAGAACGTCCTCCTTGTTAAGGGCGTGCAGCAGGCCGACCTGGCCCTGCGGGTGGGCGTTTTGTCCGAGCGGCCTGTCCGTTCTAATAAGGCATTGGTCGGGGCCACAGCTCTGCTTTTGACCTGCCTGATGGTGGAAGATTCGGCGTACACCGCGGGCCCCCTGGCAACGGCCCGGGGAATCCTGCAGGATTTCTTCAGCAATCCGGTGGAAAGCTTCGGCTCCGCGACCGGTGACGCCCGGGAGAACTCCTTTTTCGCGTCCTACGCCTTTGTGCATCTGGCCATGGCTGCCCAGGCCCTGGAGCGGCGCGGGGAAACCTGGCTCCGCGACCAGATGCTCCCCTTCACCCGGTACCGTACCACCCTGGCCCTGCCGGGATGGCGCCTGTACCCTCCTGTGGGCGACAACTCGGCGGTCATCCAGGGCTTCATGGAGCAGACGCCGGAGCTCTTTGCGTACCTGGCGTCCCACGGCAACGATCCCCTGGCCCAGTGGTACCTTTCAAAGATCTCCGGATACACCTTTGATTACGGCCAGGGCTTATGGGGCGACTACCTGATCTTCGGTACCTTCCTGTGGCTGGACAACACCCAATCGGCCGCCTCGCCCGAGGCCCTTTCCCTGAGTCGGCTCCAGCGGTTTCCCGTGGTAGGGCTGGCCGTGTACCGAAGCGCCTGGGAGGACCCCCGCACCCTGTTCGTTGCCCTCAAAGCCCGCGACGCCGGGGCCTTCCACAACCACCTGGACAACAACACCCTGTACATCGCCCTGGGCAACCGGTGGGTCATCGGGGAAGACACCTACCGAAACCGCCCTTACACCGAGGGTCACAGCACCCTGCAGGTATTCTGGAACGGCGATACCCTGGGCCAGGTGTGGCGCACCGACGGCGGCACCCTGTGGGATCCCTACCGCGATTCCTCGGGCGTGCTGCTGGAGGCCGAGGCCCAGGGCAGCTACCAGACGGTCTCGCTTTTCCACCGCCGCGTCTGGATCCTGCCCCAGGACACCCTCGTGCTGGTGTGGGACCGCATTGTTTCACCGCCGGAGTACGCCGCCCGGTACCAGTTGCGGTACCACCTCTTCGGCACCCCGCAGTGGCACGGCGACACCCTGTGGCTGCTCCAGGATTCACTGGCGGCCCGGCTCCTCTGGCTCTCCCCCTATGCCACGGCCCAGGGCCTGGAAACCCGCCCCACGGATACGGTCTGGACCATCACCAGCCTGGCCGATTCCACCGACTTTGAAGGGGTCGCGGTTTTTGACCTGGCTCCGGCCGCCACGCCCTCCCTGCCCGAGTTCCGCCAGATTTCCCAGGGCACCGGCCTCTGGTACCAGGAGCATCGCCTGCTGGAAGTCAACCCAATCCTTCGGGATTCGGTGGCGCTTCTGGAAACCCACGGCAGCCGAGCCTTCTGGACCTTTCTGAATCTGCGCCCCTACGCTTCGTATCTCGTGATCTATGTGGGGGATTCCACCGCCGGCTACGACTCCCTGACCACCGACGGCTACGGCCGAGCCGGGCTCCTGCTGCAGGCCCCCGAGGACACCGTGGAACTCATCCTGCTGTGGGCCGATCGCCCCTG
>JALXEF010000119.1 GCA_027069855.1 Caldifarciminota bacterium
AGATCTGCGAGGTGGGGCGCGCCCACTTGTCCCCGAAAACGCTTGTGCGCACCGGCAAAAAAAATCCCCAGGGAGCGGGGACGGACTCCCTGGGGCAGGAGGGGGTGGTTGGATGGGGATGGTGCTTAATTTTTACACACCCCCGGCCCCCTTGTCAAGCCTTCGGGGGTGTTGAACGAAGACACGATAGCCTGCCCTGGAGCCAAACAGGGATCCTCGCAGGAGAGGTCTCCGAAAAACGGGCGTTTCGTTGTCAGGCGCAGCAGCTCAGGCGATGGGGATCGGTTTCCACGGCCTGGGCAGCCAGGCGCAGGCCCTCGGCATAGGTCAGGTAGGGGGCAAAACTCCGGACCAGGTCCTGCACGCCGAGCCCGGCCTGGAGCGCCAGGGTGGCCGCGTAGATGGCCTCACTGGCCCGTGGCATCGCCAGGTGGACGCCCAGGAGCCGGCCCGAGGGAGCCTCCAGCACCAGTTTGATCCGGCCGGTTTGGCCCTCCACCCGGGCCCGGGCCACCACATCCAGGTCCATGACCACGGTTTGGACCTCCTGTCCCTGTTCCCGGGCTGCCGCCTCGGTCAAGCCCACGGCCGCCAGTTCCGGATCGGTGAAGATCACCCGCGGTGCGAGGCCGGGGTCAAAGGTCTCCCGGGCCACGCCCAGGGCGTTGCGGGCTGCCACCTGGCCCATCCGGCTCGCCAGGTACACGAACTGGGGATGGGGCGTGACATCCCCGGCGGCATACACCTGGGGATGGCTGGTTCGGAGGGTTTCGTCCACGAGGATGGCACCCCGCGGGTTTGTCTGGATGCCGGCCGCTTCCAGGTTCAGCCCCTCTGTGTTCGGTCGGCGCCCGGTGGCCACCAGGATCTCGTCTACCTCCACAGGCTCTATGCCGTCCTGGCAGAGGATGCGCTTGCCGCCGGCCGTGCGCTCCACCCGATGGATTCGGAGGCCGGTAAGAACACGGATGCCCTCCTGTTCCAGGCGTTCCCGGAGGAAGGCCGAAATCTCGGGTTCCTCAAAGGGGGCGATGCGGGGCTGCGCCTCCAGGAGCACCACCCGGCTGCCCAGCCGGGCGTAGATCTGGGCCAGTTCCAGGCCCACGGCGTTGGCACCGATCACGGCCAGGCGGCGGGGGATGATGGGGCTTTCCAGCGCCTCGGTGCTGGTCCAGAAGCCCGCTTCCCGGAGGCCCTCGATCGGCGGGATCCAGGGCCGGGCGCCGGTGGCCACGATGGCCCGTTCAAAGGCAAGGCGCCGGCCGTTGACCACCACCGTGTGGGGATCCACGAAACGGGCCCTGCCCGGAATCCGCTCAATGCCCCAGAGGTCGGCCACATCCCGGTATTTTTCCTGAAGGAGGGTCTGGATGAGCGCCTTTCGGGCTTCTTGCAGGGCGGCCATGTCGGGGGTTTCCGGGCATCCCCTCCAGGGTGCGGGCGGATGGCGCAGGGTGTGGAGAACAGAGGTCCGATGCAGCAGGAACTTGCTGGGCACGCAGCCGACATTGACACAGGTGCCGCCGAACCGGTCGCCCGTGATCATGGTTACCGCTGCTCCCTGTTTTCGGGCCTCGATGGCGGCGGCGAAGGCCGCAGAACCCGAGCCGATCACGAGCATGGAAGTGGCGGCGGGTGTTTCGTCGTCGGGTTCCAGGGGTTCTATCCTGGCTACCCGGTATCCGGTGGCCTCTACCTGTGCTTTGAGCGCCTCTGGGTTACCTCCGGCCACCCGGGCGATGCCCTTTTGCCAGGAGACCTCAAGCACGCGGGCGCCGGCGCTTTCCAGGGCCCTGCGCACGGTTTCCTCACAGTGCGAGCAGGTCATGCCCTGGATGCGCAGTTGAAAATGCTTCACGGTGCCTCCTATGTGTTTTTGGCGAGTTTTTTGATGACCTCCACGAGCCGTCGGATTCGGGCCTCGGGGTCAGGCTCCCGGTCCACCATGCAGGTCTGCACGCAATCGTTCAGATGCAGAGCGGCCAGTTCTGCGGCCAGCTGGCCGGCGGCCCCGCGGACCGCGAGGGCCAGTTGGATCAGCTGGTCGGCGCACTCGCCAGCCTCCAGGCGTCGCTCAATGGCCTCCACCTGGCCCTTGAGCCGTCGGACCCGGGCCACGAGCCGCCGCTTCTCCTCTTCGGTCAGGTACACCACGCTGTTCATGCTCACCTCCGCCCGTATAGTATACCCCCTATGGTATTCTGTCAAGGAGGGGGCTCCCGGCCTTCGGAGTTTAGGGGGGTTCAGCGTTCACACCTGCTGGGGCCCGGTTGGCCTGGGATACCGCTGGCGGTTAAGCCTCTCGTGCCAGGAATCCCGGCGCCGGGGCTTCCGGTGACCCTTGAGGAGGGCAAAAAGGTTGCCTGAACCGGAACCCTTTACCGCAGCAGCCACACCTTGCCCCGCAACGCCCCTTTCCAGGTCCAGAGGTAGATGCCGCTTTGAGAAGGGCCGGGAATCCGGTGCACCCCCTTCGGCAAGGAACCATGCCACACCTGCCGCCCGGTGACGTCATACAGCCGAAGGATTCCGGCCTCGGGGACCTCGGCAAAGAGGTCGCCGGCCAAGGACCACAGCCGGGGGTATGCCCCAGGTGTTCTGGGCAACTCTGCCACCCCTGTGGCTCCGCCCGTGGGCTGGTACACGTGGAACCCAGCCGGTCCCTCCGCCGCCACCAGGTAGGCGCCGTTTTGCACGGGATACACCTGGAACAGATAGTTGGGCCAGTTGTTGTAGCCCAATTGATTCAGCGAAGGATCGTAGATCCGCAGGCCTTCGCCATAGTTGCTCACCAGGATCCGGCTACCTGCCACCCGAACCCCTAAGATTCGGCTGTTGCCAGCGCTTGTGCCACCTGCCCGTACCGGAGACGAGGGCGTTCCGATATCCACCACCAGCAGCGAGTCGTAGTACGCGAGGTAGGCCCAGATGCCATTCACATCCACATCCCACAGGGGGAAGGGCGAAGCCGAGCGATGGAAATTGCCCACAAGTGTGGGATTGGCAGGGTTGGCAATGTTCACGATATGAAGCCCGGCGAGGTCGGCGGCGACAAAAGCGTAGGACCCCAGGACCCGCAGGCCTCGGCCGGTGCCGGAGAGGTTCAGCGAGGCCACCCGCTGGATGTTTGTGGGATCGGCCACCGAAAGCACCACAAGGCCCGAGTCCACATCACTCAGATAGGCATAGGTGCCCTGCAACTGGAGCCCGGTAAACTCAAACTGCGAAAAATTCGCGCTGCCCAAAAGGCTCGGGGAGGCCGCGTTGGTGAGGTCGTAAATGTAGTACTCTCCCTCACTTGTGGCTACATGAAGACGGCGCAAACTCGGGTCCACCGCCGGGATCCCCGCAGCCCCGGAGGGCAGGGCAAAGGTGGCGAGCCATACCGGCTGGGTCGCATCGGTGAAGTCCACGATGCCGATGCCCTGGAACCCTGTGGCAATGTAGGCCGTGTCGTTCAAAAAGGCCATTTTCAGGAAGAAACCGGCCTCGGGGATTCCGAAGGTTCCGAGGACCGGCCCCGGTATTCCCGGGTTCGTCAGATCCCATACTTCCAGGCCACCCCGATGCCCCGCGCTCAAAAGGAGCCGGTTCCCCCGGGCCAGGATCTCCTGAACCCAGGAATGATCGAGATTCTGGCTGTGGGTCACCGACGGGCTCGTGGGAACACTGATGTCCACCACCTGCAGGGTGGACCCATAGGGGCGCCAGAACTTCACGGTGGTCAGGTAGGCATAGGATCCCTGGAGGTTCAGGGTCAGGGTATGATGCGGTCGTCCCGCAGGCCCTCCAAAGGGCAGGTAGGCCACCTGGGTTGGGGCCAGGGGATTCTGGACATCGATGACGCGGAACCCGCTATCCGAGGCCACATAGGCATAGGTGCCGGAAACCTCCACATCCCAGCACCAGTCGCCGCCGCTTGGGGTGAACAGGCCCACCGGCGTGGCACTCGGCAGGTGCACGATAGCCAGGCCGCCCTGGGTTGCCCCCAGGGGTGCGAGGGCCAGGTAGGCGTAGTCTCCCTGAAGCGCCAGGCCGTGGGGCGCCCCCGGCACGGTGATAGAGGCCAGGAACTGCGGAGACGCCGGATTGGACACATCGTACAGCAGGAGCTTTGCCCAGAAGGTTACCCCGAGTAACGTGTCGTGGCGGACTTCAATGGCCTTGAGATGGGGCTCCAAGGGAACCGTTCCCAAAAGCGTCGGGGCGCTCAGGGTGGAAACGTCCCAAATGGTCACCTCTCCGTCGTACTCGTTGGCGGCGTAGAGCCGTTGGGCGGTGGGATCATAGGCCAGGTCCCGTGCGATGTCGTTCAGAGGGAAACTCGCGATTGTGTCGATGGCCGAAAGATTGCTGAGGTCCAGGATGAGAACCCGTCGGCCCACGGCCAAAAACGCTGCGCTTCGGGTGTCGTCGTAGGCCAGACCGTGGGCCAGGCCCCAGGGATGGGTTGCCACACCGTTGATGTTCGAGGAGTCGCGGACAGCCAGGGGATGAGGGGAAGGGAAAGGTTCGGCCACAGGCCCGAAGGCCTGGATCGCAGTGTTCCAGAACAGAATCGTTCCCGCGATTCCGTACAGGAACCCACGCATTACGGACCTCCTTTTCCGATACCCTTTCGATAAACCTTACCGGACCTATGAACTCAAGTTTGGGGCAAATTTTATACAACCTTGCCTGGGAAAGGCAAGGGGGCCTGCTCTGCAGCAGAGGTCAGGCCGTTAGGGTCTTCGGCAAAGGATGCCGGATCTGGTCCAACTGATGCCTCGCTGGGCGTATCCTTTTAACCCCAAAAGGAGGTTTGCGTGATGAGGGAAAAGGTGCATACCGACAGGGCGCCCAGGGCTATTGGGCCGTACAGCCAGGCCATTGACACCGGCGACTTCGTGTTCCTCTCCGGCCAGATCGGCCTGGATCCGGAAACCGGCCAGATGAAAGCCGGCGTGGAAGAGCAAACCCATCAGGTGATGCGGAACCTCCAGGCCGTGCTGGAGGCCGTGGGCCTGGACTTCTCGCATGTGGTGAAGACCACCATCTACCTCCAGGACCTCAACGACTTCCAGAAGGTCAACGAAATCTACGCCTCCTACCTTCAGGAGCCCTATCCGGCCCGGGCCACGGTGCAGGTGGCAGCCCTGCCCAAGGGGGCGCTCGTGGAAATTGAGATGATCGCCAAACGGTGCTGACGCGATGGCAGAGGAGCGGCGGACCCTTCTGATTCGGCTGGGCGAACTGACCCTGAAGAGCAAGAGGGTTCGCCAGCGGTTTACCCTGCGGCTTCTTCAGAACCTGAAGGCGGCTCTGGACGCCGAGGGGATCCGGGATTACCGGGTGATCAACGAGTGGAGCCGCCTGTTCGTGGAGGTGCCGGAGGGCCAGGAAAAAGAGGCTCGGGAGGTGCTCCGACGGGTGTTCGGCATCGCCTCCCTTTCGCCCGTGGAGGTGATGTACTTCCGCACGATCCGCGATCTGGAGAACTTCGCCGAGCAGATGTATGCCCTGCTGGTGGACGGCCGCACCTTCGCCGTGCGGGTCAAACGGGTGGGGCGCCATCCCTTTCGGTCGATTGATGTGGAACGCCTGGTGGGCGGCCGACTCGCCCGGTACGGCACCGTGGACCTGGAGAACCCCGAGGTGCTGGTGGAAATTGAGATCCGGGAACACCAGGCCTTTTTCTTCGTGGAGCGCATCGCCGGCCCCGGCGGCCTGCCGCTGGGTACCGAGGGCAAGGCCCTGGCCCTGGTATCGGGCGGGTTTGATTCGGCCGTGGCCGCCTGGCTTATGATGAAACGCGGGGTGGCCCTGGACTTCGTGCTGTTCAACCTCGGAGGGCCCCTGCACCTGAAGGGTACGCTGGATGTGGTGCAAACCCTATGCCGCCGCTGGTGCTACGGCACCGACCCCGTGTTCCACGAGGTGGACTTCCGCGCGGTGGTACAGGACCTCCATACCCGGGTGAAGGAAAACTACTGGAACCTTATCCTGAAGCGCCTGATGTACCGGGCCGCGGCCCGCCTGGCCCGGGAGATCGGCGTGCCCGCTGTGGTCACCGGCGAGAGCATCGGCCAGGTGTCGTCCCAGACCTTCGTGAACCTTACGGTGCTGGAGGAAGCGGCCGAGGTGCCCGTGTTCCGGCCCCTGCTGACCTACGACAAGCAGGAGATCATTGACCTGGCCCGCCGGATCGGCACCTATGAGGTGAGCGCGGCGGTGGCCGAGTATTGCCAGCTGGTGGCGCGGCACCCGGTCACACGGGCCAACCCCCAGCGGGTGCGGGAACTGGAGGAGCGGCTGAACCCCGAACTTCTGGCTCGGGCCGTAAAAGAGCGGCGCAGTTTCCCCCTGCGCGCGGCGCCGGCCGAGGTTCTGGGAAATGTGGAGGTGGACACGGTGCCCGAGGGTGCCGTGATCCTGGATGTGCGACGGCGGGCCGATCCGCCGATCCCCGGGGCGCGCCGGATCCCGGCCGACCGGTTCCGGGAAGCCGTGGCCACCCTGGATCCCTCGGTGCCCTATGTGCTGGTGTGCGAGAGCGGATACCGCAGCTTTGAACTGGCCCGCGACCTGCAACAGAAGGGGTTCCGGGCCTATTCTCTGAAGGGAGGCGCCCGGTGGCTGCTGAAGCACATGTCGTCGGCGTAGATGCCGGCGGCACCAAAACCGAGTGGCGCTGGCTTTCGCCCCACGGCCTCACCGTGGCCACCGGGAAGTTGCCCGGCTTCAACCTTCAAACCGGTGCCCTGGAGCCCTGGGCCCGGGCCCTCAAGCAGGCCTTAGACCAGGCCCGGCAGGCCCATCGGCTGCCGGAGCCGGCCCTCGTGGTGGTGGGGGCGGCCGGGGTCTATCTCCCGGAGGAACGGCGACGGGTGGAAGCCGTGCTGCAGCAGGAACTCGGGGTGCCGGTGGAGGCGCTGTCGGATGTGGAAATCGCCTATTACGCGGCCCACGGCGCCCGGCCGGGCATCCTGCTGATTGCCGGGACCGGCTCCATCGGCCTGGCCCGCGACGAGGCCGGCACCCTGCATCGGGTCGGCGGCTACGGCCTCTTCCTGGACGATGAGGGATCCGGAGCGTGGATCGTGCTTCGCGCCCTGCAGGAAACCCTGCGGGCTGCCGACGGCCGGGGCCCCGAAACCCGGCTGATGGACCTCTGGCTCCGGAACCAAACGCCCCGGGCCCTGGCCCTGAAGTATCACCGGGCGAGCCCCGGCGACCTGGCCCGCTGGTTCCCCCGGGTGATGGAGGTGGCCCGGGAGGATCCGGTGGCCCGCCGGGTGGTGGACCAGGGCGTGGAGGCCCTCATCGGTATGGTGCAGGCCCTGCGGCGCCGGTTCCGGAACCCGCCGGATCGGTTCGTGGTGGCCGGCGGCCTGTTCCAGCATGCCGTCTTTCGGGCCTGGTTCCAGGAACGCGCGCAGCAGGAAGGGCTCCGGCCCGAACCCCTGCCCCATCCGCCCTCCTGGGGTGCGGCCCGCTACGGCCTGGACCGGCTCCGCCGGGAAAACCTCTGAAACCCCGTATAATTTCCCATCAAATGAAACCCGAACTCCAGGCCCTTCTGGAACTCCAGGATATTGACCTTGCCTTGGACCGCCTTCAGCGGCGGAAACAGGAAATCCCCCAGGAGATCCAGCAAAGAAAAGCGCGTATTGAAGCCCTCCAGCGGGAAAAGGTGCAGCTTGTAGAGCACCTAAACCAGAAGAAACTCCAGATTCGGAAACTGGAAAAGGAAATCCTGGCTGCCGAGCAAACCCTGCAGAAGTTCCAGTCCGACCTTTTGAAACTCAAGGACAACAAAGAGTACCAGGCCAAACTCCACGAAATCGAGATCCAGAAGCAGAAGATCCGCCAGCTGGAAGACCAGACCCTGGAAGTGATGGAAGAGGTGGAGATCCTGGAGCAGGAGCTTCCGGCCAAGCAGCGGGAACTGGAGCGCCAGATCCAGGAGATCCAGGCCCGGGTGGCGGCACTGGAAAAGGAGTTCCAGGGGCTGGACGACCAGATGCTGGAGTTGTCTTCGCGTCGCGAGGCCTACCGAACTCGGGTGCCGGCCTCTCTTCTGAAACAGTACGACCGTTTGCGACACCTGGTGGGAGGCCGGGTGGTGGTACCGGTCCAGAACAACACCTGCACCGGGTGCAACGCCGAGTTGCCGGTGCAGGTGGTCATCAACCTGAAGGTCACCGGCGAATTCGGCCACTGTGAGAACTGTGGGCGATTTATTTATGTCGAAGACTGAGGGGCCGGTGCACATCTTCGTGGATGGGGCTTCCAGCGGCAACCCCGGCCCGGCCGGCGCGGGCATCCTGATTCTGGATTCCAGAGGAAAGGTGCTGGTGCAGGAATCCGTGCCCCTGGGGGTGGCCACCAATAACCAGGCCGAGTACCTGGCCCTGCTCCTCGCCCTGCGGCACCTGGTGGCCCTCGGAGGCCCCCGCGCCACGGTCTTTACCGATTCCGAACTCCTGTATAATCAACTGACCGGACGCTATCGGGTTCGGGCCGAGAATCTCCGCTTGCTGCATCTTCTGGCGGTGGCGTATCTGCGTACCCTGGCTGTGGAAATCCGGTGGGTGGCCCGGGAGGAGAACCGGGTGGCCGACCGGTTGGCCCGAGCCGCAGCCCGGAAAAGGAGGTCGTAATCCATGGAACGCTTCACCGTTGAGCAACTTTGGAAACGCACACCGAACAAGTACGAGGCCGTGGTGGTGGCGGCCCTGGAGGCCCGCCGGCTGGCCCGCTGGGCCCGTGAACACGGCCTGAAACTGGAAGAGAAACCCACCATCCTGGCCCTCCGCCACTTCATTGAGGGCAAGGTCGAATACGAGTTCGTTGAGGAAGAGGAACTCTAAGGTCCCGTCGTGAAGGTCCTTCTGGGAGTCACCGGGAGTGTCGCGGCCTACAAGGCGGCCGTGCTGGCCCGACTCCTGGTGAAGGACGGGGACCGCGTGCAGACCCTGTTGACCCCCGCAGCCGAGCGCTTTGTGTCGCCCCTGACCTTTGCCAGCCTCACCGGTGAGCCCGCCTATACGGACCGCGACTTCTGGCAGGCCTCCGGCCGGATCCTGCATGTGGACCTGGCCCGCTGGGCCGACCTTGTGGTGCTCGCGCCGGCGTCCTACAACACCCTGAGCAAATGGGCCCAGGGGATTGCCGATAACGCGCTTTTGGCGCTGCTGGCCATGGCCCGGTGGCCCGTGGTGGTGGCCCCGGCCATGCACGGCGAAATGTACGAAAACCTCCGGAACCTGGGGGTGCTGCCCCGGCTGGAGGGGCTGGGCGCGGCGTTCGTGGGGCCGGAGGTGGGGCCGCTGGCCTCGGGCGATGAGGGGCCGGGCCGGATGAGCGAGCCCGAAACCATTCTGGCCGAGATCCGGAACCTCGAGGAAACCCTCCGGACCCTGCAGGGGCGCAGGGTGCTGGTGGTGTATGGCCGCACCGAGGAAGACCTGGACGGCGTGCGGGTGATCACAAACCGGTCGTCGGGCCGGATGGGGCGTGCGCTCGTGCGCTGGGCCCTGTGGATGGGGGCTGAGGTGACCTCACTCGTGGGCGAGACCTCGGTGGAACCCCCGCGGACACCCACCCTGGTGCGGGTGCGCACCACCGAGGAGATGAAGGAGGCGCTGCATCGCCTGGCCCCGGAGGCGGACCTCGTGATCATGGCCGCGGCGGTGAGCGATTACCGTCCGCTCCGCCGACGGCGCGAGAAGATGCCCCGCCGGGCAGGCCGCCGCAGCTTGACCCTGGTGCCCACCGAAGACCTCCTCG
Source organism: Caldifarciminota bacterium (assembly GCA_027069855.1). Taxonomy (GTDB): domain Bacteria; phylum Hydrothermota; class Hydrothermia; order WGAB01; family WGAB01; genus WGAB01. Next base: position 9,772 of record JALXEF010000119.1, read on the forward strand.
CCACCATGCCCCGTCGGCCCGGCCAGGTGGTGGTGGCCTTTGCCCTGGAGGACCGCGACCTCGTGCAGCGGGCCCGCGAGAAGATGGCCCGGAAAGGCGTGCACCTCATGGTGGCCAATGTGCCGGAGGCCATGGGCTCGGAAACCACCCGGGGCTATCTGCTCACCGAAACCGAAGCCCTGCCCTTTGAGGGCTGGACCAAACACCGCCTGGCCCGGGAGATCCTCCGGCGGGCCGCCGCCCTGCTTCCATGAGCCGCAAGAGTTTCTGGCAACTCCTGTATCTGGAGTCCCTGGGGCTGAACGAGGTAATCCTGCCGGAGGGCGTCAAAACCAAGGCCCAGGCGCTGGAAGAGGTGCGTCGGCAGGTGCTGCGATGTACCCGTTGTGATCTCCACAAAACCAAAACCCACTATGTGTTCGGTTCCGGCAACCCCTATGCCGACCTGATGTTCGTGGGAGAGGCCCCGGGTGCAGAGGAAGACAAAAAGGGCAAGCCCTTTGTGGGCCGGGCCGGGCAGCTGCTGGACCGGTTGCTTCAGGAGGTGGGCTTGAACCGGGAAACCGATCTGTACATCACCAATGTGCTCAAGTGTCGGCCGCCCAGGAACCGCGATCCCGAGCCCGGCGAAATCCAGGCCTGTTTTCCCTATCTCAAGGCCCAGATCCAGATCCTGCGGCCCCGACTGCTGGTGGCCCTGGGGCGGTTCGCCGCCTGGACCCTTTACGGTATGCAAAAGAAGATGAGCCTGCTCCGGATGCAGGTGCAGCAGAGCAAGTTCGGCATTCCCCTGGTGGTCACCTACCATCCGGCGGCCGCGCTCCGACGGGAAGCCCTCACCGATGAGATGCGGCGGGACTTTCAGTTGATGGTCCAGACCCTGGAGCAACTCCGCCAATCCTCCTGATTTCAGGCTGTCCTTCGCCTGCAGCGCGGTGTCAGCGTTCCGGGATCATTTCCCAAAGACTTGACAAGTCCCCGACCCTGCCCGTAAAAATTCAAAGAACCCGGAGGTTGAACCTTGCACGGGCAACGGAAAACTGAACCACGGGATCGGCAGGAGGGAAGTCCCATCATGAATCCCTCGTTTCCAGCCCTCCCGGCCTCTTCCAGAACACCGTTCCCTTCTCAACCGAGGTCCGCAGATTCCCTTTCCACATCCCTCAGATTCCTGGAATCCCGGGCCTCCATCTCCCCTCTCCTGCTTCGCGTCGCTCTGCTCCTGATGGAAACCCCCTTCCCGCAGCCTCAAAAACCCTCCGAAGGCCCATAGGGGGAACCCCATGCCCTCTCTCGGCTGGAGCCTGTTCCTCCTTGCCTGGATCCAGGCCCAGGCAACCCTGGACCAGTACGGCCACGCCATGCTCATCACCTACGATATCCAGCAACCCTCCAGAGCCCAGGCCGTCTCCCGGGTGGACATCTGGTTCCATGTCAAAGGCCGGTCCTATCAGGTGGCCACCCACCGGTACTCCACTCCCGTCACCTCCCTCTCCGATACCTTCCCCTGGTTCTCTCAGAGCAAATGGCAGGGGGGAGACCTGGAGCTTGTCTTCCATACCGTGGACGGCACCCGGGTGTCCAGGAAGATTCCCGAAGGTGCCCTTCAGGTACGGGATCTGGGCCATCTGCTTCCATCGGCCGAGGAGAAGCCCGGGCGGCGGGTCAACTGGGCAAGGGTCAAAACTTACGAGGGGCCGGACCCCTATGCCTGGCGGATGCTGGGATACGATCCAGAGCATACCGGGTATTACCCCTTCTCTCTGTATCCGCCCCTGGAGATGAAATGGATCCTGGATGAGTGGGGACATCCCGGGAGTTGGATTCCCGAGGTATCAGGAGCAGCGGGGCACAACATGTTATTCATCCCAAAATCCGTGAGTCAGTGGAACATCATCACAGCAAGGGACATAGAGACGGGAGAGATCATCTGGGAGCGGTATGTCACGGCGAATGCGATGACCTCGGCTTTGAGTATAGGGGATTCAATTCTATTTGTTGGTACTTGGATCGGGTTTACACCCTGGCAGGATACGACATTTTATGCCCTTGACCCATTTACAGGGGAATTGAAGTGGGGAAAGGTATTGAAAACAGTGGAATGGTCACCAATAGTTGTGGATACCTTCGTTTATCCTCCTCATTTTTACAAGGTTTATTGCTTTACATATAGTGGAGACAGTGTGTGGGCTGCGAACGGTGGATGTGAGTTTTCCAGTCCAGTCTATGAGGATGGGATAATTATTGGAGCTGCCAATGACACGGTATTGAATGCCCGTGATTATCTTACGGGTGACTTGATATGGGATTTCACAGGGAGTGGCAATGTCTTTAATTTAATGGCATACGAAGGTAAGGTGATTTTTTCTCCCTGGTTCGATCCCCTATACGCCCTGGATTCCCAAACCGGTGATCTGCTATGGACAAACTGGGACTACGGTAGTAGCAACAATGTTCCTCTCAATGCAAGATATTCAAAAATATTCTGGGGCCACGGATTATATGTAGGCGACACCATATTTAGCATCTTTAAGGTTGTAAGTTCTATAAATGGTGAATTTCTCTGGGGTACATTGCTTCCACCTGCTGATACTAACGGTGGTAGAATGACAAGAATAGTAATATCGCCCGATAGCATGTTATGGGTGGCAAATAAAGATATCCTTTACATTTTAAAAGCGGATTATCCAGAGGTGATTTACTCACTGATATTACCTAATTCTCCAGCGCAATTTTCAAGTTGGAGTTTTCCTATAGCATACAGAAACTATTTCATTTATGCCCATGAGGATTTCCTTGTGGTTTACGCTGCTGATACTGTCATGGATGCCCCGGAGCAGGGGGATACCCTCAGGCATATCCGGATCTATCCCTTCTACAAAAACGGAAACCTCACCCTGAGACTGGATATGCCCGAGGGAGGGCAGATCCGTTTGGCATTGTTTTCATCCACAGGCAGAAGGGTATGGGAAAAGCGGAATTATCTGGCGAAGGGATCCTCCCTCCTGAATTTTCCTCCCTTTCCCTCCGGGGTGTATCTTCTGGCGTACGAGTTTCGGGAATCTCGGGGCGCAAGAAAGGTCCTGTTTTTGAAACAGGGCGCACGCTGAAGGCCGGTTCCCCTGTAGCCCAGAACATCCCTTCGTGGGGAAACGCCCTGGTGTTGCAGTCAAATCCGTTTTTGCGGATCCAACAAGCCCCGAGGTCAACCCTGATGATGGTCGCTACTCCCTTATCCCGCAGCCACGCCGGGGCATTGCACTCTGAAATTCTGCGGAGGTTTCTGCAAAGTGGAATGCGGCGGGCAAACGGAAAAGAGCCGGCCGTTCAACGGCGGCGGCTCGGCAAAGCCCGCAGGTAATACCGATGCCCCTGATACTCCACGCGGAGCAATTTCCCTTCCCGAATCAGCCGTTCTACCACCTCCCAGGAGGCACCGGATCGCTGGAGCAGGGCCTGTACCGCGTCTTCACGCATTGGGTGCACCGCGGTAATGCTCAGGAGGTCGGTTTCTGCGTCGCCGGTGGAAGAGAAGGCGTCGCCTTCATAGCCCACCAGGTACTCCACGTGTTCTTCACCCAGGGCCTCGGCGAAGATCCGGTAAGCCCGGTGAAGCACCTCCGGCGCCGGCGGTTCCACCCACGGCTCGGCCGGGGGCCGGGTGGGCACGGCCAGGTAGGCCCGGTGGGGTCGGAGGTCCTTGAGAAAGGCCGCGATGTGGGCGAACTCATCGCCGTAATCCACATTGACCAGCATGGTTTCGGTGACCAGGGTGCCCGGAAACCGTTTCCGGAAGGCCAGCAGGGCCTGCAGGATGCGGGAAAGGCGCAGGCTGCCGTGGGGGCGATTGATCCGCCGCCAGAGGGCTTCAGACACGGCATCCACCTTCAGCGACACGAAGTCGGCCTTGAGCAGGTCCTCCTGCACCTCTTCCTGCCACAGGAGCGATGCGTTGGTAATCACCGCCAGAGGAATGCCCAGGGGCCGCATGAGATCCAGCATTCGGCCCAGGTTCTGGTCCAGGGTGGGTTCTCCGTCCGGCACAAAGGTGATGAAGTCCGGGGATTCTCCTTGCCGGCGCAGTTGCTCCACCCGTTTCCGGACGGCTTCTGCCACCTCTTCGGGCGGAAGAAAGGCCTGCCGTTGGATATGCATCTTCAGGGTGCGGCCCACCTGGCAGTACACGCAGGCATAGGAGCACACCTTGGTCGGCAGATGGTTGACCCCCAGGCTCCGGCCCAACCGTCGCGACGGCACCGGTCCGAACACGATCATACCCGGAGTATACGCCCGGGCCAGCCCGGAAGTGTATGGGCTGTGGTGCCGGGATGCCCTTTTCATTCTCGCCTTGGTCCTCCTGAGGGAGGGGAAGTTGCTGGGCCGCAGGGACATCGCGGCGTGTTTACCCAGAGGAAGGAGACAGGCGTAAACCTTCGTTCCCCCTGAAATCACCAGAGCGCCGCCACCCCTGGCAGAAGGAGATCGTCAGATTTTTGGAGTACGGCACCTGGGTGCCGCTCTGGAATTCACCCCCGCCTCAATCCTCCCCCTCAGGGGGGGAAGTTGTTGAGCCACAATGGGTTAGAGTAAATTGGTCCCTGAGAGGGAGAGGAAGTTGTTGGAGGGCAAGGAGTTAGCATCAAGTCCCGGGCTTTAACTCATCCCCTCACCCGGCGGGCGGGGATTGGGGGGAGGGGGTTCAAAGCGGTGCCGAGGCACCGCAGTCCAAGAGCGCACCCCCACCTCAATCCTCCCCCTGAGGGGGCGGAAGTTATTGGGCGGCAATAGGTTAGATGTGTGTCGTCCTGGTATATGTTTACACTCTGGAGGGGGGAACTCCCAGGAGATCGTGAAGGAGGTGTAGGTCGTGGAGAAGCGCAAAGGAACCATCC
>JALXEF010000120.1 GCA_027069855.1 Caldifarciminota bacterium
GTGGAAAGGCAAAAAGAAAATGGTGGAGGCGGGGGGAATCGAACCCCCGTCCGAAGGCCGAGACCCTGAAGGCCCTACATGCTTAGCCCGTCTTTGGTTCTTCCGCCCCTCCCGACGGGCAGGGCCGGAGCGGAAGGCCCGGCCAGAACCTTCGCTCCAGGGGCCGGCCGGGGAGCCCCGGGAGCTATCTCCGGTTTATGACGCCCGACCCTTCGGGCCGGAGAACCCCGAAGGGGGACGCGCTGCCTGCTCAATTAGGCAGCGAGAGCGTAACTGTTGTTGGCAGTTATCTTGCGCCGATTTTTACGGGGCTCGGCACCCCGGCATGCGCCTTCAGAGCCTCCTTGACCTCCGTCGAGTCCAGTACGCCCCCACTTTTCAAAGACCCGTGCAGCCTTAATACATACGCAGAAACCGCCGTTCTGTCAACCACCGGGAGCGGGTGCGCCGGGAGGGGATGACCCACCCCGGGTACCGGATTTCAGCCCATCCCGGGTACCGGAGATGGAAGCAATGGAAAGGTTCTTCAACCGCGCCCCGTCCCGCACACGGGATTCCGGATGCGGCATCCGGGCGCCGCTCTGGAACCCGAAGGCGGTGCCGAGGCACCACAGTCCAGGAGCCGGCCATCGCCGCTGAAGCGGCTCCTACAAAGATCTGGCCCCCGTTAGGAGCGGCTTCGACCGCGATCTTTCATTCGTCCCCGCCCCTGGTGGGAGGGGATTGAGGGGAGGGGGATTCCAACACCAACCCGGATTTCAGATGGTTCCTCGTGAAAGGATGAGCCTTCCTGAAGGGAAAAATATTGGGCGCAGCATCTTAGAAACAGTTCCCGAACACCGGGCGCACCGTTGTGGCAGCGGTTTTCGGATGCCGAGAGCCCTACGGTCGCCCAGTGGTGGCAAGCCGGAATGCCATTCCGCTGTCCTTTGCCATCCCGTATACTCCGCAACCACGCCCATGAGCCTGCAACGCGATACCCTCGTGCTGAAGATTGAGAAGGTGGTGCCCCGGGGCCAGGGCCTGGCCCGGCTGGAGGGGTACACCATCTTCGTGCCCGGCGCCTTACCCGGCGAACGGGTGCGGGTCCACATCACCGAGCGCAAGCGCGACTACGCCCGGGCCGAAATCCTGGACATCCTGGAACCCTCGCCCCATCGAGTGGACCCCCGGTGCCCGGTGTTTCCCCGGTGCGGGGGGTGCCAGTGGCAAATGGTGGACTACCCGTACCAACTCCAGCTCAAGGCCGAGATTGTCCGCGACGCCTTCGCCCACATTGCAGGCATGGAAAACCTGCCCCTGGCGGAGGTCAAGGCCTCGCCCCGGCCCTGGCACTACCGCAACAAGTTGCAGATGCCGGTCAAGCGCATCCGCGGCAAACTGCTCATGGGCTTTTACGAGGAGGGCACCCACTATGTGGTGGACCTGGATCATTGCCCGGTGGCCGAGGAGGCCCTGGACCACCTGATCCGCCCCCTCAAGCACCTTTTGGCATCAGAACCCCTCACTGTGTACGACGAGGTTCGGCACTTCGGCAAACTCCGCCATGTCATCCTCCGCATCGGCAGCCAAACCGGCGAGATCTTAGTGGTGCTGGTCACCAAGGATTGGGCCATTTCCCGGTCGCTGGCCGACAAGATCATCGCCCTCAACCCCCAGCAGATCATCGGCGTGGCCGAGAACCGCAATCCGGAACGCACGAACCGCATCCTGGGCCCGGAAACCCGCCGGGTGCTGGGCAACCCCTACTATCTGGAGCGGGTGCTGGGCCACACCTTTCGGGTGTCGGCCCCGTCCTTTTTCCAGGTGAACACCCGGCAACTGGAACAGATCCTGCAAACGGTGCGTGAGATTCTGGAGCCCGGAGGGATCACCACCCTGGTGGATGCCTATGCCGGCGTGGGGGTGTTCGCCATCGGCCTGAGCGACCTGGCCCGCCGGGTGGTGGGCATTGAAGTGGTGGGGCCGGCCGTGGTGGACGCCCAGGAGAACATTGAACGCAACGAAGCCTGGAATGTGGAGTTCATTGAGGGCCGGGCCGAGGATGTGCTGCTCACCGTGAAGGACATGGAGGTGCTGCTGGTGGACCCGCCCCGCAAGGGCCTGGACCCCTATCTGCTGCAGGCCGTGGAACTGAGGAAACCGCGCCAGGTGCTCTACCTTTCCTGCAACCCCAGTACCCTGGCCCGGGACACCCGGCGCCTTTTAGACCTGGGTTACGATCTGGTGCGGCTCCAGCCCTTTGACATGTTCCCCCACACCTTTCATGTAGAGACTCTGGCCGTGTTTGAGCGGTAAGGGCTGAAGGGCCAGAGCGTTATAATATGCCGAAAAGGGCGCCTGTGGCCCGGATTGGAGGTGTGGCAATGGACCTCAACAGGATCCGCGAGAAATTTGAGCAGTGGCTCCAAAAACGAAGGGCCTTCAAAGACCAAAAACCCCGCTATCAAACCATCTCCGGCCTGGAGATCAAAGACCTCTACACCCCCCTGGACATCCAGAACCTGGATTACCTCCGCGACCTCGGGTTCCCCGGCGAATACCCCTATACCCGGGGCGTGTACCCCAACATGTACCGGGGCAAGATCTGGACCATCCGCCAGTTCGCCGGCTTCGGCCGCGCCCAGGACACCAACCGGCGGTTCAAGTTCCTCCTGGAAAAGGGGCAAACCGGGCTTTCCACGGCCTTTGACATGCCCACCCTGATGGGCTACGACTCAGACCATCCCCTGGCCGAGGGCGAGGTGGGCCGCGAGGGTGTGGCCGTGGACACCCTGGCCGACTTTGAAATCCTGTTTGACGGCATCGCCTTAGACCAGGTGTCCACCTCGTTCACCATCAACGCTCCGGCGTTCATCATCTACGCCATGTACATCGCCATTGGCGAGCAGCAGGGCGTGCCCTCCCACAAACTCCGGGGCACCATCCAGAACGACATCCTCAAGGAATACCACGCCCAGAACGAATGGATCTTCCCGCCGGAGCCCTCCATCAAACTCATCACCGACATCTTTGAGTTCTCGGCCCAGCATACCCCCAAGTTCAACACCATTTCCATTTCCGGGTACCACATCCGTGAGGCCGGGTCCACGGCCGTGCAGGAACTCGCCTTCACCCTGGCCGACGGTTTCGCCTATGTGGAGGCCGGTATCCGGGCCGGCCTGGATGTGGACACCTTCGCGCCGCGGCTCTCCTTCTTTTTCAACTCCCACCTGGACTTCTTTGAGGAGATCGCCAAGTTCCGGGCGGCCCGCCGCATCTGGGCCCGGGAGATGCGCAACCGGTACAAGGCCAAAAAACCCGAGTCCTGGCGCCTGCGGTTCCACACCCAGACGGCCGGCTGTTCCCTCATGGCCCAGCAGCCCGAGGTGAACCACTTCCGCACGGCCTTTGAGGCCCTGGCGGCCGTGCTCGGCGGCACCCAGTCGCTGCACACCAACTCCTTTGACGAAGCCCTGCAGCTGCCCTCGGAAAAGGCTGTGACCCTGGCCGTGCGCACCCAGCAGGTGATCGCCCACGAAATCGGCGTGATCAACACCATTGACCCCCTGGCCGGCTCCTACTTTGTGGAGGCGCTCACCGACCAGGTGGAGCGCGAAGCCTACGAGTACTTTGACAAGATCCTGGAGATGGGCAACGGTTCCTTCCTGGATGGCGTGATCGCCGGCGTGGAACGCGGCTTCTTCAAAAAGGAAATCGCCGACGCCGCCTACGAGTTCCAGAAACGGGTGGAAAGCGGCGAGTACATCCTGGTGGGCGTGAACAAGTATGTGGACCCGGACGAAAAAATTGAGGTGCCGCCCTTCAAACTGGACCCCACCCTGGAGGAGGACCAGAAGCGGTTTCTCCACGAAGTGAAGGAGCGGCGCGACAACGACGCCGTCAAACGGGCCCTGGCCGATCTGCGCCGGGCGGCCGAGCGCGGCGACAACCTGATTCCCTATGTGCTGGAAGCCGTGCGCCGGTACGCCACCGAAGGGGAAATCGTGGACACCCTGAAGGTGGTGTACGGCACCTACAAGGAAACTCTGGTGGTTTAAGCATTTCAGGACCGTAAAGGAGGCTTGTCATGCGACCCAAGATCAGTGTCATCGGTGCAGGCCATGTGGGGGCCGAGGTAGCCCTGCACACGGCCATGCGGGATGTGGGCGATGTGGTGCTGGTGGACATCGTGGAGGGCCTGCCCCAGGGCAAGGCCCTGGATATGTTTGAAGCCGCCCCGCTTTTGGGCTATTCCGTTCGGGTCACCGGCACCAATTCCTACGACGACATCCGGGATTCGGATGTGGTGGTCATCACCGCCGGCGTCGCCCGGAAGCCCGGCATGAGCCGCGAGGATCTCCTGCTCACCAACTTCCGCATCATCCGCAGCATCTCTGAGCAGGTGAAGGAAAAGGCCCCGAACGCCATCGTGATCCTGGTGACCAACCCGCTGGACGCCATGGTGTACACGGCGTACCGGGTGCTGGGGTTCCCCAGGGAACGGGTGATGGGCATGGCCGGCGCCCTGGATTCCACCCGGTTCCGGGCCTTTATCGCCATGGAACTGGATGTTTCGCCCCGGGATGTCACCGCCATGGTGCTCGGCACCCACGGCGACCTCATGGTGCCCCTGCCCCGGTTCGCGTCGGTGGGCGGCATCCCCATCACCGAACTCATCCCCGAAAAGCGCATTGAGGAGATCGTGGAGCGCACCCGCAAGGGGGGCGGCGAGATCGTGGCTCTGCTGAAGACCGGTTCGGCCTACTACGCACCCGGCACCGCCGCTGCCGACATGGTGGAGGCCGTTGTTCGGGATCTGCACCGCGTGATGCCCGCCAGCGTGTGGCTCCAGGGCGAGTACGGCATCCAGGATGTGTTCGTGGGCGTGCCCGTGGTGCTGGGCAGCGAAGGAATCCACAAGATCCTGGACCTGCCGCTCCAGGACCACGAACTGGCCGACCTGCAGCGTTCTGCTGAACATGTGCGGGAACTCCAGCGCGAAGTGGATGAACTCTTTGAGCGCGAGGGCTGAAGCCCCTGTACACTGAAACCTTCGCCGGGGACGGCCGTGCAGGGGCCGTCCCCGGTCCTTTTGGAGGCCTGCCATGGGAATTCAACTGCGTGGTCGGCACCTGCTGACCTTTGACACCTGGAGTCGGCAGGAGGTGGACCTGGTTCTGGAGGTGGCCCACGACCTCAAGCGGCGCTATGCCCTGGGGGAGATCACCGAACTCCTGAAGCACAAAACCCTGTTCATGATCTTTTACGAGCAGTCCACCCGCACGCGCAACTCGCTGGAAGCCGCCATGACCCAGCTGGGCGGCCATGCCCACGACCTCACCCCCGACAAGATGCAGCTCAGCCACGGCGAAAGCCCCAAGGACACCGCCCGGGTGCTGTCCCGCATGGGCGAGGGCATCGCCGTGCGCATTTGCTTTTACCAAGTGGGCCATCGGTACCTGCGGGAACTGGCCGAATACGCCACCGTGCCCGTGATTTCCATGCAGGACGATGTGTACCACCCTCTGCAGGTGATCGCCGATGTGATGACGCTCCAGGAATACTTCGGTCGGGACCTCCGCGGCCTGAAGGTGGCGATCACCTGGGCCTATGCCACCACCCACGCGAAACCCCTTTCCGTGCCCCAGTCGCAGATCCTGCTGTTTCCCCGCTACGGCATGGAGGTGACGGTGGCTCATCCCCCGGAGTTCCCGCTGCAACGGGACATCGTGGAGCGCGCCCGGGCCCGGGCTGCCGAGGCAGGCGTGCGCCTGGAGTTCGTGGATTCCATGGAAGAGGCCGTGCGCGATGCCGATGTGGTGATCCCCAAGAACTGGGGCGGCTTCGCGTACTTTGAGGAATGGCGCGACGCTCCCGAACAGTGGGAGGCCATGAAGGCCCACCTGGAAAAGTATCGGCACTGGACCCTGACCCCCGAGATCTTCAGCCTCGCCCGGAAACACGCCAGGATCATGCATGCCCTGCCGGCGGACCGGGGCCATGAGGTGACCGACGACCTGCTGGACGGCCCCCATTCCATCATTTACGACGAGGCCGAAAACCGCTTGCACACCGCCAAGGCGGTGCTGGCCCTCACCATGGGAGGCCGGTGATCGTGGGGTTCCGGTATCGTTGCACCGAGTGCGGCCGGGAGTATGACATCGCTCCGGGAACCTACCTGTGCCCGGTGTGCCACCGGCAACAGGAACCCGAGCGTCCCCTGAGGGGGGTGCTGGAGGTGGTGCCTCCGGAAGCCGCTTTTCGCCGGTTCCAGGAGAGCCGGGATCCCTTTGATCTGTTGCCGGTTCCCCGCCGGTACGCGCCGCCCGTGCCCCTGCGGCCCACACCGCTCTGGCAACCGGAGAACCTGCGGCGGTACCTGCAGGTGCCCCAACTTTTCCTGAAGGACGATACCGGCAACCCCACGGGATCCCTGAAGGACCGGGCCTCGGCGCTGGTGGCCGCCTTTGCCCGACAGCACGGTATCCAGGAGGTGGTGGTGGCCTCCACCGGTAATGCGGGCTCCTCCATGGCGGGCATCGGGGCCGCCGCCGGGCTGAAGGTGACCCTGTTTTTGCCGGCCCAGGCGCCGCCGGCCAAATTGGTCCAGGCGTTGCAGTACGGCGCCCGGGTGGTGCCGGTACAGGGCTCCTATGACCGGGCCTATGACCTCTCGCTGGCCTATAGTGCCCGCACCGGGGCGCTGAACCGGAACACGGCGTACCATCCCCTGACCATTGAGGGCAAGAAAACCGTGGCCCTGGAGATCGGGCTGCAAATGCCCCGGCCGCCGGCCCATGTGTTTGTGCCCACCGGCGACGGCGTCATCCTGGCCGGGGTCTATCGAGGGTTTCAGGACCTGCAGCGGGCCGGGCTCCTGCCCCGCATGCCCCGGGTGTACGCGGTGCAGGCCCGGGGCAGCAACGCTCTGGCCCGGGCGTTCCGCGAGGGCGACTTCGCGCCCCCCCTGGAACCCCAAACCCTGGCGGACTCCATCGCCGTGGGCATCCCCCGCAACGGCTATTATGCCCTGAAACTCCTGCGGCAGCACGGGGGCACGGTGGTGGAGGTGTCCGACGACGAGATCCTGGAGGCTCAGCGCCTGCTCGCTTCCCGGGCCGGCCTGTTTGCGGAACCTGCGGCCGCCGCCGCCCTGGCCGGGCTCCTGCGAATGCGCGCCGAGATTCCGGCCGATGACCCGGTGGTGCTGCTGATCACCGGCAACGGCCTGAAGGACATTGAAGCGGCCCGCCGCGGGGTGCCGCCCCTGCCCCCGCCCGTTTCTAGCCTGGAAGAGGTGTTCCATGCAGGTTGAGGCTGTGATCCTTGCCGCCGGCACCTCCAGCCGGATGCCGCCATGGAAACTGGGGCTCCCTCTGGGCCCCCGAACCGTGGTGGAATGGACGGTGGAAACCTTTTCCCGGGTGGCCCACCGGGTGATCGTGGTGGGCGGCCATCGGTTTGAGGACCTCCGGCGGCTCCTGGCCCCCTATGCGGTGGACCTCGTCTATAACGAACGGTACCCGGAGGGCATGTTTTCGTCGGTCAAGGCCGGCCTGCACCAGGTGAACCCCGACGCCGACTGGGTGTTCATCCATCCCGCCGACCATCCCCTGGTGCGGCCCCGAACCCTCCAACTTCTACTGGAGAGCCGGGGCGCGGTGGTGGTGCCCACCTACCGGGGCCGCAAGGGGCATCCCCTGTTGCTCCGGGGGAGCCTGGTGCCCGCGGTGCTGGCCTGGCCGGACCACGAAACCCTGCGGACCTTTGTCCGCAGTTCACCGCTCACCCTCGTGGAAACCGGGGATCCGGCCGTAGTGCTGGACCTGGACCACCCGGAGGATTACGAGCGTTTGAAACAACTGGCCGAGGAGCGGCTGGAAGGGCTTTAAAGCCGCCCTCTTGAGAGGAGTTGGGCCATGATAGACCTGACCGTTGTGGAAGAACAACTGGAACGCACCGTGCAAAGGTGTCGGGAACGCAACATTCTGATCCCCACCTTTGAAGAGATGAAACACCCGGAGCGGATCCCCGAACCAATCCGCCGGGAACTGAAGAACATCGGCCTCTGGGATGTGCATCCCCGGAACCTCTACCGAATCACCTGGAAAAACGAGCCCGTGCCCTTCGGCGGCGGGTTCGGTGGGGTCAACTACCTGGAGATTCCCCGCGAACTCACCGGCGTCCGGGCCCGGATCCTCGCCCTGGTGGGCAAGTGGTTCCCTACGGGGTCCCACAAGGTGGGTGCCACTTTTGGGTGTTTGGTGCCCCGCCTGGTCACCGGCCAGTTTGACCCCACCCGCCATAAGGCCGTGTGGCCGTCCACCGGCAACTTCTGCCGGGGAGGCGCCTATGTGGCGGCGCTGCTTGCCTGCGAGTCCATCGCCATCCTGCCGGAGGGCATGAGCCGGGAGCGCTTTGAGTGGCTCAGCCGGCTGGCCGGCGAGGTCATCGCCACCCCGGGCAGCGAGAGCAATGTCAAGGAAATCTTTGACAAGTGCTGGGAGCTGCGCCGGACCCGCGACGATGTGGTGATCTTCAACCAGTTTGACGAGTTCGGGAACCACCTGTGGCACTACGAGGTTACCGGCAGCGCCATGGAGGAGGTACTCCAGCAGGAAATGGGGCCCGAAGACGAGTTCGCGGGGGTGGTGCTGACCTCCGGCTCCTCGGGGACCCTGGGCTGCGGCGACTACCTGAAGGAGCGCTACCCCCACGCCCGGATCGCCGTGGGCGAGGCGCTCCAGTGCCCTACCCTGCTCCTGAACGGCTACGGTGCCCACCGCATTGAGGGCATCGGTGACAAGCATGTGCCCTGGATCCACAATGTGCGCAACACCGATGTGGTCATCGGAATTGACGACGAGGTCACGGTGCGGCTGCTGCGGCTGTTCAACGAGCCTGTGGGCCGGGAACTCCTGAAGGCCGAGGGGGTGCCCGCCGAAGTGGTGGACCGCCTGGACCTCCTGGGAATCTCGTCCATTGCCAACCTGGTGGCGGCCATCAAGTTCGCCCGGTACTTTGAGTTGACGGAGCACGATGTGCTCTTCACCGTGTTCACCGATTCCATGGAACTCTACGGGTCCAGGATCCAGGAACTGCGGGAGGAACGGGGGCCCTATACCCGCAGCCAGGCGGATCGGGACTGGGCCCTGCTCCAGAGCATTACGCCCGATTGGGTGCAGGAACTGGGCTATTACGACCGCAAACGGATCCACAACCTCAAGTACTTCACCTGGGTGGAACAGCAGGGCAAGACGGTGGAGGAACTCAACGCCCAGTGGTACGACTGGAAGGATTACTGGGGACGGATCCATCGGCTGGCCCCGGAGATTGATGAACGCATCCGGGAGTTCAACCGGCGGGTGGGGTTGCGGCCATGATCCTCATCAAAAATGCGGCCCTGATCGCCACCCTAAACGATCGGGGCGACGAGTTTCAGGGTTACGACCTTTTGATTGAGGGGAACCGGATCCGCCGGATCGCGCCCGAGATCTCCCTGGCGCCTGAGGAGGCGGCCCGGGCCGAAGTCATTGACGCTTCCCACCACCTGGTGCTGCCGGGCCTGGTGAACACCCATCACCACTTTTATCAGACCCTGACCCGGAACCTGCCCGGCGCCCAGGATGCCAAACTCTTTGACTGGCTGGTGTACCACTATCCCCGGTGGGCCCGGCTGGATGCCGATGCCGTGTACTGGTCCACGCTCCTGGCCATGGCCGAACTCCTGAAAACCGGGGCCACCACCTCGCTGGATCACCTGTACCTCTATCCCCGACACCTGCAGGCGGATCTGGTGGGGCTCCAGATGGAGGCGGCAGAGCGCATCGGCATGCGGTTTGTGGCCTCCCGGGGATCCATGACCCGGGGCAAAAGCCAGGGCGGGTTGCCGCCCGACGAGGTGGTACAAACCCCCGAGGAGGTGCTGCAGGATTCCCAGCGGGTGATCGAGGCCTATCACGATCCCGCTCCCCTGGCCCTGCGGCGCGTGGTGCTGGCACCCTGCAGCCCCTTTTCCGTGGAGGAGGAGGTGATGCGGGAAACCGCACGCCTGGCCCGGCAATACGGGGTTCGGCTCCACACCCACCTGGCGGAAACCCGGGACGAGGAAACCTACTGCCTGGAAACCTACGGTAAACGCCCGCTGGAGTTGATGGCGTCGCTGGAATGGCTCGGCCCGGATGTGTTCTTTGCCCACGGCATCTGGTTCAACGATGAGGAACTGGGGGTGCTGGCCGAAACCGGTACCGGCGTGGCCCACTGCCCGAGTTCCAACATGCGGCTCGGCTCCGGGATCGCCCGGGTTCGGGAGATGCTGGACCTCGGGGTCCGGGTGGGCCTGGCCGTGGACGGATCCGCCTCCAACGACACCTCCGACATGCTGGGGGAAGTGCGGAATGCCCTGCTTTTACAGCGGGTACGCTACGGCGCCGGCGGGCTGACCGCCCGCGAGGCCCTGCGGCTTGCCACCCGGGGCGGCGCCGATCTTCTGGGGTTCCCGGACCTGGGAACCGTGGAGGAGGGAAAGGGAGCCGATTTGATCCTCATCGACCTGGATCAACTGCAGTACACCGGTGCCCTGGCCGACCCCGTGGCCGCCGTGGTCTTCACCGGCTATCGGCACGAGGTGGCCTACAGCATCGTCAACGGTCGGGTGGTGGTGCGGGAGGGGCACCTGGTCACGGTAGACGAGGAGGAGATCCGACAGGAGGCGAACCGGATCGCCCGACGCCTCTGGTCCTAACCCAGCAACACAAAAGGGGAAGAGAGGAAGCCGGGCACCAGAGAGCCGCATAAGAATAGGGTGAAGTTTGGTCTCTCTACCGCGTGCCCGTTCTCACTTCTCTTCCCCTTTTGCTCCGCACCGTCACTCAGGACTCAAAGGCAGAGTTGACCAGCCGCTGCAGATTCCGCAGGTAGTTCAGCTGTTTCTGCAGCTTGGACATGGCCACCTTCTGCCCGCGGGTGGGGTTTTCCAGGCTCCTCAGGTTGTCCAGCTTTTGCTGACGCGCTTCGATCTCCTCGTCAAACTTGGTCCAGATGATGAGTTTGTCGAGGAAGCGGTCGTCCTTCTCGGCCAGGTAGCCGATGATCCCCTTGAGGAGCTGGTCCTTGGTGACGGTGGGGATTTCCTTTCTCCGGCCGCGCCGTACCATCGTACACCTCCCTTATGGTTTGTTGTGAAAATCCCCAGAGAGCACATTATACGCAGAAAATTTGAGGTTTGCAAGGGAGCCGATTTCAGCCGGTTCGGGGAGGTGACCAGAGGATTGAGGCAAAGGCCCCTTCTGGATTTGTTAGAGGCCTGATCGCAGGGAATCCACCCTCTGCAGGATCGCAAGAGCCCGCTGCGTGTCCTCCTGGATTTGTTTCCTTAACGCCTCCAGGCTCGGGAACCGTTGCTCCTCCCGGAGCCGCTCCACAAAGGCCACCCGAACCCGGCGCCCTTCCAGTTGAAGGGAATGCCCCGGCACATGTACCTCCAGCACCGGCCGGGAACGCTCCTGTACCGTGGGGGAGACCCCCAGGTTGGCCACGGCCGGGTACCGGCGCCGGCCCACCTGCAGGAACACCGCGTACACCCCCGGAGCGGGCAGGAGTTTTTCCGGGGGCACCGCCAGGTTGGCCGTGGGTACCAGGGCCCGGTGCCCCAGCCCCCGGTCGGCATAAACCCGCCCCTCTACGGTATAGAAGTACCCGAGCAGCCGGGCGGCGCGGGCCACCTCGCCCCGGCGCAGCAGTTTCCGGATGACACTGGAAGACACCACCAGGCCGTCCACCTTCAATGGGGGCAGCAAAGTGAGGCCGAAGTCAAAGGGTTCCACATAGCGGGCCAGGAATTCTGGGCCGCCCTCCCGGTTCCGTCCGAACCGGTGATTGAACCCGATCACCACCCAGCGTGCCCGCAGGCCCTGCACCAGGGACTGGTGCAGGAACACATCGGCCGGCGTGTCCATCAGGGCCTCGTCAAAGTCCAGCAGGAGCACCTCCTGCACCCGGAACCGGCGGTACAGGGGGACCCGTTCCTCCCAGGTGGTGAGGAGTTGTGGGGTCTCCTTGCGGATGAAGTACTTGGGGGGAACCCGGAAGGTGACCACCACCGAGGGCACGCCCAGGCGTCGCGACAGGGCCTGCATCTCCCGAAGGATGGCCTGGTGGGCCACATGCAGGCCGTCAAAGGAGCCGATGGTGACCACATGGCCGGGGTGTTCGGAGCAGGGCAGGTCGGAGGGTTTCAGGATGCGCACGGCCGTCTTATGCGTCTACGGGCAAAAGGCGCTTGGGATAGAGCCCTTCCCACTTCAGAACGCCCACGCCCAGGAACCGTTCTTCCTCGTCGTACACCCGCACCAGTTGAAAACTGCGGATGTAGCCGGAACGCCGTACGATGCCGCTGGTGCTGACCCTGCTTCCCCGGATGAAGTGGCGAACGGCCACATCCCGCAGGTACACCTGGGGCAGGTGGGAAAGTCCCTTGTCCGTGGGAATCAGGTGTTGGGCCAGGTCCTGGTCCAGGTCCACCGAATCCTCCAGCCGGAAGTGCCCCACCCGGGTGCGTACGAGGGAATGGACGATGCCGTAGGTGCCGAGCTTCAGGCCGATGTCCCGGGCGAGGGACCGCACATAGGTGCCCTTGGAGGCGTACACCCGGATCTTCAAGCGATCGGGTTCCATCTCCAGAAGCTCAATGGCGTAGATGGTTACCCGTTTGGGTTTGGGGGTCACCAGGATCCCCTCGCGGGCGAGTTCGTAGAGCCGTTTGCCCTCAATCTTGATGGCCGAAAAGGAGGGCGGGATCTGCTCAATCTCGCCTTTGAACTGCTGGAGCACGGCTTCCACCTGTTCCCGACTGAGGGGGGGCACCGGCTTTCGGTCCAGCACCTGGCCTACGGCGTCCAGGGTGTCGGTCAGAACCCCCAGTTGAATTTCCGCGATGTATTCCTTGGGGAGATCCATGACGAGGGAGAGGAACCGGGTGGCGGTGCCCACGCCGAGCACCAGAACCCCGGTGGCATCGGGATCCAGGTTGCCGGCGTGGCCGATCTTCTTGGTTTTCAACGCCTTTTTGGCGTGGCGCACCACATCGTAGGAGGTCAGGCCTCGGGGTTTGTTGATGTTCAAAAAGCCGCTTGGGCCCTGGTTCTTTTTCACGGGATCGCCTCCTCGGGCAATGCCTCAAAGTGGAGTTCGGGTACCGCCCGAAGTGAGAGGATCCGGGCGATTTCCCGGCGGAAATAGCCCCGGGCCCGGTGCAGGGCCTCCTGGGCCCGGGCATCGTTCAGGCCCGAACGAAAGAGCACCCGGGCCCTGCGCAGGTCGGGCGATACCCGCACCTCGTAGATGGTCAGCCGCTGCAGCCGGGGATCCTGGACCCGCTCCAGGAGCAGCAGCGCCAGGGTCCGCCGGATCTCTTCGCCCAGTCGTTCGGTTCGGTATCCAGACATGGCTTCATCCTGAGGCGTATATGATACGGCAAAGCCTCCGGAAGGCCCGGAAAACGGTGCTCTCCGTACGCAAAATTGACTTCCCGCGGGGCTCCGTGTATGCTAAGGGGGTCCTATGAAAGAGCAAACCCTTCTGATGATCAAACCCGATGCCGTACGAGCCCGCCGGATCGGAAAAATTCTGGATCAGGTGGAGCAGGTGTTCCAGATTGTGGGTCTCCGAATGAAGCGATTCCAGCGTGATGAGGCCGAGCGCTTCTACGCGGTCCACCGTGGAAAACCCTTTTTTGAAACCCTCGTGGATTTCATCACCTCCGGGCCCGTGGTGGGGGTGCTGCTGGAGGGCGAAGGTGTCATCCAGAAGCTTCGGGACTTCATCGGCGCCACCGATCCCGCCAAGGCCGCACCGGGCACCATTCGGGCCCTTTACGGAACCTCCATTACGGAGAACGCCGTCCACGCCTCCGATTCTCCGGAGTCGGCGGCATACGAAATCCCGTTTTTCTTTAACGAAGAAGAAAGGAGGGCAGCATGACCCGCATCCTCACCCTCATTAATCTGATCCTCCTGGGCGTTCTGGTGTACATCCTGGTTTACCCCCAGATGAAGGCGCGCCAGGTGGTGGAGGCAACCGTGGTGTATCAGGATACCCCGGGCGCTCTCCCCCTCTTCGTGGCCGAACAACTGGGCTTGTTTGATTCCCTTAAGGTCAAGGTGACCTCCGAGGAGGCCCTGATCGGGCCCGAAACCGTGGACGACATCGGCAAGGGCCGGTACCAGATGCTCTACGGCATTGACTGGGCCAACGCCCTGTTCCGCATCGCCGTGCGGCCTGAGGCGTACCGGGTGGCGTATTCTGTGGCCTACTCCCAGTCCAACCCCTACGCCTCCCTGGTGACCCTCCGGAAGTCCAAAATCCGCAGCCTTAAAGACCTGCTCCTCAAGCGAATCGGCTATCCCAAGGGCACCCGCTACAACCTGATCCTGAAGCATTACCTCAAGCAGGAGGGCCTGGACCCCGAAAAGGTGTCCTTTATCGGCCTCCTGCCTTCGGAGATGACCACGGCGCTGGAC
>JALXEF010000121.1 GCA_027069855.1 Caldifarciminota bacterium
CCCCTCCACCCTGCCCCACCTCCGGGTGCCCGACACCCAGCAGGCTCTCCTGGACCTGGCCCGGGTGGCCCGGATGAGGCTCAACGCCCGGGTGATCGGCATCACAGGCTCTGTAGGCAAGACCACCACCAAGGATCTTCTGGCCCACCTGCTGGCTCACCGGTATCGGGTCCATGCAGCCCCCAAGAGTTTCAACAACTTTCAGGGCCTGCCCCTCACCCTGCTGAACACCCCGGAAGACGCTGAGGTGCTGGTGCTGGAACTGGGCACCAACCATCCCGGCGAAATGAACCTTCTGGCCTCCATCGCACGGCCGGAACTGGCGATCCTCACCACGGTGGCCGAGGCTCACCTCGGCTTTTTCGGGTCCATAGAGGCCATCGCCCGGGAGAAGGCCACCCTGTTTTACCACACCTGGCCCGGCCCCGCCTTTGCCGGCGAATCCCTGCGGAAGTTCGCCCCGCTGCTGCGCAGGGTGCTGCCCCAGGGCGTGGAACTCGTGTTCTACGGCCCCGAAACCCTGGGCGTGGACATAGAGCACCTGGGCCTCACCGAAAACCGGTGGCGCTGGCAGGGGACCACCTGGCGTTCCCGCCCCGGCGGCCCCGGCCCCCTGGAGAACACACTGGGGGCCCTGCTCGTGGCCCATCATCTGGGCCTGGACTGGCCGGAACTGCAGGAGGCCCTGGCCTCCTTCCAGCCCCCGTCGCAGCGGCTGGAGGTGTTCACCCTGCAGGGCATCACCGTGGTCAACGACGCCTACAACGCCAATCCGGCGTCCATGGAGAATCTGCTGCAAACCCTGGCGCCCCGGGCCGACGCCGTGCTCCTGGTGCTCGGCGACATGCTGGAACTCGGGGCCTTCAGCGAGGCCCTGCACCGCCGGGTGGCGCGTACGGCCTATGACCTCGGCTTCCGGCGCCTCGTGGCCGTGGGCCGGGAGGCGCGCTTTTATGTGGAGGAACTGCAGGATCGGGCCATGGACCTGCTGGTGCATGTGCCCACCCCCGCCGATGCGGTGCCCGTTCTGCAGCAGGCCCTGCGCCCCGGCGACATCCTGGCCCTGAAGGCCTCCCGCGCCCTGGCCCTGGAATCCCTGCTTCCCCGGCTCTTCCCTGCCCCCGCCGCAGCCCAAAAACAGGAGGCTCCCTGATGCTGTACCACCTGCTGACCCCCCTCACCGAGTATTCCATCCTGTTCAACCTGTTCCGGTACACCACCTTTCGGGCGCTCATGGCCGCCGTGACCTCCTTCGTGCTCACCATGGTGCTGATCCCGCCCTTTATCCGCTGGATCCGGCGGCGCGGCCTGGGCGAGGTCATCCTGGAAGACCTGGCCCACCATGCCCAGAAACAGGGAACCCCCACCTCCGGCGGCCTGGTCTTCATCTCGGCCACCCTGCTCGCCACCCTGCTCTGGGCCCGCTGGGACATCGCCTTCGTGTGGGTGGCCCTGGCCGCCGTGGCCGCCCTTACCGGTATGGGCTTTCTGGACGACCTGGCCAAACTCCGCGACGGCAAAAGCAAGGGCCTGAGCAAACGCCAGAAACTGCTGGTTCAGGGGGTGGTGGCCGTCGGCGTGTTCCTCTTTGTGTGGCGCAGTTACGGCGACCTGGCCTTCGCCACCCAGATGCTCTTCCTCAAGAACTATGTGCTCTACTTCGGCTGGCTGTACCCCCTGTTCCTGTGGTTCGTGTTCGTGGGCACCTCCAACGCCGTGAACCTGACCGACGGCCTGGACGGCCTGGCCGCCGGCACCGCCCTGGCCCCGCTGGGCGTACTCATGGCCGTGGCCTACATCCAGGGCCATGTGAAACTCTCCGGGTACCTCAATGTGCTGTACCAACCCGGCATGGGGGAACTGGCGGTGTTCGCCGCCACCCTCACCGGCGCCCTGCTGGCCTTCCTGTGGTACAACGCCCACCCCGCGGAAATCTTCATGGGCGACACGGGCTCCCAGGGGCTGGGCGCAGCCTTTGCAGTGCTGGCCATCCTGACCAAGCAGGAACTGCTCCTGGCCGTGGCCGGCGGCGTGTTCGTCATGGAAGCGGTATCGGTGCTGATCCAGGTCGCGAGTTTCCGATACTTCGGGCGCCGCCGCGTGTTCCGAATGGCGCCCCTGCACCACCACTTTGAAAAGAAGGGCTGGGCCGAAACCAAGATCGTGGTACGGTTCTGGATCCTTTCCATGATCTTTTCGCTCCTGGCCCTCGCAACCCTCAAGATCCGATGATGCGGCTGCAGGACCTGCGGAGTCGGAAGGTTACCATTCTGGGCGCCGGCATCTCGGGCCGGGCCGCGGCCCGGGCGCTGGCCCGGCAGGGGAACCGGCTGCTCGTGTCCGACCGCGGCCGGCCCTCTCCTCTGATCCGCCGGTTCCTGCAACAACTCGGGGCCCGGCTGGAACTCGGCGGCCACACCGCCCGCACCCTCCAGGCCGAGGTGATCGTGGTAAGCCCGGGCGTGCCGCCCCACCGGTTCCCGGTTTCCCGAGCCCTCACGATGGACCTGCCGATCACCACCGAACTGGACCTGGGGTTCGACCGGCTCCAGGGCCCGGTGCTGGCGGTGACCGGCACCAACGGCAAAACCACGGTGGCCACCCTGCTGCATCAGATGGTGCCCGGCAGCGTGCTGGCCGGCAACATCGGCAACCCCCTGCTCCAGGTGCCCGAGCACCGGCTGCGGGATCCGGTGGTGGCCGAGGTGTCCAGTTTCCAGTTGTTCTACGCGCGTCGGTTTCGGCCCCACCTGGCGGTCCTGCTAAACCTGGCCCCCGACCACCTGGACTGGCACGGCACCGCCGAGGCCTACTTTGCGGCCAAAACCGCGCTGTTCCATCGCCTGGCCCCGGAAGGCTGGGCCGTGCTGAACGCCGACGATCCCCGGGTTTGCCGCCTGGCCGGCGAGGTTTCCACCCGGGTGGCGCTGTTTTCCCTGCACCGGCCCGTGGAGGTCGGCGGCTTCGTGGCCGGCCGGGACATCGTGCTGCGGTTGCCGGGGCGGCCCGAGGTACGGGTTCCCGTGCCCGAGCGGCCCGTCGCCCGGTGGTACCTGGAGAACCTGGTGGCGGCCGCTGTGGCGGCCTACGCCTTCCACGGCGCACCCCAGGCCATCGCCCGGGTGCTGGAGCGTTTCCAGGGGTTTCCGCACCGCCTGGAACCCGTGGCCCAGCGGAACGGCGTGTGGTTCATCAACGACTCCAAGGCCACCAATCCCCACGCCACCGCCTTTGCCCTGCAGCGTGTGGCCTCCCTCGGGCCGGTGGCCCTCATCCTGGGCGGCCTGGCCAAGGGCCTGAACCTCGCCGATCTTCTGCCGGCCCTGCCCGAGAACCTGGCCGGCATCGTGGCCATCGGCGAAGCCCAGAGCGACATCCTTACAATATTCGGCCCCCGTTGCCGGGTGGCCCCCGCGGCCACCCTGGAGGAGGCCGTACGGATCGCCTACCAATGGGTTCGCCCCCGGGGGGTGGTGCTCCTCTCCCCGGCCTGCGCGTCCTTTGACATGTTCGCCAACTACCGAGAACGGGGAGAACGGTTCAAACATGCCGTACAGAGGCTCGTCCAATAAGGGCTTTGTGCTGGATTACTGGGTGCTGATGGCCCTGTCCATCCTGGTGGTGATCGGGGTGGCCATGTCGGTTTCCATTGCCATCCCCGATGCCACCGTTCACCAGGCCCGGGCCCTGGCAGCGCTTCGACGATACCTGATTTACCTCATCCCCGGCTTTGCGGTGTTCTTCGCCGCTATCCTGTTTCCGGTGCGGTGGTACCGGGGAGCGGCGGTGCCCTTCTTCCTGCTTACGGTGGGGCTTCTGGTACTGGTTCTGGCGCTCGGCAAGAGCACCAAGGGTGCCGAGCGCTGGTTGCAGTTCGGCCCCTTCCGGTTCCAGCCCTCCGAACTCGCCAAACTCGCCCTGGTGTGGTTCATCGCCTGGTACGCCTCGGTTCACCAGCAGAAACTGCATGTGTTCTGGCGGGGCGTGTTTCCGCTGATCCTGGCGGTCGCCCTGCTGGTGGGGCTTGTGGGGATCCAGCCCAATGTTTCCACCGCCGGACTCCTTCTGGTGGTGGCGGTGCTGCTGCTGTTCCTGGCCGGCGTACCCGTCCGGCTGCTTCTGAAAATCGGCTTCTTTGGAGGGATCCTGGCGGTCCTACTCCTTGGAGCCGCCAGCATGGTTCCACCCCTCCAGCCCCTGTCCCAAAAGGTTACCAACAAGTTCGCCCATGTGCCCCGACGGATCCACCAGTTCCTGCATCCGGAGGAGGATTCCCAGCTGGAGGCCGTCATGCTCGGGTTGAGTGAGGGTGGACTCCTGGGGGCCGGGGTGGGCC
>JALXEF010000122.1 GCA_027069855.1 Caldifarciminota bacterium
CCGGCGACGAGGTGCTGTATCCCGAACCTGGCTACATGAGCTATCCCTCGCTGATCCGCCTGGCCGACGGCACGGCCGTTCCCTATGTGCTTCGCGAAGCGGAGGGGTTCCAGCCGGATCCCGACGATATCGCCCGCAGGATCACACCCCGCACCGTGGCCATCATCCTGAACTCCCCCAGCAACCCCACCGGTGCGGTCACCGAGGCCGACCGGCTCCAGGCCATCGTGGAACTGGCGCACCGCCACGGCCTCTATGTGATCTCCGACGAAATCTACTCCCGCCTGGTGTACGACGGCCCCTTCGCCTCGGTGATGGCCCACTGGGAAGACGACGGCCCCATCGTGTTCATTGACGGTTTCTCCAAGGCCTTCGCCATGACCGGCTGGCGGCTGGGCTACGGGCTGTATCCGAAGCACCTCATCAAGGCCATCGTGAAGATGATCACGAACAATGTGTCCTGTGCCCCGTCCTTTGCCCAGTATGCGGCGGTGGAAGCGCTGCTGGGGCCGCAGGATGCCGTGGAGCAGATGATCCAGGCCTTTCGCCGCCGCCGCGACCTCATTCTGCAGGCGGTGGCCGAGTCCCGGCACCTTTCGGCCTTTGCACCGGGCGGTGCCTTTTACCTGTTCCCCAGGTTTGAGGGTGTGAACCTCACGGCCCACGACCTCACCATGCGGATCCTGGAAGAGGCCCATGTGTCGGTGCTGCCCGGCACCTTCTTCGGCGAAAGCGGCGAAGGCCACCTGCGGATCTCCTTTGCCGCAGCCGATGACGACATCGTGGAGGGGATCCGGCGGATTGACGCCCTGTTAGACCGGCTGGCGGCCTGACCGGCCGCAGCCCGCCCCGCGGCAGAGCGGAAAACTGATCACCCCGGCAACCAGGAGGGCGCCGCCCGCCAGGCGCAGCGTCGGCGCCATGCCCCGGAAATCCGCCAGAACGGCCAGCCCGAAGGAACTCAGCAGGAACACCGCACTCAAAAGAATCTCTTTGAGGCCGAAGATCTTGCCCAGCCGGTCGCCCGGGGTATGCAGCTGGAGCAGGGTGTCCTGCAGAATGGCCACCATCGCCGCCACCGCACCCGCCAGCACCGTGCCCCCGTAAAGCACGATGTGCCGGGTGACCTGCGGCACCGCCAGCACCCCCAGGCCCAGCAGGCCGAGGCCGAGGGCCAGCACCGCCGGGGCCCAGCGGTCGCGGAGCACCGAACCAGCAAGCCCCGCGCCCAGGAACATCCCCACGGCCAGCAGGCCTCCCAGGATTCCCACCCCCTCGGTTCCCAGGTGGATCCATTGCTGCACATAGGGCACCAGCAGGGTGTACGAAAGGGCGGCCAGAAAGGCCAGGAACACCACGGTGATCAGCACCGCCCGCACCGGGCGGTTGTGGAGGGCTTCGTGCAGCCCCTCCTGCAGGTCCTGGAACACCCGGGAAGGCCGGGCCGCGGGAGACCGCGCCGGCACCCGGATCCCGAGCACCAGCACAAAACTCAGGCCGTAGGTGAGGGCGTTCAGGGCAAAGGCCGGGGCCGCCCCCATGCGCTGGACCAGCAGGCCCCCGATCACGGTGCCCAGCACCGTGCTGATGCGGGCGATGAGGGTGAGCACGGCGTTGGCCCGGAGCAGCTGGGGCCGGGCCACCAGGTCGGGAATCAAGGCGTTGCGCGAGATGTTGAACATGGCGCCGAACAGGAACACGACGAACACGAAGCCATAGAGCAGGGGCAGCGTGACCAGGTTCCGGCGGGCCAGGAACGCCAGCAGGGCCAGAAGCACCAGGCGGCTGAAATCACCCACCAACAACAGGCTTTTGCGGGAAAAGCGATCGGCGAAGTAGCCGGAGGGCAGGCCCCACAGGATCACGGGCAGCGCGAAGAACAGGGCCATGGTGCTGAAGGCCAGGGTGCTGTGGGGTTTGAGCAGGGCCACGAGGCCGATGAGGCCCATGTGGGTCAAACGATCGCCGAACTGCGAGATGAAGTTGGCGCCGGCGAGGAACAGGAAACTGCGGTTACGGTGCAGGGGTGGAGTCATCGGAGGCCAGGGGCGACGAGGCCTGCCGGGGCCGGTGCCCCAGGAGGAACTCCCGGGCGGTCATGGCGCGTTTTCCGGCGGGCACGAGTTCCAGGATTTCCAAGGCCCCTTCGGTGGTGCCCACGAGGAGCCGGTGGCCGGCCACCCGGACCTCGCCGGGGACCAGATCGGGGTGATCCACGGCCCGGGCCCGCAGGATCCGGGCCACTTGACCGTCCAGCAGGAGGCGTACGCCGGGCCGGGGCGAAAGGGCCCGCACCTGCCGGGCCAATTCCCGGGCCGGGCGGCGGAGATCCAGCCAGGTTTCCTCGGGGCGGATCTTGGGGGCATAGGTGGCCCCTTCCTCCGGCTGGGGTTGAGGGCGGATTTCACCGCGTTCGTAGGCGGCCACGGCGCGCAGCAGCAGGTCGGTACCCCGGCGGGCGATCTCCGGCAGCAGGTCCCCCTTGGTGGCCTCCTCGGGTACTGGCATCCGGTCCTGGAGCAGCACCGGTCCGGCGTCCACCCGCGGCACCATCACCAGAATGGAAAGGCCGATCTCCCGTTCGCCCGCCATGAGGGCGCGCTCCACCGGCGCGGCGCCCCGGTACCGGGGCAACAGGGAGGGATGCAGGTTCAGGGCGAGTTTCCGCGGGATTTCCAGCACCCGGGAGGGCAGGATCTTGCCGTAGTCCGTGAGCACCAGGTAGTCGGGGGCTTCGGCCTGCAGGGTTTTCAGAAAATCGGGGTCCTTGAGGCGTTCCGGCTGGAGGATCCGCAGGGGATGGGCCTGGGCCAGGACCTTGACCGGCCCGGGGCGGAGCCGGCGGCCGCGGCCGCGCGGCCGGTCGGGCGTGGTGACCACGAGCAGGGGCACCTGGCGCCGGTGCAGCAGTTCTTCCAGCACACGGGCGGCCAGTTCGCCGGAGCCGAAAAACACGAACCGCCTCAGGGGTGGCGTTTTCTCTTGCGACGCAGTGTCCATCGGATGGGGACCCCCCAAAAGCCGAAGCGTTCCCGCAGTTTCTTTTCCAGAAACCGCACGAAGTGGCCGGGCATATCGCGATCCACGGTTTCTATGAGGAACTCGGGCGGCTCCCAGTGCAGGGCCGCGAACCGGCTCACCCGGGCGGGCGGCGTGTACTGCTCCAGCACCTCATCCCAGAAGGCCAGAAGATCCC
Source organism: Caldifarciminota bacterium (assembly GCA_027069855.1). Taxonomy (GTDB): domain Bacteria; phylum Hydrothermota; class Hydrothermia; order WGAB01; family WGAB01; genus WGAB01. Next base: position 3,197 of record JALXEF010000122.1, read on the forward strand.
GCTTCGGAATCCGTTTTTTCCGCTCCTGGTGAACCCGCACCAGCACATCCTTCAGGTAGTCCAGGCCTTCGCCGGTTTTGGCCGAGGTGAAGAGTTTGGGCGCCCACTCCACAAAGTCCAGTTCCCGCTGCACCTCGGGGAACTTCTCCCGTCGCTCTTTGGAGGAGAGCAGATCGGCCTTGTTCAGGGCGATCACCACGCCCTTGCCTTCTTCCACCGCGAGGCCGATGATGCGTTTGTCCATGCGGGTGATGGGCTGGGTGATGTCCAGCACCACGATCACCACCTCGGCGAAGTGCAGGGAGCGTTCCGTGCGCACCGCCGCAAAGTACTCCAGTTCGTCGCGGTACCGGCGTTTGAGGCCCGCGGTATCCACGAAAAGGAAGGGCTCGTGGACGAAGTCCACGGCATCGCGGGTGGTGCCCGGCACCTCCGAGATCACGCTGATCTCCCGGCCCACCAGGGCGTTCAGCAGGGACGACTTGCCCACATTGGGTTTTCCAAGGATGGAAACCCGGATCAGATCCTCGCGGGAAGGGGTTTCCTCCGGCCCGGGGACCCTGCCCTTCCGTTCCAGGGTTTCCACGATGGTATCCAGTAGATGGGTGATGCCGCGGTTGTGCTCGGCCGAGATTTCCAGGGGCTCGCCGAAGCCCAGCTTCAGGAACTCCAGGGGATCCTTGCGTTTGACATCGGCCTTGTTGGCCACCAGCAGCACCGGCCGCCCCGTGCGCCGGAGCCACCGGCCGATCTCCTCGTCGTAGGGTGTCAACCCCTCCTTGAGATCCACCAGGAAGAGGACCAGGTCGGCCTCCTTCACCTCGTGTTCAATGTGCCGAACCACCCGCTCAAAGATCTCGTCTTCGTGGGGAGGATAGAGGCCGCCGGTATCCACCAGTTCAAAGGTCACGCCGCCCCAGGAAACCGGTTTCCGCAGCCGGTCGCGGGTGACCCCCGGCGTGGCCGCGGTTACGGCCAGGGGCTTCCGCACCAGCCGGTTAAACAGGGTGGACTTGCCGGCGTTGACCTTGCCGACAATGACAACCTTAGGCAGACGCTTCGCGGTGTTCACCCTCCGCCGTTCCTTTCTCCCGATGAATCTCGGCTTCCAGCGCTTCAATCTTCTGCTTCAGTTCGTCAATGTGGTCAATGGCGCCCCGAATGCTGGGATCCTCGGGGATGGCGTCGCCCTGGTCGGTTTTCAGGAGTTCGTAGGTGCGGATGCCGATCTCGGTGAACTCCTGGATCATCTCGCGGTTCAACCGGGCGATTTCCAGGCGGAGTTTGGCGACGGAAGCCGTTTCTTTAGACTTCTGGACGGCGGTTTCGGCCACATCTTTGGCCACGGCCAGGGCCGCCTCCAGGGTGTACCGCAATTCCTTCAAGAAATCCATGGATGCCACCTCCTTTGCATCTCCGGGAAATTATACGCTGTCGGCAGGCATATAATTCTGGCATGACACGCCGGGAGTTTCTGAAACGGCTGGCTCAGGGGCTGGCGGTGGTCTATCTGGCTCCCAGGGTGCTGGAGGCTTCCCGGAAAAGCCCGCACCGGGCGTCGGCGTCCCGGGCGGAGGGCACCTCCCGCTACTGGCTGGAGGGCCGGGCCGGTGCCTGCGCAACCGTGGAAACGCCGCCCCTCTGGCCGCCCGACGGTGCATGAAGATCCTGCTGATCCGACTTTCGGCTCTGGGCGACCTGGTGTATGTGAGTGCCGTGCTGGAGGGGCTTCGGCAGCACCAGGTGCATCTCCTCTTGTACCAGGCCTTCGCTCCCCTGTATCAGGAAGATCCGCGGGTGCACCGGCTCTGGACCCTGCCCCGCGGGGCGACCCGCCGGGAACTGCGGAGCCTTGCAGCGTCGCTGCAGGCCGAGGGCTTTGACCTGGCGGCGGATCTCCACCGGAAGCCCCTCACCCACTGGCTGCTTCGGCACAGCGGTGCCCGGCGGCGCATCCACATCCACAAAGCCTCGCTGGCCCGCCGGCTCCATCTCTGGTTCCGGGTGCCCCTGCGGGAGGTGCCCGTGTACCGCCGGTACCTGGCGCCCTTTCAGAAACTCGGCCTGATCCCGGAGCCCGGGCCCCTGCCCCGGTTGCCCCGGCGTGCCCGTCCGCCGGCGTTGCCCCTGCCCGAACGCTATGTGGCCCTGGCCCCGGAGGCCGTGTATCCCACCCGGGAATGGCCCTACTTCGGGGAGCTGGCCCTGCATCTGGAGCGCCGGGGAGTTCCGGTGGTGCTCCTGGGCCGGCAGAGACGGGCGTTTTCGGCCGGACAAAACCTCACGGGTCGTACCACGCTGAGCCAGATGATTGCGGTGCTTCAGCACGCAGCCGTGGTGGTTTCCAACGATTCTGGCCCCGCCCATGTGGCAGCGGCTTCCGGGGTGCCCACGGTGGTGCTCTTCGGCCCCACGGTGCCGGCCTTCGGGTTCCGCCCCCAGGGGCCGGCCCCGGTGCGGGTTCTGGAAAACCCCAGGCTGCGGTGCCGTCCCTGCAGCCTGCACGGCGAACGCCCCTGTCGGTTCTTCAGCCGTCCGTGCCTGCGTTCCCTTTCGCCCGAACAGGTGCTCGCGGCGACCCTGGAGTTCTGGGAGGCCCCGTGATTTACGCCCTGCTGGCCGTTCTCTTCTGGTCCACGGTCGCCACGGCCTTCAAGATCGCACTCCGGGGTCTGAGCGAGGGACAGCTCCTGTGGCTGGCCTCGGGCACGGCCACGGTGGTGCTGGGCCTGGCCCTTGCCTTCGGCCGGCGCCCCCGCAGGGTTCGGGATTTCTGGCCGTCCCCGCTGCTGGGTCTCCTGAACCCCTTTGCCTACTACCTGGTGCTGTTCCAGGCGTACCACCGGTTGCCCGCCCAGGAGGCCCTGGTGCTGAACTACACCTGGCCCCTGGTGCTCACCGTGCTGGCGGCCCTGTTCCTGCGCCGCCCCTTCGGCCGGCGCGACTTTGCGGCCCTGGTGCTGGGGTTTCTGGGCGTGGCGGTGGTGGCCACCCAGGGGCGGCTCACCTCCCTGACCTTCACCGATCCCACGGGAACCCTGCTGGCCCTGTTGAGCGCCTGGATCTGGGGAGCGTACTGGGTGCTGAACCTGCGGGACCGCCGTCCGGCCCGTGTCAAACTCTTCTGGAACTTCGCCTTCGGCTTTGTTTATGCCAGCCTGGCGATGCTCGTCTGGAAGCAGCCGTGGCCCCGCCCGGCGCCGGGCCTCTGGCTGCCCGCCGTGTATGTGGGGCTCTTTGAGATGGGCGTCACCTTCCTGGTGTGGCTCCAGGCCCTGGCCCGAACCCGGTCGGTGGCCCGGGCCAATACGCTGGTGTACCTTACGCCGGTGCTTTCGCTGGTGTGGATCGCGTGGATTCTGAGGGAGCCGCTGGCGCCCGCCACCCTGGTGGGCCTGGCCCTTATCCTGGGCGGGATCTTGCTGGAGGAGCTTCGGAAACCTTCGGCCGCCGCGTAGGCACGATGCCCAGCGACTTCAGCAGGGGATACAGGGTTTCAATGGGCAGCCCCACCACATTGAAGTACGACCCCTTCAGGTAGCGGATAAAGAGGCCGGCCATTCCCTGGATGCCGTAGGCGCCGGCCTTGTCCAGGGGCGCGCCGTGCCGGAGCAGGAGGTTGATTTCCTCGGCGCCCAGCGGACCGAAGTATACCTCGGTGATCACGGTACCCGTGATGATTCGGCCTTCGGGCTCGGCGGCGATGGCGTAGCCGGTGACCACCCGATGCTCGCGGTCGGACAGCCGCTGCAGGAACGCCCGGGCCTCCTCCAGGTTTCGGGGCTTGCCCAGGGGCTCCGTTCCCAGAAACACCATGGTATCGGCGGCCAGATACACCCCGGGGCCCCGCTGATGGGGCAACTTTTCCAGGGCCGCCTGGATCGTGTGGTTGGGATGCTGGATTTCCACCGCCTCGCTGCGCGGAGGGATCGTTTCAAAGGCATAACCGAACCGCCTCAGGATCTCGGCTCGGCGGGGAGAGGTGGAAACCAGGTACAACCGGCGGCGCCGTCGTCGGGCCATGCTATGCCTCCCCGGACTGGAGTTTGGTGCGGATATAGGCGGCCCGGCGCCGGTCGCGCTCCTGGGGGTCCATGTCGTGGCCGAACAGTACCTGCAGATGGCCCGGTTGCGCGAAGAACAGGAGCTCGTTCAGGGTTTGCAGTTTCACATCAAAGATGCGGCCCAGCCCCACGCCCAGCCGCAGGGCCGACACCAGCCGGGCCGTTTCCTCAAAGGAAATGAGCCGCGCGTTTTCCAGCAGGGCCCGGGCCCGATGGATCCGGTCCTCCACAAGGTCCGGGGTTTCCTGTTCCAGGTGTTGCCGGGCCTCCTGTTCCATCTGGATGATCTGGCGGACCGTGTCCTGAAAGTGGGCGAGCAGTTCCTCCTCCGTGATCCCCAGGTTCCGGGTGGTGGAAATCTGGAAGATGTTGCCCACGATGTCGCTGCCCTCGCCATACAGGCCCCGGATGCTGAGCCGGGCGCGGGCCAGGAGTTTCACCAGTTCGGGCAGGCGTTTGGCCAGGACCAGGCCGGGCAGGTGCATGAGCACCGAAAAGCGGAGCCCCAGACCGGTGTTCGTCGGGCAGGAGGTCAGGTACCCGAACTCCTCCCGATAGGCCAGGGGCAGCAAAAGTCCCAGGATTTCGCCGAGGTCCAGGATCCGTCGGGCCACGGTGGAAAGGGCCAGGCCGTTGGCCAGCACCTGCACCCGGAGATGGTCCTCCTCGTTGACCAGCAGGGCCACCGATTCGTCGGGTTCGTACAGCACCAGCGCGTAGTCCGGGTGTTTGAGGAGATCGCGGGTGACCAGATGGCGTTCCACGAGCACCCGGCGTTCCGCCTCGCCGAGGCCCTCCAGCTCCAGCTGGTGCAGGGCGGCCAGGCGGGGATGCAGGCGGAGCCGATCCAGGACAAAGGTGCGGATCTCCTCCCGGTCCTGGTCGGTGGCCTTCAGGGCGAACCGAAAGGGGCGGAGGTTGCGGGCCAGGCGGGCCCGGCTGCTCAGCACGATTTCCGGGTACTCGCCGGTGGTGCGGAGCCAGGCGGGCACCTGTTCCACTAATTCCCGGATGCGATCGTCCATCCCAGGTTCTCCAGGATCTTCTGGATTTCGTCGCGCAGGGCGGCGGCCCGTTCAAAATCCTCGTTGAGCACAGCGGTTTCCAGCCGTGCCTGCAGGTGTTCCAGTTCGTGGACCAATCGGGCCTTTTGGGGGTCGGGCTTGTAGGGCTGGCCCAGGTACTGGGCGCTGCCGTGGAGCTCCTGGAACACTACCTTCAGGTTTTCGCGGAACGCCTGGTAGCAGTCGCTGCAGCCGAACCGCAGCACCTTCAGGAATTCGGCATAGGTGAGGCCGCAGGTGGGGCAGCGGAGTTCGGCCCCCGGCGGCGGTGCTTCCGGGGTTTCGGGCTTCTCAGGCTCTTCGGGTTCCGGGGGCACCAGGCCGTAGGCCACCTCCAGCGCGCACTCGTCGCACAGGTGCCACTCCCGGCGCCCTCCGGCCGTCACCTCCACCACCTTCTGGGTGGCCGGGCGAACCTTACAGCGTTCACAGAGCATGGGCTTTCAGGAACTCCTGGATCCGTTGGGCCATGGCGTCGGGCAAAAGCCCCAGATCGCGGAGCAGCAGGGTGCGGTCGCCGTGGGGCACGAAGGCGTCGGGCAGGCCGAAGCGGAGCACGGGCACCCGGGCCCCTTCGGCGGCCAGGAACTCCAGCACCGCCGAGCCGAAGCCACCAGCCAGCACATTCTCTTCCATGGTGATGAGGGCGCGCACCCCCTGTTTCAGAAGCCGGCGCAACAGGGCCTCATCCAGGGGCTTGATGAACCGGGCGTTGACCACACCCAGGTCGGGATGCCCCAGTTGTTCGGCGACCTCCAGGGCCCAGGCCACAAAGGGGCCCACGGCCAGGATCACCGCGGCTCCGCCGTCGCGCACGGTTTCCCAAGTGCCGATCTCCAGCGGCTCCGGATCCTCGGGCAGGGGCACGCCGAAGCCCCGGCCCCGGGGAAATCGGAACGCGATGGGGCCCTCTTCGTAGTGGTACGCCGTGTGGATCATGCGAACCAGTTCGGCTTCGTCGCGGGGTGCCATGACCACCATGTTGGGGATCATGCGCAGGTACGACAGGTCAAACACCCCGTGGTGGGTGGGGCCGTCGGCGCCCACGAGGCCGCCGCGGTCCAGCGCAAAGCGCACCGGCAACTTCTGGAGGGCCACATCGTGGATCACCTGGTCGAAGGCCCGCTGGAGAAAGGTGGAATAGATGGCCACAAAGGGCTTCATGCCGCCCACGGCCAGGCCTGCGGCGAAGGTCACGGCATGCTGTTCGGCAATGCCCACATCAAAGTACTGGTCCGGCCGTTCGTCGCGCAGGTGATTGAGGCCCGTGCCCAGGGGCATGGCGGCGGTGATGCCCACCACGCGGGGGTCCCGCCGGGCGAGGTCCAGCAGGGTTTTGCCGAAAACCGAGCTGTAGGAGGGAGGGCCGGGCTTTTTGAGGGGGCGGCCGGTGCCCTTCTCAAAGGGGCCCAGGCCGTGGAACAGTTCCTTGTTTTCCAGGGCCGGCGGATAGCCCCGCCCCTTTTCCGTGAGCACATGCAGGAGTTTGGGGCCGGGGATATCGCGGAGTCGCCGGAAATAGCGCACGAGTTGAGGGATATCGTGGCCGTTGATGGGGCCGAAGTACCGCACGCCGAGTTCCTCAAAGAGCACGGTCGGCACCATGAGGGTTTCCAGGGATTCGCGGATGCGGCGGGCCAGGTCGCGGGCGCGTTTGCTCAGGGCGTCGGAGGGCAGGCGGCCCAGCAGGTTCCACACATCGTCCTTGAGGCGGTTGTACAGGCGGGAGGTCTTCAGGCGGTTCAGGTACTCGGGCAGGGCCCCCACATTTTCGTCAATGGACATCTCGTTGTCGTTGAGCACGATGAGCAGATCGGGCTGGAGTTTGCCGATGTTGTTCAGGGCCTCGTAGGCCATGCCGCCGGTGAAGGCGCCGTCGCCGATAATGGCGACCACCTCGTAATCCTCGCCCTGGCGGTCCCGGGCGATGGCCAGGCCCAGGGCGGCGGACAGCGAGGTGCAGGCATGGCCGGCGCCGAAGATGTCGTGCGGGCTCTCGGTGCGGAGCAGAAAGCCGGAGAGGCCGCCGTACTGGCGGATGGTGGGCATCTGGTCTTTGCGGCCGGTCAGGATTTTATGGGCGTAGGCCTGGTGGCCCACATCAAAGATGAGTTTGTCGCGGGGAGAATCAAACACATAGTGCAGGGCGATGATGAGTTCCACGGCCCCCAGGTTGCCGCCCAGGTGCCCGCCGTGCTCGGACACCACATCAATCAGGTACTCTCGGATTTCCTCCGCCAGTTTGGGAAGGCGGTTCAGGGGGAGTTTCTTCAGGTCTTCCGGGCTGTGGATATACTCCAGAATGGCCATGGCGGGTCAATTATACGGCGGGCGGGCCGTGCAGAACCGGCCGATGGCGTTCCGAAACGGTACACTTTCGGTTGAAGGGGGCCTGGCATGCAGTTATACTAAGCCCGATGACCGCAACCGAGGAGGTTTCCCCATGAGCATTCGCAAGGTAGGCGTGGTCGGCGCCGGAACCATGGGAAACGGCATTGCCCATGTGTTCGCCCTCAAAGGCTTTGATGTGGTGCTCCGCGATGTGGCCGACGAGATCCTGGATCGGGCCCTGAAAACCATCGCCAAAAACCTAGACCGGCAAATCAAGAAAGGCATCATCACCGAAGACGACAAGGCCCAGACCCTCGCCCGGATCCATCCCACCACCTCCCTGGAGGATCTCCGGGATGTGGACTTCGTGGTGGAGGCCGTGATCGAGAACTTTGAGGTCAAGGCCGAGGTCTTCCGGAAACTGGACGAACTCACCCGGCCCGAGGTGATCCTGGCCAGCAACACCTCGTCCATTTCCATCACGCGGCTCGGCCGGGTGACCCAGCGCCCGGAACGCGTGGCGGGCATGCATTTCATGAACCCGGTGCCCGTGATGAAACTCGTGGAGGTGGTCAAGGGCGTGCTCACCTCCCAGGAAACCCTGGATACGATCCTGGATCTGGCCCGCCGGCTGGACAAGGAACCCGTGGTGGTCAACGATTACCCCGGCTTTGTGGCGAACCGCATTCTCATGCCCATGATCAACGAGGCCATTTACGCCCTGATGGAGGGCGTGGCCGACCGCGACGCCATTGACACCGTGATGAAACTCGGGGCCAACCACCCCATGGGGCCCCTGGCCCTGGCCGACCTCATCGGCCTGGACGTGGTGCTCTTCATTCTGGAGGTGATGCACCGCGACCTGGGGGACCCCAAGTACCGCCCGGCCCCGTTGCTCCGCAACATGGTGGCGGCCGGCCTGCTGGGCCGAAAAACCGGCCGGGGGTTCTACGATTACTCCAAGTAAGGGCTCCGCTTGGGAGCCGGTGAGACCTTGAGGCGCTCCGTGTGGGGTAGGTACCGGAAACCCCGGTTTGACTGGCCCTTTATCACCCTCGCCAGCCTCACCCTGGCCGGCACCATCTTCGCCGTGTGGGAACTGGTGCAACACCGGTTCTTTTACACCACCGACCCGGCTACGCTGCACTGGCTCTTCATCACCCGGGGCATCGCCGTCGCCGTTCTTTTGGCCCTCTGGGCTGCCTGGTATGTGCACCGGTCCCGCGAAGAGCTCCTGGACGCCCTGGCCGAGTCGGAACAACGGTACCGCACCATCGTGGAACTCGCCCAGGACGCCATCGTGCTGTATGACCCCGAGGGCCGGGTTCTGGATTGGAACAAACGGGCCGAGGAAATTTACGGCTATCGGCGCGACGAGGTGCTGGGCCGGATCCCGCCCTATGTGGAAAACCCCGAGGAGTTTCGCCGGACCCTCCAGGCTGTGGCCGAGGGCCAGGTGATCCGCCGGCGCCACGAGAAGCGCCGCGATCGCGACGGCCGCCTTCGGGAGGTGCTGGTGGCCCTGGCGCCCTATCCCGGCGTGCAAAACGGCAACCACGCCCGCATCCTGGAAATCGCCCACGACATGACCGAATTTCTGGAGATCCAGCGCCAGATCTCCCACATGGACAAGATGGCCACCCTGGGCCAGCTGATCTCCGGCATCGCCCATCAGCTGAACACGCCGCTCGCTTCCATCCTGCTCTTGACCCAGATGATGGAGGAGGAATGCGAAGACGCACCGCCCCGGTTCCGCGACAATCTGGCCAAGATTGAAAAGCAGGTGAAGTTCTGCAAGCAAACGGTGCAGCGGCTCCTGAGCCTGGCCCGCCCCTCGGTCAGCACCCGCTCGTGGGTGGACCTGCGGTCCATCGTGGAAGACCTCTTCGTCATCTACGACAAGGAGTTCCGCAAGCGGGGGATCCGACCCCGGCTCGTGTGCGAGTGCGAAGAGGCCGAGGTGTACGCGGATTCCAACGAAATGGAACAGGCCCTCCTGAACCTTATCCACAACGCCCTGGACGCCATGCCCAACGGCGGCGAACTCACCGTGCGGTTCCGCAGCGACGACCGGTTTGTGACCGTCGAAGTGCAGGATACCGGCGTGGGCATGGATCCCGAAGTACAGAAGCGCATCTTTGAGCCCTTTTTCACCACCAAGGGCTACGGCCAGGGCACGGGCCTGGGGCTTGCCATCGTGAAACGCATCGTGGAGGACCACGGGGGCGACATCCTGGTCCGGAGCGAGAAAGGAAAGGGAACCACCTTTATCCTTCGTTTGCCGAGGGAAGCGAATGAAAACGCCTAAGCGTGTGCTCATCGTGGAAGACGACCGCACCATGGCCGAGGCCCTGGTGCAACTCCTGGAACGCCAGGGGTACGCCACCCGCGCCGTGGAATCGGCCGAGAAGGCGCTGGAACTCCTGGAAAAGGACCCGGACTACCATGTGGTGCTCACCGATCTGGTGCTGCCCGGCATGGACGGCATGAAGCTGCTCACCCGCATCGAGGAAACCTATCCGCAACTTGAGGTGGTGATCATGACCGGCTACGGCACCATCCGTTCCGCTGTGGAGGCCATGAAACTCGGCGCCAGCGATTACATCACCAAGCCCTTTGACAAGGACGAACTGCTGAAGGTGCTGGGCCGCATTTTCAAGATGAAGCGCCTGGAACAGGAGGTGGAGGAACTCCGCAGCGAGATCGCCCGCAGCGCCTCGTTCCAGGGCATGGTGGGCAAGAGCAAGGCCATGCAGGAGGTGTTCCTGAAGGTGAGCGCCGCCGCCAACACCGACGCGCCGGTCCTGATCATCGGCGAAAGCGGCACCGGCAAGGAACTGGTGGCCCGGGCGATCCATAACCTGTCGTACCGGCGGCAGGGGCCCTTTGTTCCCGTCAACTGCGGTGCGCTGCCCAAGGACCTGGTGGAATCCGAACTCTTCGGCTACAAGAAGGGCGCGTTCACCGGCGCCATGACCGATTCCATCGGCCTGTTCCGGGCCGCCGACGGCGGCACCCTGTTCCTGGACGAAATCGTAGAGATGTCGCAGGAGGCCCAGGTCAAACTCCTGCGCGCCATTGAGGACAAGAAGATCCGGCCCCTGGGCGGCACCCGCGAGATCCCCGTGGATGTGCGTATCCTGGCCGCCACAAACCGCGATATCCAGAAGGCCCTGGACGAGGGCCAGTTCCGGGAGGACCTGTTTTTCCGGTTCGTCATGCACATTGAGATTCCACCCCTGCGCGAGCGCAAGGAGGATATTCCCATCCTGCTGGAACACTTCATCCAAAAGTTCAACCGGATTTACCGGCGGCAGGTGGAGGGGGTGGAGCCCGAGGCCCTGGAGGTGCTCATGTCCTACCCCTGGCCCGGCAATGTGCGGGAACTGGAAAACACGGTGGAGGGCCTGTATGTGCTGGGCCTGCGGCGGAT
>JALXEF010000123.1 GCA_027069855.1 Caldifarciminota bacterium
CGAATCGGGCAACTGGTCGCTGGGCACCGGCTACTGGTTCGGCATGGGCGTGCTGCTGGACCTCGGGGGCGACGACCTGTACCGGTCCTGCTACTTCACCCAGGGCTCAGGCGCCCATTTCGCCATTGGGGCCTTCTTTGACGAATCCGGCGACGACCGCCACCCTCTGTTTGAAACCGCCGGCGCCGCCCTGGGCTTCGGCTGGGACTTCACTCAGGCCCTGTTCGTGGATTTCCAGGGCAACGACACCTACGAGGCACAGCGCATTTCCCTGGGCACCGCCGAGATCTGGTCGCGGGCCTTCTTCCTGGATCTTGCGGGCGACGACACCTACAGGGTGCCCGCCGGCGCCCACGCCTTCGGCTCGGCCCCGCCCCGCAAGACTTACCGGCAGCGGTCCCGAACCCTGCCCTTCCTTTCGGATCTCAAGGCGTTCGCCCTGTTCGGTGACTTCGGTGGCCGGGACACCTATCCCGCGGATGCGGCGGCCTGCAACGACACCCTCTGGTTCCAGCCGCCCCTTGACAAGCCGGGGCGGACCTTTTACGGTATCGGAGTGGATCGGCGACACCGTCCCCGGTTTCGGGAACTGGACCTCTGGCAAAGCAAACCAACCCACGAAGCATCAGGAGGATAACCATGGGGTGTACCCGTCTGGCTCAGGAGGTTCGGCAGGACTTTCCGGTCCTGCAGCGGAAGGTCAACAACCATCCCCTGGTGTACTTTGACAACGCAGCCACCACCCAGAAGCCCCGGCAGGTGATTGAGGCGCTCCGGCACTACTACGAAACCTACAACGCCAATGTGCACCGGGGCGTGCACACCCTGGCGGCCCAGGCCACCGAGGCGTACGAAGAGGCCCATAAGGCCGTGGCCCGGTTCGTGAACGCCCCCTCCTGGCGGGAAATCGTGTTCACCCGGAACGCCACCGAGTCGCTGAATCTCGTGGCCTACGCCTGGGGCCTCCGCCGGCTCCGGCCGGGAGACCGCGTGTTGACCACCCTCATGGAGCACCACTCCAACCTCGTGCCCTGGCAGCAGATCACCCGGCGCGTGGGTGCCCACCTGGACTTCGCCGACATCACCGAAGACGGCCGGCTGGACCTGGACGACCTTTTCGGCAAACTCACCGAGCAAACCCGCGTGGTGACTTTGACGCTCGCCTCCAATGTGCTGGGCACCGTGAACCCGGTTAAGGAGATCGCACGGAAGGCCCACGAGGTGGGCGCCATCGTGGTGGTGGATGCGGCCCAGGCGGCCCCCCATATGCCCATTGATGTGCAGGACCTGGGCGTGGACTTCCTGGCCGTGTCCGGCCACAAGATGATGGGGCCTACGGGCATCGGCTTCCTCTGGGGACGCGAGGAACTGCTGGAGGACATGGACCCCTTCCTGTACGGGGGCGAGATGATCCACGAGGTGTGGCCGGATCGGGCCACCTGGAACGAACTGCCCTGGAAGTTTGAGGCCGGTACCCCCAACATTGCGGGCGGCATCGGGCTGCAGGCGGCGGTGGCGTACCTGGACCGCATCGGCATGGACCGGGTGGAGGCCTGCGAACGGGAACTTACCGCCTACGCCCTGGAAAAACTGCTGGCATTCCCCGGGCTCACCCTGTACGGCCCGAAGGACACCCGGGATCGCCTGGGGGTTCTGTCCTTTACGCTGGAGGGTATCCATCCCCACGACATCGCGTCCATCCTGGACCTGCATGGTGTGGCCGTGCGGTCGGGTTCCCACTGCGCCCAGCCCCTCATGCGGCGCCTGGGCATTGAAGGCACCGCCCGCATCAGCCTGTACCTGTACAACACCCCGGAGGAGGTGGATCGGGCGGTAGAGGCCTTGCAGAAGGTTCGGGAGATCTTTCGGTAGCGCCGGCTCGTTCTTGGGGGATTAGACCTTCAGCACCTCCACCAGGTGCAGGTCCATGGACTTGCGGAACTTGTCCACCTTTTCCACCTGCACCCGCACCCGGCTGCCGAGGCGCACCAACATCTCGCTGCCCCGCCACAGCGTGCGGGTTTCCCGTACGAAGGACACCTTGCCGGGGATCCGTTCCAGCGACACGAAGCCCTCGGTGAGGTACTCGGTGATCTCCACAAAGAAGCCGTAGGGCGTGATGTGGGTGACCACCCCCTCAAACACCTCGCCCACCCGGTCCTTCATGAACTCCATCTTCTTGATGTCCAGGAGCTCAAACTCGGCGTGCTGGGCCACCTCCTCGCGTTCGGAGGACTGCTTGGCCACCTTTTCCAGGTAGTCCACCCATTCCGGCTCGGTGCGGGGCTCGCCCAGGAGCAGGTGTTTGACGATGCGGTGAACCATGAGGTCGGGATACCGGCGGATAGGGGAGGTGAAGTGCAGATACTGCTTGAGCGCGAGGCCGAAGTGTCCCACATTCTCCACGGAATACCGCGCCTTGGCCAGGGAACGGAGCAGCAGGTAGTTGATGAGTTTCTCTTCGGGTTTCCCCTCAAACTCCTGGAGCAAGCGCTGGACGAATTTTGGGGTGATCTTCCGGGGCTTAGGCAACGGGCGGCCCAGGATGCTTTCGGCGAGTTTGAGGAACTCCTCAAACTTCTCCTTTTTCGGGGGTTCGTGGATCCGGTAGATGGTGGGGATCCTGCGGCGGCTCAGATAGGTCGCCACCTGGTTGTTGGCCAGCACCATGAACTCCTCAATCATGCGGTGGGTGTCCAGCCGCACGGCCTCGGTGATGTCCAGCACCTCTCCGGAGGGGAGCAGGGCGATTTCCGGTTCCGGCAGGTCAAAGTCCAGGCCTCCGCGTTTGATCCGACGGTTGCGGAGCAACTGGTACAGGCTGTGGGCCAGTTTCAGGGTTTGGCGGAGGGTTTTGAGGGGCACGGCGATCTCGGTTTCCGGGTCCTGGGGGTCCTTGCCCTCCAGCAGCCGCTGGGCGTCCTGATAGGTGAGACGGGCCCGGGAGTGGATCACGGCCGGGAAGATCTTGAGTCCCCGGGGCCGGCCCAGCGGGTCCAGGCGGATCTCCAGCGACAGGGTCCAGCGGTCCTCGCCCGGCCGCAGGGAGCACAGGTCGCCGGAGAGCTCATGGGGCAGCATGGGCACCACATGGTCCAGCAGGTACACGGAGGTGCCCCGTTTCAGGGCTTCCCGGTCCAGGGCCGAGCCTTCGGCGACAAAGGCCGAGACATCGGCGATGTGGACCCCCAGGCGGTATCCGCCGTCCGGGGTCGCCTCCACGGAAATGGCGTCGTCAAAGTCTTTGGCGGTTCGGGGGTCAATGGTGAAAATGAGCCGGTCGCGCAGGTCCCGCCGCAGGTCGGCGACCGAATCCGGAATGCGCTGGCGGAGTTCCCGGAGCACCCCCTTCGGGAACTCCTCGGGCAGGTCGTATTTGCGGAGCACCACCTTGATGTCCACCGAGGGATCGTCTTCGTGGCCCAAGTCCTCCAGGATGACGGCGCGGGGATCCTTGGGCGGGCCCGTGAGTTTGAACACCACCTTGTGGTCGGCCTCAGCCCGGCCCCGGGCCACAGGCAACTGCCGGGGCAGGGTGAACACATCGGGCTCCACATAGCCGCCGCGGAAGGCCCGGCGATAGGTGCCGATGAAGTGGCGGATTCCGCGTTTCAGGATCTTGACCACCCGGCCCTCGGGGCGTTTCTTTTCACGCAGCACCTCCACCAGCACAATGTCGCCGTTCATGGCGTTTTTCATCTGGTGGGGAGGGATGAAGATGTCGGGGCCGTCGTCGCAGAGCAGGAACCCGAACCCCTCCTTGAAGCGCTGGAGCCGGCCCTGCACCCGGCGGCGGGGCACGAAGTACCGCCCCCGTTCTTCGTAAATGCGTTCCTCGGCCAGGAGATCGTGCAGCGCCTGGCGAATCAGGTGGTCCTGGGCCTTTTTCAGGCGAAGGGCGCGGCGGAGGCCGCGGACGGTGCCGCCTTTGGTCCCCTTGCGCTGGAGATACTGCAGGATGGCCCCGTAGAGTTGCTCGGGCCGACTTTTCTTTTTGCGTTTCTTATCCGAAGACTTCGGCAATGTACTCTCCTGCCCGGGTGGCGGCGATGGCGCCATCGCCCACGGAAGTGGTGATCTGCCGCAGGGAGCCCGATCGGATGTCTCCGGCTGCGTACACCCCGGGCTGGTTGGTTTCCATGTGCTCGTTGGTGATCACATGCCCCTGTTCGTCCAGCTCCACGAAGCCGCGCACGAAGTCCGAGTTCGGAATCAAACCGATGTACACGAACACCCCTTCCAGCGGAATCACCCGGGTTTCCTGGGTTTTTACATGGTGAACCCGAACCCCGGTCACCATCTGGTCGCCCAGGATCTCGTCCACCACGGTGTTTAAAACGAGTTCAATGTTTTTGCGGTCGCGGACCCGTTCGTCCAAGATGCGCTCTCCCCGGAACCGGTCGCGCCGATGGATCAGGTACACGGTTTCCGCCAGATTGGCGAGGTACAGGGCCTCGGTTTTGGCGGAGTTGCCTCCGCCCACCACGGCCACGCGTTTGCCCTGGAAAAAGTGGCCGTCGCACACGGCACAGTAGGAAACACCCCGGCCGTAATAGGTGTCTTCGCCCGGCACGCCGAGGCGACGGGGATCCGAGCCGGTGGCCACGATCACCGTGCGGGCGCGATAGACATCGTCCACGCCCACGAGTTCCAGCAGCCGGCCGTCCTCGGCCCGCCGGAGCCGCTCAATCTCGTCCAGGATGATCTCCGTTCCAAACCTCAGGGCCTGTTCCTTCATGCGTTCCATCAGGGCGGGGCCCTCAATGCCTTCAGGAAAACCGGGATAGTTTTCCACCCAGTCGGTGAGGGCCACCTGGCCGCCCACCTCGCCGCGTTCAAACACCACCGCCCGAAGACCGGCCCGGCCCGCGTACATGGCCGCCGTCAAGCCGGCGGGTCCTCCGCCTACAATCGCCACATCTATAAGGTTCTTGCCCACAGAAACTCACTCCTTTCCTGGGAATTTCCCCGGTCCGGGTCCGAAGGAAAACCGGCGTCCAGGGCTCCAAAACCTTGACGCCCGAAGGCTTTGCCTGGATATTATAAACCGCTCACACGGCCCCATCGTCTAATGGCTAGGACACCGCTCTTTCAAGGCGGCGGCGGGGGTTCGAATCCCCCTGGGGCCATTTCTTTTTAAGCCAACTCCGGATTTCCCCATGTCCTATCGGCTTCAGGACTACGACTTTGAACTGCCCCGGGAGTTTATTGCCCAGCGGCCGGTGGAACCCCGGGACCATGCCCGCCTCTTCGTGGTGCATCGGGCAAGCGGCCGCTTTGAACACCGCCGGTTCTACGAGATCCCCGAGTACTTTCAAAAGGGGGATGTGCTGGTGCTCAACGAAACCCGGGTGTTGCCCGCCCGGGTGTACGGCGTGCGGAGCACCGGCGGCCGGGTGGAGATCCTCTTTCTGGGCGTGCCCGACGAAAACGGCATCGTGCAGGCCCTGGTGCGCACCCGCGGCCACCTGAAAACCGGCGAACTGCTGCAGGTGGGGCCCGTACGCCTGGAACTCCTGGAGCGAACGCCCGAAGGACCCCGGCAACTTCGCTGGCCCCGGGGTGTGGATTTCCTGGCGTTCCTGGAGCGGTACGGGCTGCCCCCCTTGCCGCCCTACATCAAGCGCCCGGCGGCGCCCGAGGACCGCGAGCGGTATCAAACCGTGTTCGCCCGTCGGCCCGGTTCCGTAGCCGCCCCCACGGCCGGGCTCCACTTTACCCCGAGGGTGCTCCAGGCCCTGGAAGCCAAAGGGGTGGAGATCCGGTACCTGGTGCTGCATGTGGGCCTGGGCACCTTCCGCCCCCTGCGCACCGACGACATCCGGCAGCACCGGATGGAGGCGGAATACTACGAGATTCCCGACGAGGTGGCCCGGGCCCTGCTCCAGGCCAAGCAGGAGGGACGGCGCGTGGTGGGCTGCGGCACCACGGTCACCCGGGCCCTGGAAACCTGGCGTTTGGGCGAAGGGCCCCAGCGGGGCTGGACCCGCCTTTTCATTTACCCACCCTTTGAGTTCCGGGTGATCGACGCCCTGATCACGAACTTTCATGTGCCGCGTTCCACCCCGCTGCTCCTGGTGGCGGCCTTTATGGGGCGGGAACGGCTCCTGGAGGCTTACGAAGAAGCCAAACGCCGGGGTTACCGGTTTTTCAGCTACGGCGATGCGATGCTGATCCTGTAAGCCTATCGGAACAGGTTCTTCAGGATGAAGAACACATTGGCCGGCCGTTCGGCCAGGCGCCGCATAAAGTAGGGATACCACTCGGTGCCATAGGGCACATACACCCGCACGGTATACCCTTCCCGGGCAAGTTTTCGCTGCAGGTCGTTCCGGATGCCGTAGAGCATTTGGAACTCAAATCGGTCGCGGGGGATGTTCCGTTCGCGCTCCAGTTTTTTCGTGTGGGCGATCATCTTTTCATCGTGGGTGGCCACAGCGGTGTAGGTGCCGGTTTTCAGGGCGTCGGGATGGAGCAGGAGGTCCAGGAGGTGCTTGAAGTTTTCGTCCACCTGGCTCTTTTTGGGAAAGGCGATCTCCGGGGGTTCCAGGTAGGCGCCCTTGCAGAGCCGCACATTACCACCCATCTCAATGATGTGGCGGATGTCCTGCTCGCTGCGGCGGAGATACGCCTGGATCACGATCCCCACATGCCGGGCGCCGTACTTTTTGTGGAAGTGTTCGTAGAGGTCCAGGGTTTGCTGGGTGTACGCCGAACTCTCCATGTCAATGCGCACGAAGTTCCCCAGGCGCTGGGCCGTTTGCAGGATGCGGTCCACATTGTCCAGGGTGAACTCGTAGGAGAGGTCCAGGCCCATCTGGGTGAGTTTGATGGAAACGCCGGAATCCACGCCCTCCCGGTGGATCCGTTCTAAGGCTTCAATGTAGGCGTCGGCGGCGGCCAGGGCTTCCTGTTCGTTGGTGGTGTTTTCACCGAGATGGTCCAGCGTAACCTTCAGGCCCTCCTGGTTGAGTTGCCGGATCACCCGGATGGCATCGTCCAGGGTGGACCCGGCCACGAAGCGGGAAGCCATTTTCCAGAAGGGTTGAAATTCGCTGGACAGGTGTTTCAGGCGTTGACTGCGGGAAAGCCAGAGAAAGAAGGCCCTCATCATGACGGCGTAAGGATACACCGGCCGCAGAAGGCGGGCAACCACGGGGTGGTGTAGAGGCCGTTTGCCGTGTGCCCCCATCGGTTCGGGGTGGGGGTGTTCGGAGCCGGGAGGGTATGCAGAGGGTCAAAGAATGGCCGGGGCCGCGCCATCGGCGCGGCCCCGGCCAAGAACGCAGCAAATCGGCTGATTTACCGTACCAGCACGAGCCGCTGGCTCAGGGTCAGGTTCTGGCCGTGCAGCACCACGAAGTACACGCCAGAGGGCACCGTGTTCAGATGCGCCTCCACGGTGTGGGTACCGGCGCTGTAGGTACCCTGGGCCAGTGTACGAACCTTCCGGCCCGTGATGTCGTAGAGGTCCACGCTGACCCGGCTGGCCGTCGGCAGGCTGAACCGCAGGCTGGCGGTATTCCGGGAGAGGCCGTTCACCCAGAGGCCAGCCGTCGGACGGTTCTGGTTGCCCTCGGTCACGAGCACGGGCTCGGGGTTCACGAACTCAATGGCGTGGCCGGCACGCTCAGCCCAATCCGGCGTGATTGGGTTCTCGTTATAGGTGTACAGAACGTAGTGGCCGTTGGCGGTGGTGGCGGCGGAGTCCTGGATGCCGATGGTGGCGTCGTCGGTGGCCGGGTCATAGGCGCTCATGTCTTTGTACTGGAATACGAAGCGGTTGGTGCCGCCCCTCGGAGTGTAGATCAGGAGCTCAAACAGGAAGTTCCGGCCCGTGCCGAGCCGCGGCACATTGTGCCATTCGATCACCGTGAGGGTGTCGGCGAAGTAGCCCACATAGATCAGGCTGTCGCCGTTGGGGTTGTTGGCGGATACGGCGTTGGCACACCGCAGGTCATCCCAGAACACAGCGAAGAACTTGCCCTGGCTCGTTGCAGGGAGCGTAGTGTTGCTGTAGTTGATCTGGCTGTTGGTGAAGTCAATGGCGCCGTTGGAACCCACGGTGAAGGACGAGAAGGTATCACCGTAAATCTGTACCGCGTTGTAAAGCGAAATGGTAGTTTCACCGTCGTCGCCCAGGGCCAGGGTGTCCACGCTGTCGGCACCGGCGGTGTTACCCCAGATGTCCAGCCAGTTGTAGGTGGGGCCAGCGGGGTCTTGGGAATCCGCCCATTGCCAGCCGTAGCTGTCGGAGCCCGAAGTGCCGTAAAGGGTGATTTGGTCAGACGCAGGGTCGTTTGCCGGAAGCCCGTCGCCCGGCAGCAGGGTGCGGGCCACCACCTCGTACACATCACCGTTGTTGCCGGTGACCACCCAGGAAGCGAAGGTTACATCCACGGTGTCGCCGGGCACCAGATTGGAAACGGTCTGAATGTCTTCGTACAGAGTGTCGTACGGGGTTACCGCAGTATTGATGATGTTGAACACCACATCAAAGGTTTCGGCGGAAGAGCCGAAGTTGCTGACCGATGCCGCAGGCGTCACAGAACTGCCTATCGCAACATTTCCGGTGGGAGAGAGTACGGCCACGGCACCCACATCGTGGCTGGCCGAAGGGGCCTTGTAGAAGAGGATGGCATCGCCATCGTTCACACTCGCGGTGTTGTAGGAGTACTGCAGGCCGTCCGTGCCGTCGGCGTTCTCAATGCCGATGGTGGCGCTGGCGCCCCCGTCGTAGGAAGAGGAGAAGGTGACAGCCTCGTACAGGAAGGCCAGGGAGTCGCCGGCTTCGTAAATCTGGATTTCAAAGGTGAAGGCACCGGTGTTGTAGTAGTGGGGAATGCTGTCCCACTCGATCACGAATACCTTTGCCCCGCCGATGGTGTAGGTGGCTGTGTCAATGTGGCCGCCGGAGGGGGGACGCATATCGTCCCAGAACACATACAGGCCGTTATTCGGCGTGGAGGTGGAGGGAATGGTTCCGTTGGAATAGGTAGTGTACCCGCTGCCAAAGGAGGCGAAGCCGTTGGAACCGATGAAGATGCTGGTGTAGGAGTTGCCGTAGAAGTCGAAGGTGAAGGGGAGGGGAACCTCCACATAGTCGTCGTCGCCCAGCGAGGTGATGCCAGCCGGGGGATCCAGATAGGCGGGTGGCGTCCAGCCGGGTTCGTTGGAATCAATCCAGACATAGCCGTAGCCGTCGGGACCGCCGGCACTCATTAGATGGGCCTGGTGAGGCGTGTTCAGGGGTTCTACCCCTTTGGTGGGCAGATTTTTTGTGGTGCCTGCCCAGGCGAAAGCCGCGGCGAGCAGCACCACACCTACACGCTTTGCCATATCACACCTCCTATGGTTTGGAAAAGAGCCGCTCCAATTATGGCAAGTTTTCCGAGGGGTGTCAAGTTAGGATAAAAAGATGTGGGGCCGCGCCAACGGCGCGGCCCCACGGGGCTTTCCAGAGGGACAACTTTACCGTACCAGCACGAGCCGCTGGCTCAGGCTCAGGTTCTGGCCCTGCAGCACCACGAAGTACACGCCAGAAGACAGGTGGTTCAGGTTCGCCTCCACGGTGTGGGTGCCGGCACTGTAGGTGCCCTGGGTCAGGGTGCGCACCTTCTGCCCGGCCAGGTTGTAGAGGTCCACGCTCACCTTGCCGGCCGTGGGCAGGGTGAACTCGAGGCGGGCCCGGTCACGCGTGAGGCCGGTCACCCGCAGGGCAGCCCGCACCGGCTCGGTCACCGGGGTCTCGGCCACGGCCACCGGCGGCTCCTTGAGCCCGTCCTTCAGGATGTTGTAGGTGAGGAGGTTGTCGCCCCGGGTTGCGAGGTTGGCGAAGGCCAGCTCAAAGTCGGTGGCCACGGTGTAGTAGTTGTAATCGGTGTTCTCGTAAGCCACGCCGCAGATGTAGCCCGCTGCGTCGTTCTGCAGGAAGCCCTCCAGGGTACCGTTGTAGGTGGTAAGGAGAGTGAGCTGGTCCATGTAGCTGTTTTCGCCGTCGTTGGACCATTTCTTACCGTCCACATAGGGCACCAGGGTGGAGGGGTGGCCGAAGATGGTGTCCAGGTCGGAGGAGCCGTCAGCAGCGGAGGCGATGCCGAAGAGGGAATCCCAGGCGGCCTGGTCGGTGCTGCCGTTCTCCCAGATGCCGGACCAACCCCAGATGTCGCCACCCTCGGCGTAGGCCTTACCGCCGCCCTGCAAATAGGATTTCATCTGCGTGACGAGGCTGGAGGGTAGGCCCCACAGATAGCCGTACACGCCGTGGGTGACCATCACGGCATCGTAGGAGGTGAAGGAGGGGATGGCACCCCACACCCAGTTCACTACATAGCCCAGGTCATCCAGGGTCAGGGCGAGGTGCACGCCCGACTGGCCGGCATAGCCGCCGCCGGTCTGGGAGGGATCGGCCAGCGCCGGATCCAGGTCACAGATGAGCACCTGCTGCATGCCATTGTAGTTGTAGTTGTTCAGGGCCAGCACATAGGTGTTGAAGGTGTCGTTGGAGGTGTTGGCGTCGTTGGCCAGGGTGTGGTAGATGGTGATGTTGTAGTAGCCCTTGGCCAGGCTATCAATGTAGAAGACCGCGAAGGTATCCTGAACCGAAGCAGGGTGGTTGAAGTTCGGATAACTGTAGGAGATCACGAAGTTCCCCAGGCTGTCGTAGATGGCATAGTAGAGATCAAAGACATTGTCCTGGTTGCCCTCGTTCCGGAGGTACACCGTGTCTTCCCAGGCGGTGTTGCTGGCGATGGTGGGGGTGTGGCTCACGCCGGTGATGTTCTCGTCGTAGATCACAGGCGGGGTAGTGGTCAGCGCCACATTGTCCACGCCCACAGCCCAGTTCCAGCCACCGGGATTCCGATCCCAGTAAACGTACTGAACCTTCACGCTGTCGGCCGGGAGGTAGGAGGTGACATCCACCGACGCGTTGCCGTTGCCATCCCCGTCCGCCGGGGTGTGCGTCCACACGGTGTTCCAGCCGGACCAGGCGCCACTGCTATAGAAGGCCACCCGGCAAAGCAGGGAGTCGGTACCGTCATAGGTCCGGTATCCCCAGCCGAAGCTCAGGGCCAGGTTGGATTCCCCGCCCACATAGACGCTGGGAGAGGTCCAGTACTCTTCTCCACCCGCTCCGGAGCCGGCATCGTCATCGGAATAGTAGGCATACTGGGTACCATAGTTGGGCGGGGTGTAACTGCTCAGATCGCTGGTGGTACCCACCGCCCAGGTGTACCCATCACCGTTGGCATCCACCGCGGTCCAGCCCTGGTCGCCGCTTTCAAAATCCCAGAAGGCCAGGGTGTCCCGGTCAAGAATGACAGGGGCCGACTGGGTGGGCCGCTTCCGGGTGAGCTGGACGGTGTTGTGGACCTTCGGCTTGGAGAGGAGCAGGTGAGACGGGAGCAGGTGGCTCTTATCTACGGGCTTTTCCGCCCATAGGAACCCTGCCACCACCAATACAGGCAATACCTTACGCCACATACAACACCTCCTTTTTTGGGTTAGGAGTGGCGGAAATCAGGTTATCTTATACCGCCTGGGCGGTACGCTGTCAAGGGTTTCCCGGCCCCACCCCTTGACCCTTGCAGCCCACCCCCGTATATATAAAACCCTCTTCACGCGCCCGTAGCTCAATTGGATAGAGCGTCTGGCTACGGACCAGAAGGTTGGGGGTTCGAGTCCTCCCGGGCGCGTTTCTTCTTTTCTGCATGGACCCGGATCGGTACTTCATGGGGGTGGCTCTTCAGGAAGCCCGTAAGGCCCAGGAAGAAGGTGAGGTTCCCGTCGGCGCGGTGGTGGTGTGCAACGGCCGCATCGTCGGCCGGGGGCATAACCAGGTGGAACGGCTCCAGGACCCCACGGCCCACGCCGAGATCCTGGCGATCACCGCTGCTGCCCGGTTCCTGCGTTCCTGGCGCCTGGAGGACTGCACCCTGTATGTGACCCTGGAACCCTGCATGATGTGCACGGGTGCGATTCTTTTAAGCCGGCTCCGGGAAGTGGTGTTTGCCACCGAAGATCCCCAGATGGGATTTCTGGTGAGCCGCCAGCGGGTGCACGAGCTCTCCTGGACTGGCCGCCCGCTGCTGGTTCGCCGGGGACCGGGGGCGGAGGAAGCGAAGGGATTGCTCCATGAGTTCTTTCAGCGACTCCGGGGAATGGCTTAGGGACTACCTGGACCCGGCCACCCCCCTGGAGGAGATCACCTATGTGGCGGTGGATCTGGAAACCACCGGCACCACCTTCCATCGGGACGGCATCCTGGAAATTGCCCTGATCCGGTACCGTCCGGGCCAGAAGCAGGAGGTGTTCGCCACCCTGCTGAACCCGGGAGTGCCCATTCCCCAGGCCTCTACCCGGGTCCATGGCATCACCGAGGCCATGGTGCAAAACGCCCCCACCTTCCGGGACATTGCGCCCCGCGTGGCGGCGATGACCCGCAACACGGTGCTGGTGGGCCATAGCATCACCAACCTGGACCTTTCCTTTTTAAATCGGGAGCTGCGGCGGGCCGGCCTGCCCCCGCGCCTCAACTACACGCTGGACACCTTTTTCCTGGGGCGGTACCTCTTTCGGACCCACAAGCGGCGGGGTCTGCAGGAACTGGCCCGGATGATGGGGGTCACGGTGGAGGAGGGCCACCGGGCGCTGCCCGACGCCCGCATGACCATGAAGGTGTGGATCCGGGCCCTGGACTGGTTCCTGGCCCAGGGGTTCCGGACGCTGCGGGACCTCATGGATCGGGGCCTGGTGGATGCCGGCTATACCCGACGGGGCCGGCAGATGCTGGAGATCATCCGCCGGTACCGGTTCCTCCACATCGTGTACGAGTCCTATGTGTCGGGCCGCACTGAACGGGTGGTGGAACCCCTGGCCGTCCGCGGAGACCGGCTGGATGCCTATTGCCATCTGCGGGAGGACTTCCGTTCCTTCCATCTCCGCCGAATCCGGCGGATTCGCCCGCTGGAGGCCCGGGACCAGGAGATTCCGATCCCTCAGGACTGACGGCAAAACCTTGCAAAAGTTTCCATCGCTGCATATGATTTGGAGGTTACCGGGAAAGGAGGTGCTTTCCATGTTCGGACACGGCTTTGGTCGGAAAGGGTGGGGCTGGGGTGCCCGCCTGGGCTATTGCCCCTGGACCGGGGAACCGGCCGCCCGGTTTGGCGGCTTTGGACCCCGGTGGGGCTGGCGCTGGGCCGGGCAGCCGGCCGACGAGCGCCGGATGCTGGAGGAATGGGCCCGCCAGCTCCGGGAACAGCTCCGGTGGGTGGAAGAACGCCTCAAATCCCTGGATTCCCAGGAACCGCCTGCCCGGTCTTAACCCTTCCCCCTCCTATGGTTTGGCCCCCGGTCGGGATTCTTGACACCCCCCGGCCGGGGGCGTAAGTTTGCAGAAACCGGGGAGGATTGCGATGGAAGTCATTCGCGCACCCAGAGGCAACCAGAGAACCGCCAAGGACTGGCATGCCGAGGCCGCCATGCGGATGCTGATGAACAACCTGGACCCCGAGGTGGCCGAAAATCCGGCCGAACTCGTGGTCTATGGGGGCACCGGCAAGGCGGCCCGCAACTGGGAATCCTTTCACGCCATCATCCGCACCCTCAAGGAGATTGAGCCCGACGAAACCCTGCTGGTGCAGTCCGGGAAACCCGTGGGGGTCTTTAAAACCCACCGGTGGGCGCCCCGGGTGATCCTGGCCAACTCCAACCTGGTGCCCAAGTGGGCCACCTGGGAGTATTTCCATCACCTGGAACGCCTGGGCCTCATCATGTACGGCCAGATGACCGCGGGCTCCTGGATCTACATCGGCACCCAGGGCATCCTGCAGGGCACCTACGAAACCTTTGCCGCGGCCGGCCGCAAACGCTTCGGCACCGACGACCTGAGGGGCAAACTCATCGTTTCCGGGGGCTGCGGGGGCATGAGCGGCGCCCAGCCCCTGGCCGCCACCATGAACAACGCCACCTATCTGGCGGCGGAGGTGAACGAGGAACGGGCCCAGCGCCGGATCCGCACCCGCTACTTGGACGAGATTGAGCACAACCTGGATGCCGCC
>JALXEF010000124.1 GCA_027069855.1 Caldifarciminota bacterium
CCCTGAGGCTGGCCAGGATGTAGGTTTCCATTCCGCTGCGCGGAATTGCGGCGTTTCAACATGCCATAATGTTTCAGTAGCGGTGGTGGAACCCTGGTTTCCATTCCGCTGCGCGGAATTGCGGCGTTTCAACTACTGATTTATCTCGTCCTCATGTGGATTATCATCAGTTTCCATTCCGCTGCGCGGAATTGCGGCGTTTCAACGTCGTAGATCCAAGGGTCCTTTGGAAACTTTGCCTCAAGTTTCCATTCCGCTGCGCGGAATTGCGGCGTTTCAACGATGATACGGTAGCACCCACCCACAAGGTAATCCTGGTGTTTCCATTCCGCTGCGCGGAATTGCGGCGTTTCAACCACGACATCCCCGCCATTGACGGCGTAAAGGGTGTCCTGTTTCCATTCCGCTGCGCGGAATTGCGGCGTTTCAACTACCAGGAACTCCCATCCCTGAGGCTGGCCAGGATGTAGGTTTCCATTCCGCTGCGCGGAATTGCGGCGTTTCAACGTTATGGACGCCAGCATATTCCAGACCATACTTAACCGTTTCCATTCCGCTGCGCGGAATTGCGGCGTTTCAACCCAATCCCCCTTCGTCTCCATCCCAGCCCTGTAACAAAGTTTCCATTCCGCTGCGCGGAATTGCGGCGTTTCAACTCCCCCCCATCTCTGGGCGCATATCGGGCGTCAATATGTGTTTCCATTCCGCTGCGCGGAATTGCGGCGTTTCAACTCTACACCCTGGAGGCCGCATGTGTCAAGGGTTTGAGAATCGGTTTCCGCGAACCTCCCCTGGAAGGCCCTCCTACGAACGCCTATAGGAGGTGGAGAATCACTCAACCCCTTGAAAACCAGCAGGTTATAAAATCCGCGAACCTCCAGGGATTTTCTGCGTCCGATAGGTTCGCGGTTTTCCCCCTACACGATCCACACATCCTCGTCCACCGCCAATTCCCCTTGCTGGCCCAGCCGCGTGATCCGCTGCCGACACGGTTCGTACAGGGGATAAATGGCCACCCGGTCTTCCTCCGCATCCATGATCTCCCGAATCTCGTACAGCAGGGTGAGAAAATCCGATCGGCTGAGATAGGCCTCAAACACACTGTACTGCACCCGCTGCCCATAGGCGGCCAAACACCGGGCCATCCGCAGGCGACGGCGGTCGTCGCGGATGTCATAGGCGATCACATAGTAGGTTCTCATGGTTCACCTCACTTGGGGGTAAAGGGCACATAGGTGTCCCACTCGCCCAGAAGAACCTTGCCGAGAATCCGGACCTGCATTTCCATGTGCCGGAAGTAGGGCAGCCGATAGCCGAACCGGGGATGCCGCAATTGCTCCCGCTTTTTGGCCTCATAGGCCCGAACCACCGCCTTCCGGGCCGACTCCTTGAAGTACACCCCGCCAAACTCGCGGGTAAAGTGCTCGGGCTTCAGCTGGCCCCGCTTCCACAGGCTCAGGGCCAGGGCATCCGCCACGATGGGCCGGAACTCCTCCATGAGGTCCAGCGCCAGCGCAGGCCGGCCGAAGTGGGGGCTGTGCAGGAACCCCAGATAGGGGTCCAGGCCCACAACGAAAACCAGGTGTACCAGGTCCTTCAGCAGGAGGGTATATAAAAAGGAAAGGGTAGCGTTCACCGGGTCGCGCGGCGGCCGCCGGCTTCGCCGTTCAAAGGGTTCTGGAAACAGTCGGCCAAGGGCCGCAAAGTACTTTCGGGAGGCGATGCCCTCCAGTCCCCGCAGGGTCTCCAGGTCCGGAGCATCGGCTACCTGGGCCCGGAGGTGGCGAAGTTCGTCCAGGGCGGTTCGCAGGGCGTCCTCGGCATCCGGGGCGGAGGCGAGATGGCGGCGCAAAAGGAGCCGCTGGTTGTGAAGTTTTCCGGCCACGAAGCCCCGGGCCAGGGCCAGGCGTTGTTCCGGGCGATCGTAGGCCCGAAACTGGGCCAAGCGCAGGGGCAGGTTGCGGTTGGTTTCCGGCAGCGTGATTCCGCTGAACCGTCCCCGGCCGGTGAGGTACACCACGGGAACGCCCCGGGCCAGCAGAACCCGGAGCAACTGGCTGGAAATCTGGACATTGCCCACCAGCACCACCTGATCCACCTGGGTCAGGGGCACCTGCAGGTCAAACATTTCGCCCGGACGGCGAATGCGGATGCTGTCGCCCCGTTTACCCAGCGAAGCGCCCGGCGTGTCGATGTAAAGGACCCGCTGGACCACCTGGAGGGAACGGGGCAGGGGTGGTGCGGCGGGTGCGGGTTCGGCGGCGGCTTCCCGGGCAAAGGGCAGGCAGGTGGCAAAAAGGGCGCACCGGGTGCAGGCCTCCCGGGGCTGGGGCTCAGGAACCCATTCCCCTTCCACAATGCGGCGGGCCTGTTCCAGGGCTTCCAGGGCCTGCTGGCGGAGGGCATCGTCCAGAGGCACCTGCCGCCGTTTTCTTGAGACCGTGTAGTACACATAGCCCACGGGTACCGGCTTCTGCAGGTTTTCCTCCAAAAGAAGCCCCTGGAGGCACACCTGGAGGTCATGGGCCGGATGGGAGGCCACATAGGAACCGGTTTTGAACTCCACGGGCACGGGCTTCTGGTTCACGACAACCAGGTCTACCACGCCGATCAGGTTCAGGGCCTCCGAGGCCAGCAGAACGGAGTACACCTGTTGCCCGCCCTCCGGGAGCTGCCGCGACGGCTGACGGTTACGCAGGGCCTCTTCCAGGGCGCCCTTTACCATCCACCAGTTCCGGTCTTCGGCGCCCTGAACGGCCCGGAGATAGAAGTTTCGGGGGCAGTATCCGATTTCGGCCACCAACGATACCGGCAGGTACAGCCGATGCTCCCCCTCCCACATGGCTCCCTCCTGTTGCCCTTAAAACATGCGGGTTTTCACCCTGCCGAGTCCTCGGGCGGTTTGGTAGCCTACGCCGGCGTAGGGCGCAAAGGCCGTGAGGGCCAGGATGGGTTCGCGGTGGCCCAGCAGAACTTCGGGAATCTCGTACTCGATTTCGCCCACGGCCCCCACCACCAGGTACCGGTAAAAGTGCACGGCCCGGGTTTCCAGCTGGTACCGCCGGATCCGGAGCAGGGAGAAATCCGGCGGATCGCCGAGCGAAAGCGGAGCATACCGGTGCCACCGGTGCCACAGGGAGCCAAAGACCCACTGGGGCAGGGGCACCGGCATGTTCCAATTTTCGTGGCGAAAGGAGGTGGGGGTCAGGAAGTGGAACCGGAGGATCCGGCGATTGCCAGGTTCCTGCTGGGCCAGGATCAGGTAATCGGCCTGCCGGATCACCTGAACTTCCTGGAACGCAAGGGGAACCCCGCCCAGGGGCCAGTTTTCAGAACGCTGTAGGGACCGGAGGAACAGGGCGCCGACCTGGTCTTCAATGAAGCCGATGACGAAGGAATAGGGCCTGCCGGCCTCCAGCACGATGTACTCGTGATCCCGGTGTTTTTGGCCCCGGATATTGCTCACCGAGAAAGGCGGCGGCTCCTTGGACTGGTGGATCCTGTGGGCGTAAAGCCGGTTCCCCGAGGCCAGGATGCGGAGCACCAGGCCGTACAGCGCCTCCCCGCCGTGGCCCAGAACCCGGGCGGGCTCCCGAACCTCAAAGGTCAGTTTCAGAAGTGCAGGCACCGGTGAACTCCAGGTTTCCTGCGATCAAAGGTGAGCGTTTCTACCAGGTTTGCATACTAAACAACAAAACCAGACACCGATTTCTCCGGGATTGAACCATTGCATCCCTCCCGTTTTCGTCATTATAAGGCCCCTTTAGAAACCGCCCTCAAACAGCCCTCAAGACAAGTACTTCCTGCGGAACAGGGTGATGGCGGTGAGGGTGAGGGCGGTGCTGAGGGCGAGGAGCAGGAGGAAAGAGGGCCAGAGGTCGGCCGGGCCGGCCTGTTTGATGAAGGCCGACCGCACGATGATGAGGTAATGGGTGACCGGGTTCACCTGGGCCAGCCGCTGAAAGCCCGGCGGCATGCTGGCAATCGGGAAAAAGAGGCCCGACAGCATGATCAGCGGCAGCACCAGCAGGATGCCGGTCATCATGGTTTGGGCCTGGGTATCGCTCAGCACCGAGGCGATGAGGGCCAGGGAAACAATGGCCAAAAGAAAAATCGCAGACGAGAGGGCCACAAAGGGCAGCCGGTGCACGGCCATCCCGAACCAGAAATGGGCCACCAGCAGCACGGCCGTGGCCTCCAGGAAGGCCAGGGTCAGATAGGGGAACACCTTGCCCAGGATGAACTCCCAGGAGGTGATGGGCGACACCAGGATCTGCTCCAGGGTGCCGTTTTCGCGTTCCCGCACCACGGCCACGGAGGTGGTGACGATGACCAGGATGATCAGGATCATGGCCAGCACGCCCGGCAGCATGTAGATCCGGCTCTTCAGGCGGGGGTTGTAAAGTACGCGGGTCTGGATCGGGGGCGAGAGGTCGTTGTACCAGGCCGCAAATTCCATGAGCCGCCGCAAGGCCGTTTGGCTTCGCAGGGCCTCGGTGCCGTCCAGGAGGGCCAGCATCCGGCCGTCGCGCGGGAAGTTCCGGGAAAATTCCAGGAACACCTGCACACGGTTGCGCTGCATGAGGTCCAGGGGATCGCCCCGGGCAGCCAGCACAAAGGAGCCGGAGGCGGTGAGGTGGCGCAGCAGGGCGCGTTGCTCGGCGGTCAGGGGCCGCTCGGGCACGCCGATCCGCAGTTGCCGTACCTCGGTGGAAATCACATAGCCGTATACGACGATCTGGATCAGAGGTGCGGCGAAGACCACGAAGGCGATCCGCCGGTCGCGCAGAGTTTGCTGCAGTTCCTTCAGGAAAAAGCCCCAGAGCACGGACCACCTCATCGCTGTTCCCTCCAGAAGCGCACCACCGCAAGCCCCACAAAGGCCACAGAAAGCAGGGCCAGGCCCTGGAAGGCCGGCACCAGGTGCTCGAAGCCTGCCCCTTTGAACAGGATTCCGCGGAGGATCACAAGGTAAAAGCGGGCGGGCACCAGGGCCGACAGCGCCTGGAGCCAGCCGGGCATGTTTTCAATGGGAAAGATGAAGCCCGACAGCAGGAACACCGGCAGGATGGTGGCGAGCCAGGCCATTTGCATGGCGAGTTGCTGGTTTTTGGCTGTGGTGGAAATGGCGATGCCCAGGGCCACGCCGGCCAGCACAAACAGCGCCGAAAAGGCAAAGAGCAACAGCAGGCTGCCCACAATGGGCAGGGAGAAGAGCCAGGCCCCCAGGGCGAGCACGTTTACCAGGTCAATGAAGGCCAGCACGATGTAGGGCACGAGTTTGCCCAGGATGAATTCCCAGGGCCGGAGCGGCGTCAACAGGAGTTGTTCCAGGGTGCCGAATTCCCATTCCCGGGCGATGGTAATGGCGGTCAGCAGCGCGGCCATGAGCATCATGATCAGGGCCACGAGCCCGGAAACCACGAAGGGCTGGGACTTCTGGGAGGGGTTGAACCAGAGACGCACCTGAAGGTTCAGCCGGGGGCGGTGAAGACGGCCGGATACCGGCACCAGGGAATCGGTGCCGGTTGGGCCGGCCAGGAGAGCCGTGGCGGCTTCCAGATCGGCAACCGAGGAGCCCAGAAGATCCTGGAGGGCGGCCTGAAGGGTCTGGCGGAGGTAGGCCAGGAGCAGCCGGGCCATGGTATCGTCGGTGCCGTCCACGATGACCTGCAGGTTGTCGGGCCGAAGCGAGCGCAGGTGCAAGGTGAAGTGGCGGGGGATCACCAGGAGGGCCTGAAGGGTGCCCCGGCGCAGGGCCTCCTCGGAGGGCTCGGGCAGCGGCACCACCACGAAGTACCCGGTATCCTGGAGTTTTCGGACCAGGGTGTGGGTGGCGACCGAGTTTTCACGGTCCACGACGCCGATGTGCACCTGACGGAGGTCGAAGGTGAGGGCATAGCCGAAGATGATGAGCAGCACCACCGGCACCACAAGGGCGAGGATCAGGGTGCGGGGGTCGCGGAGGATGTGGAGGGTTTCCTTGTAGGTGATCCAGCCCAGGCGCTTCATGCCGGTGTCTCCACGAGGGCGAAGAACACATGCTCCAGCGTCGGCTGGATGGGGTACCAGCGGGCGCCGCGGAGTTCGGGGAGGGTAGGAAACGGGGCGTCGCGGGGCAGGCGGACATGGAGTTTGCTGCCGTAGGGGGTGACCGAGGCCACCTCGGGCCGTTGGGCCAGGGCCTCGCGCACCTTTCGCAGGGCCGGGCCTTCCACGGCGAAGAGTTGCCACCGCTTCCGGAACGCCTGTTTGAGCTCCTGCGGTGTGCCCTGGGCCAGGATGCGGCCGCGATGCATCAGGGCCAGCCGATCCAGGGCCTCGGCTTCGTCCATGAAGTGGGTGGTGACGATGGCGGAGATGCCCTGGCGACGAAGGGTTTGCCAGAACTCGCTGCGCTGGAAGGGGTCGGCGCCGGCCGTGGGTTCGTCCAGGAAAACCACGGCCGGTTCGTGCAGGAAGGCGCACCAGAGGGCGAGTTTCTGGCGAAGCCCGGTGGACAGGCGATCCACCCGCACCTGGAGCACAGGTTCCAGCCGGGCCTGCCGGATCACCTGCTGCAGCCGGTTCCGGTCCACCCCCTGCACGCGCCGGAAGAACTCCAGGTTCTCCAGCACGGTCAATTCCCGATACAGCGAAAACCGCTGGGACATGTAGCCGATGCGGGTTTTCACCTGATGGGGATGCCGGGTGACCTCGTAGCCGGCCACCCAGGCCCGGCCGGCCGTGGGTTTCAGAAGCCCGGAAAGGATTTTGAGGGTGGTGGTTTTGCCGGCGCCGTTGGGGCCGAGCAGGCCGAAGAGTTCGCCGGGCCGGACCTCAAAGGAGATGCCGGCCACGGCGGTGAAATCGCCGAAGCGCTTGACCAGGTTTTCAACGACGGCCGGCGACCGCAAGGGCATCCTCCAGCGTGGGCGGGGTGGGTTTGAGGTCCGGGGGCACCTCCGGCAGGGGTTCGGCGAAGATCACGCGGCGCCAGGGGCCCTGCAGCAGCGTGGCCACCGGACGCCGGGGCAGCGGCGCCCCGGGCGGTGCCAGGAACACACGGCCCTCCAGGTTCTGGAGCAGGTGCTCCGGAGGTGCGACCACGGCAAGCCGCCCCTGCAGCAGGATGCCCACCCGGTGGCTGCGTTCGGCCTCTTCGGTGTAGGGGGTGGTAAACAGGAGGGTGGTGCCCTGCTGGTGGAGATCAAAGAGCAGGTCCCAGAGTTCACGGCGCGACACGGGGTCCACGCCGGTGGTGGGTTCGTCCAGGATCAGGAGATCGGGCCGGATCAGGAGCGCGGTCATGAGGGCGAGTTTCTTCTGCATGCCGCCCGAGAGTTTGCCGGCGGCGCGGTGCAGGAAGGGAGCGAGGCCCGACATCCGGAGGGCGCGCTGTACGGCCGGGGCCTCGGGCGAGGTGCCGTACAGGCCCGCAAAGAAGCGGAGGTTCTCGGCCACCGTCAGGTCGCGGTACAGGGAGAACTCCTGGGGCAGGAACACGCGCCGATGCTTGAGTTCCGGATGGCTCGGCGGACGGCCCAGCACCCGAACGGTGCCCGTGTATCGGCGTTCCAGGCCGGCCAGCACCCGCAGCAGGGTGGTTTTGCCGGCGCCGTCGGGCCCCAGCAGGCAAAAGATTTCGCCGGCGTTCAGGCTGAGGGAGAGGTCCTGGAGCACCGGGCGCCGGCCGAAGGTGACGGCAAGGTGCTCCAGCCGGACCACCGCGGAGGTCATGGCCGGGGGAGGAGCAGCAGGCCGGTCATGCCGGGGCGCAGGGTGCCCCGGGGATTGGGCACGAGTACCCGGGCGGGGTACACCAGCCGGGCCCGTTCCTCCGAGGTTTGGAGGCTGCGGGGTGTGAATTCCGGCTCCCGGGAGAGCCAGGACAGGATGCCGGTCACCGTGCCGTTGACATCCAGGCGGATTTTCAGGGTATCGCCCACCCGAAGCCGGCTCAAAAGGTTCTGGGGGATGGCCGTGTGGAACTCCAGGGTATCGGTGCGGACCACGGTGACCAGGGTTTGGCCGGGCAGCGGGGTTTCGCCTTCGCGCACGGGCACCTGGTCCACCCAGCCGGTACAGGGTGCGGTGAGCACAGCCAGGCTTTTCTGGTGTTCCAGGGCGGCCATCTGGTGTTGCAAAGCGGCCTGTTGGCCCTGCAGGGCAGCGATCTGTTCCTCCTGAGCCCGCAGCCGGGCCTCCAGTTCCTCCACCTTCTGGGAGGGCACGGCCTGGTGGGCCAGGGTTTGCAGGCGCTGCAGGTCGCGCCGGTACTGCCGGAGCAGGATCCGGGCGGCCTGGATCTGGTGGTCCAGGGCGGTTTTCTGGGCCTGCAGAGCCGCCTGCTGGGCGTGCAGGGCCAGGGTATCCAGCACGATGAGGGTATCGCCGGCTGCCACCTGTTGGCCTTCGGCCACGGCCACCCGGAGCACCGGGAGGGCCAGGGGTACCGACAGCGGGTACTCCCGGCCCTCCAGGGTTCCGGACACGAACGCCGCCCCCTGGGGTTTCCGGCTCACCCACCACAGCCCGGCGATGCCGAGCCCCAGGGCCAGAAACACCAGCAGTGCGGGCAGGCGTTTCATTAGG
Source organism: Caldifarciminota bacterium (assembly GCA_027069855.1). GTDB lineage: Bacteria > Hydrothermota > Hydrothermia > WGAB01 > WGAB01 > WGAB01. Next base: position 8,575 of record JALXEF010000124.1, read on the forward strand.
CGTACTTCAGAGCCTGGTCCAGGTCGTCGATCAGGTCCTGCACATCCTCAATGCCCACGGACAGGCGCACGAGGCCGGGGTCGATGCCGGCGCGCGCCAGTTCCTCGGGCGAATAGGAGGAGTGGGTCATGGACGCCGGGTGTTCAATCAGCGAGTCGGTATCGCCCAGCGACACCGCCAGGGTCCAGAGTTTCACATGGTCCATGACCTGGATGCCGGCCTCCTTGCCGCCCTTGAGGATGAAGCTGACCATCCCGGAGAAGCCGCCCTTCATCTGCTTTTTGGCCACCTCATGCTGGGGATGGGAGGGCAGGCCGGGGTAGAACACCCGGGCCACCTTGGGATGGCCTTCCAGGAACCGGGCCACCTCCAGGGCGTTTTCGGAGTGGCGTTGCATCCGCAGGTGCAGGGTTTTGGTGCCCCGGAGCACCAGGAACGCGTTCAGGGGCGCCATGATGCCCCCGACATGCACATGGAAATCCTTGCGGATGGGTTCAATGAGATCCCGGGGCCCCACCAGGGCGCCGCCCACCACATCGCCGTGGCCGTTGATGTACTTGGTGAGGCTGTGGAGTACCAGGTCGGCCCCCAGCTCAATGGGCCGTTGCAGGGCCGGCGAGGCGAAGGTGTTGTCCACCACCAGCGGGATGCCGGCCTGCCGGGTGATTTTGGCGGTTTCGGCGATGTCCACGATGTCCAGGGTGGGGTTAGCCGGGGTTTCAATGTACACCAGGCGGGTGTTGGGTGTGAGGGCCTCGGCGAGTTTTTCGTGGAACTCCGAGGCCTTGATGTAGTGCACCTCAATGCCGAAGTGCTCCTGAGCGATATGGAAAAAGTGGAACGTGCCTCCGTACAGGGGATCGGACGCCACCACCCGCTCGCCGGGCTTCACCAGGGCGAGGAGGGTGGTGGCAATGGCAGCCATGCCGGAGGCGAACACGATGCCGGCCTCGGTGCTTTCCAGCTGGGCGAGTTTCTGCTCCAGGAGTTCCACCGTGGGGTTGCCGAGGCGGGTGTAGATGTAGTGGGATACTTCGCCGGAGAAGGCCTGGCCGCCCTGCCGGGCGTTCTCAAACACGAAGGTAGAGGTCTGGTAGATGGGGAACCGGTGGGCCAGGGTTGTGGGATCTGTTTCCTCGCGCGGTCCTCGGACCGCCTTCGTATCCCAGCGCATGTGGGCCGGATCCATGATGCACCTCCTTGAAAAGGTTAGTGAAAGGTTAACACGCCGATCATGAAGGCCGCATAGCCCAGGATCAGGGTGATCCCGGAATCGCGGTCTAACCTTCGGTCATACAGCATAAACAGCACCACCAGGTGAAAGATGAACAAAACGGGCAGGTCAAAGGCCCGGGTGCCCGGCCCTACGGGCATGGGCCGGATCACCGAGGCACCGCCCAGGATAAAGTAGATGTTGAAGATGTTGGAGCCCAGGAGGTTGCCGACGGCGATGGCCTGCTCACCCCGCAGCGTGGCCACGAGGGAGGTGGAAATCTCGGGCAGGCTCGTGCCCACCGCGATCATGGAAACCCCGATGATCCACTGGCTGATGCCCATGTGCTCGGCCAGGAACACGGCCGAGTCCACCGTGAGTTTGGAGCCCAGGGCGAGGATCAGGGGCGACACCAGCACCATGAGCCAGCCGGTGGACAGCCGGCCCAGGGGCTTGCTTTCGGTGGCCATCGCCGAGGGATCGCGCACGATGAACCACACATAGGCCACGATGAGGATCAAAAGGAGCAGGCCGTCCAGCCGGCTGAAGATCCCGTCCAGGCCCAGGATCAGTGCCAGGCCGGCGGACATCAGGAAACTGGGCGAATCCTGGCTGAAGACATCCCGCTCCACGGTCACCGGGGCCACCAGGGCCACGGTTCCCAGGATGAGGGCGATGTTGGCCATGTTGGACCCCACCACATTGGCCACCGAGATGTCGGTGGCGCCGCGCAGGGCCGCATAAAAGGAGGTGACGGCTTCGGGCAGGCTGGTGCCCAGCGCAATCAGGGTGGCCCCCACCACATACTCCTCTACCCGGTAATGGGACGCCAGGGTGATGCCCCCACGCACGAACCCCTCCCCGCCCAGATAGAGCAGGAGGATGCCCACCACCAGGAGGAGCAGGGCCAGGTACAGGCTCATGGACCCTCCACGAAGGTCACGAGCACGAAGGTATCGGCCTGGAACCCGCCGTCGTTCCAGAGCCAGCGGATCATCCGCACGGGCCCGACGCCCGCGGCCAGGTCCAGGTGCACCCAGGAAGAGTCCACCCGGGGCTGAAACCCCTGAACGATCCGGGTTTCATGGAGATCTACGGGATAGGCCTCGTAGGTGCCGGCGGGCACCTGGAGGCGCTGCGGGCTCCCCACGGCACCCCGAAGGGTGTGGGACACCCAAAGGGTATCGTTCTGCAGCACCAGGTGGTGCTCATAGGCATCGTGCCAGGTGTTGCCGGCCACCGGGGGCAGTTCCAGGTACTTTTGCCAGCGCTCTTCCAGTACGATGGGCGTGCCCAGGTGGTACACCCGGGTCACGGTCCAGCGCAGGACCACCTCGCGCCGGGGCAGGAACCGTTGCACTTCGCCCAGGAACTCGTAAAAGCGGAGGGAGTCGCCCTCTATCGTGGAGTCGGCCACCACCTTGGCGTTCACCAGGCTGCTGTCGGAGGTCTGATAGATCCAGGTGTTGCCGGTTTTCAGGGGAAAATAGGGGGCATTGAGCCGATCCACGATGCTCGGGGAATTCTGGCAGGACAATGCGGCCAGAAGGGCCGCCACCGTGAGCATTCGTAACATGCCCCAATTATAGACACCCCGGCCTGAAGGGGCAATTGGGGTGCGGGCTACAGCAGATCCACGGGGTCCACATCCACCTTGACCGTAACGGAGGAGGGGGGTGGATGCTGCGCCTGCACCGCCCGAACGGCCTCTTGGCCCAGATAGGGCCTGGGGAACTTCACCAGCAGGTGGTATCGGTACCGGTGGGCCACCTTGCGGCGGGGGCACGGCGACGGCCCCAGCACCTCCAGATCCGGGCTCTGGGCCTGTAAAGCCTGTTTCCAGGTTTCTGCCAGGGTTTGGGCGGCTTCGGCGTTACGGGCCGCGAATTCCACCCGGATCAGCCGTCGGTACGGCGGGTACCCCAGGGCCTTGCGGCGTTCCAGTTCCGCCTTGAGGAAATCCCAGGTGTTGCCGGAAACCAGGGCCTGGATGGGCGGCGCCTCGGGCTCGTGGGTTTGCACCACCACGATGCCGCCCCGGCGCGCCCGGCCGGCCACCTGCAGGAACCGCTGGTACGCCCGCTCCTCGGCTCGGAAATCCGGGAACCCCAGGTCGTGGTCGGCATCCAGCACGCCCACGAGGTCCACCTGGGGAAAGTCCAGGCCCTGGGTGACCATCTGGGTTCCCACCAGCACCTGGATCCGGCCCTCGCGCATGTCGCGGTAGATCTGCTGCAGCACATGACGGCGGCGGACCCGGTCCAGGTCCAGGCGTTCCACGCGAATCCGGGGCAGGGCGTGCTGGATCTGGCGAACCACCCGCTGGGTGCCGAAGCGGAGCGGCTTCATGCCCGGGGCGCCGCAGCGGGGGCAGGTGTCGGGCACGGCCTCCTGGTGGTCGCAGAGGTGGCATCGCAGCAGGTTTTCGTCGCGATGGTAGGTGAGGGCGACATCGCAGCGCGGGCATCGGGAGATGTAGCCACATTTGCGGCACAGGAGCACCGGTGCATAGCCCCGGCGGTTGAGGTAGAGGATGGCCTGTTTGCCCTCGCGCACGGTGCGGGCCAGGTGTTCCATCAGGGTCAGAGACACAATACCCGGGCTTTCCTCCTGCCGCAGGTCCACGACCGAAATGCGGGGAAACCAGTACCCCCGCACCCGATGCCGCAGGGTGAGCAGGGTATAGCGGCGGCGCAGGGCGTTGTGCACGGATTCCAGGCTGGGCGAGGCGCTGCCCAAGAGAACTGGCACCCCCTCCAGTTTGGCCCGCATCACGGCCACATCGCGGGCGTGGTACCGGGGTGCCTCATCGCTTTTGTAGGAGGTATCGTGCTCTTCGTCCACCACGATGAGGCCGAGGTCGGCCATGGGAAGGAACAGGGCCGACCGGGGGCCCACCACCACCCGCGGCCCCTTTTGCACTTCCCACCACACATAGAGCCGTTCCCGGGGATGCATGCGGGAGTGGTACGGCAGCACGCGCCGCCCCATGAGGCCGTAGAACTGGCCCAGAAGTTGAGGGGTGAGCGCGATTTCGGGCACGAGGACGATGGCCGAGTGCCCCTCGTTCAGCGCCCGCTGGGCCAGCCACAGGTAGACCATGGTTTTGCCCGAGCCGGTGACGCCGAAGAGCAGGAACGGCCGGAACCGGGGCGGTTGCAGGTAGGGCAGCACGGCCTTGAGCGCGCGGTCCTGGTCCGGCGTGGGGGTGGCCGGCAGGGTGGCGGGCAGGTGTTCCACCTCGGGTTCCCGGGGTTCCGGCGGCCGCAGGAACAGTTGGCCTTCCCGAAGGCGCCGGATCACCTCCGGGGCACCCAGTTTTTTGACCAAGGTTTCCAGGCGGACCGGGCGGCTTTCTTCATCGGCAAAAGCGCGGTAGTCCTGCCATCGGCTGAGGGCCACGGGCATCATCGCCGACAGCGCCTGCCCGGGCTCGGCCAGGTAGTAGCGGGTTATCCAGTGGGCGAGGTCCATGAGGGAGGAGGGCAGGGCCAGGCCCAGGGGCCAGGCGGGCTTGAGGGTGATGCCGGGCGGAGGCTCCGGGGCTTCCTCCTGCCACACGACGCCGATCCGGAACTGGTCCCGGAGTTCGGCCAGCACCAGGCTGCCCACGGAGAGCGGCTCGGGCACCTCGTAGGTGAGCAGGTGCACCCGTCGCCCCGGAAACGCGATTGCCGCCCGTGCCATCGCGGGAATTATACCGGGGCCCGGAAGCGGAGGATCACAGGATCATGCCGGCGTAGCCGCCGGCGGCCGCGTGCCGCTCGGCCTCGTCCCAGCGGCGGATCAGGTAGGGCTTGGTTTTCTCAAAGGCCTCGGCATCACGCTCAAAGAAGGATTCCACCTCGTCGTCGGGCACATCCTTGATCTCGTTGACCAGCGACGCCACACGGGCGTAGTACAGGGGCACCATGATGTCAATGAGTTTGATGCGCTGCCGGGGCAGGGTGTGGTAGGTGATGCCGAAGTCATACACGATTTTGGCCCATTCCTCCACGGGCAGGTCGAACTGGTCCGCTGGGGTTTTGGCGAGTTTCTGCAGCAGGCGGAAGGTGCGGCTGTTGATCACCTGTTTCCAGGAGGGGCCAAAGGTTTTCATGCCCAGTTTGAAGTACTCAATGAGGGCGTCCACATTGATGCTGAAGGCCTGGGGTTCACCCGGCGGTTCCTCGCCGGTCACCGGCACCTCCTTGCTGCCCTTGATCTCGCGCCAGAAGTCCACATACTGCTC
>JALXEF010000125.1 GCA_027069855.1 Caldifarciminota bacterium
CCGCTCCTCAAAATCCGGGTGGTGTTCGGAGACCTGGTGATCCAAACCCCATAGCCGCCATGGGCAAGTTTCTGGTGCTGGTGGGTCTCTTGCTCGTGATCCTGGGGGTGGTGCTGACCCTGGTGGAGCACCTGCCCCTCGGGCATCTTCCGGGCGATATCGTGATCCGACGTGGGAACTGGACCGTTTATGTGCCGATCGCCACCTCGCTGCTCCTCTCCCTGGTGTTGACCCTGATCCTCAACCTCCTGTTCCGCCGGTGACCCGGCTGGACCGCTATTTCCTGGCCGAACTGACCCCACCCTTCTTCGGGGGGCTGGTGGTCATGACCCTCATCCTGCTCCTGGACCGCCTGTTTGACCTCATGGAAATGATCTTCCGCAAGGGGCTCAGTGTGGGCACGGTGGTGGAGGTCTTCGGCCTGTCGCTCCCCTTCATGCTGGCCCTTACCGTGCCCATGGCCGTGCTGATCTCCGTGCTGGTCACCTTCGGGCGCCTTTCGGCCGACTTTGAAATCCTGGCCCTCAAAAGCCTGGGTGTGAGCACCCTCCGCATCCTGCGGGCTCCACTGGCCGCCGCCGTGGGCGTGTTCGTAGCCATGGCGGTCTTCAACAACACCGTGCTGCCCGAAGCCAACCACCGCCTGAAGAACTTGCTGATTGACATCGCCCAGAAGAAGCCCACGGTGTCATTGGAGGAACGGGTGTTCAACCGCCTGGGAGACCGTCTGCTGTACATCGGCCGCAAGGACGACCGAACGAACAAGGTCTACGAAGTGCTGCTGGAGGAGAAAACCCCGGAGGGGGTGCGGACCATCCTGGCCGACAGCGGCCGCCTGGGCGGCAAAAAGGACGAGTACCTGGTGCTGGACCTGTACCACGGAGAGGTCCATGAGGCCGTGGAACCCCAGGAGCACCCGGGAACCCCGGTCTATCGCATCGTCCGCTTTCAGGAGCAGAGGGTGGTGATCCCAATCAACTCCCGGCTGGTCCACCGCGACCGGTCCTTCCGTACCGACCGGGAGATGAGCACCCGGCAACTCTTTCAGGAGATCCAGCGCACCCGCGAGTCCATCCAGCACCTGCCCCGCAAAGACCCCATCGCTCTAAAATTCAAACGGCGCCGGATCTCCCAGCTCTGGGTGGAAATCCACAAGAAGTATTCCATCCCCTTTGCGGCCATCGTGTTCGTGCTGCTGGGGGCACCGCTGGCCATCCGGATGCGGCGGGGCGGCTACGGCACGGCCTTCGGCATCGCCTTCCTCATCTTCACCGTGTACTACATCTTCCTCATCGGCGGCGAGGAACTCGCCGACCGCGCCATCGTGCCACCGGGGTCCGTGTGGTTCCCCAACCTGCTGCTGGGGGCGCTGGGAGTCTATCTGCTCTGGAAGGACCTCTGATCAGGGCGGCAGGATCGCCGGGCCCTTCAGCGTGTCCCCGACCTGCACACCGTGGCGCCGGAACCATCCCCGGTTGACCTCCAGGGCGTACCGCACCGGCACGGGAGACACATGCTCCTCCAGGCTCAGGGGTTCCATCGGCTGGATGTCCACGATTACGCCGTTTTCATCGGCAAAGGCGATGTCCAGGGGCAACAGGGTGTTTTTCATCCAGAAACGCAGGCGCCGGGGTTCCGGGTACACGAAGAGCATCCCGTGGTTCTCGGGCAGGGTGTCCCGAAACATGAGGCCCAGCACCTGGCTTTCCTCGGTTGCTGCAATCTCCACCCAGAGGGTGTCGCCCGGATGGACCCAGAGCGGCAGTACCGGCAGGCGCATCAACAGACCGAGCAGGATCAGGGTGCTCATACCTCCACTATTCTACGGGAACGGAAACCGCAGGCCGGGCGTTGCCTTGACATTGCCGGCTCCTGGGTGTAGGGTTGAAGTGCTATGAGTGCCTGGATCCTGCTGGCAAGCCTTCTGGTTTCCCACCCCGTGATCAACGAGGTGTCGTGGGGCGATCTGCAGTGGGTGGAAATCTACAACCCCGGGCCGGAGCCCGTTTCGCTGGACGGGTGGCACCTGGGGAACGCCTACGATTGGGATCCCCTGTACGGCACCGTGCCGGCAGGAAGCTATGTGCTGGTGGTGCCCAACGAAGCGGAGTTCCGCCAGTATTTTCCGGACCTCCAGGTGCCCATGGTGGAAATGCCCGACGGCACCATCGGCGGCGGCCTGGAGGCCCACGACATGCTGATCCTCCTGGATGCCCAGGGGGTGCCGGTGGACATCGTCAACTGGGGCACCCCGAACGAAAACTGGCCGAATTACCGGGTGGACCTCTGGAACCCCGGGGTGACCAACCGCCGGGATGTGATCGGACGGCTCCCCAACGGCCAGGACACGGATTCGCCGCTGGACTGGCGGCCGCTGCGTACCGCCACTCCCGGCACGGAGAACCGCTTGGCCGCGGGGCTCACCCCCTCCTCCTGGGGCAAGATCAAGGCCCTATTCTCGGAGAAGCGTCGCCGCCTGTAGGGCGTCGCGTTCCCTTCGCTGCGCAATCTTCCGGAGCAACCGTTTGACGCGCCGTTCCCGTTCGGGCCCGGGCGGCAGTTGCCGGGCCAGGTGCAACGCCCGGTACAGGTTTTCGTTGCGGTGCTCGTAGTACTTGGCCAGGCTCAAAAGGGCCTCGCGATGGCTCGGGTGCTCCTCCAGCAGGCGCAGCCACACCTGTTCCGCTTCGTCATAGCGCCGAAGGCGCTGCAGCAGGCGCCCCAGGCGGATCAAAGCCTGCCGGCGCAGGGTGCCCAGGCTGCGGGCGGCGGCCCGTTCGTAAAAGGCCCGGGCCTCCTCCAGCCGGTCCAGCCGTTCGTGGTGCCGCCCGAGTACAAAGAGGGTCCAGGGATCCGGCGCCTCCAGCCCCTGGTACACACGCCGGTCTAAGGCATGGAGCAGGTGGGGCAGCGAGGCCACATCCCGGCGGTTGTGGAGCACCACCCGCCGGAGCCCCTCCAGCACGCCCCGCCGCAGGAAGGCGAAATAGGCCCGGGGCACCTCCTCGGAGGGGATGTCGTGGCCCCGATGGATGCCTGCCAGTTCGGCCTCGGCGGCCCGCAGGGTGGCCGGTTGCCCGGGCATCAGGAACCGCCGGGCCAGGTGGTACACGTCCAGATGGAACCGAAACTCGGGTACCGACAGCCCCAGATAACGCCACCGGTACCCGAGAAGGCGCAGGTCAAAGCTCTTGCCGTTGTAGGTGGCCACCACGGGGAAGGTACGGAGGTCGCGGAGCAGGTGCCGGTGGAGCAGGGGCTCATGGGCGGGGTCCGGCAGCAGGTACTGCCGCACGATGCCCTCGCCCCCGCGCACAAACCCGAGGGCCACGAGGAAGGGCACATTGCCCAGGCCGAAGGAAGTGCCTGTGGCCTCAATGTCCAGGAACACCACTTCCTGGAGGTCCAGGGGAGCCGGATACCGGCCCAGGGTGAGGAGTTCTGCGTGTTCCAGGAACCGGGCGGGCACCGGAAACCGGTGTTCCAGCATCAGCAGGCGGCCTCCGGCCGTCGGTACCGCACCCAGGCGATGGGCCAGCCGTTCCGGGCTCCGCAGCCACGGGCGGCCCAGGTACCGCCGCAGCCGGGCCACCGAGGCCGGCTCGGCTTCAGGCTCCGGCCCTGCCTGCTGGAGCCGTTGCAGGCGTCGGCGAAGGGCTTGGGGATCCAGGCGTTTCACAGCCGATACCCTACGGATACCGCGTACACCGCCCCCATGGGGAACACATTGCGACCGGAAAAGTCAAAGGACCAGCGCCCGTTGGTGAGCCCCATGCCCAGGGTGAGGTACTTCTCATCCACCCCGATGCGCAGGGCGAACCCGCGGGTAAACCAGGCTTCCACGCCCACCCGATACAGGGCATAGCCGTTCCAGTTCACATAAGCGGCGCTCCAGGTAACATTCCGGGGCAGGCGCCAGGCCAGCGCCAGGACCGTACGGCGGGCCAGGGGCTCCGAGGCCTGGATCAGGCGCACCCGGGCACCACCCAGGTTCTCCAGGTGCAGCCCTATGGAGGCATCGCCCAAGTGGGCCAGCACGCCGGCATCCAGCACCGGCGTCCCGCCGGCCCAGGTCTCGCCGCTGTCGCGAGCCGACACCTGGAACCATCGGGTGCGCAGGCCGAACCGAAGCCTCCGGAACCGGACCGCCGCGGCGGCGAGCAGGTGGGTTTCGGCATAGATGCCCGATACCGCCTTTTGCCATCCCCCTACTCCCACAGCCCACCGGCGGCGCCCAAAGGCGGCGCCCATCTGCAGGGTTCTCAGGTCTCCCACCTCGTACCAGCCCTGGTATCCTCCCACGAGGGAAAGGGGTGAGGCATCGGGCAGGGCCGCGGGGTTCCCGAAGAGGGCTTCGGCACCGGTAACCGCCGCCACAGGGGCGAAACCGCTGGCCTCAAGGCGGGCGGTGGGTTCCAGATTGCCGAGGGTGATCACGGCGGGCAACACGAGCATCCAGAGCATCATGGGGACACCTCCTGGGTGGGAGCCAGGGAAGCAAACCGGCGCAGCGCCTCCCGGGCGTACAGGGTGGTTCCAAACTCCTCCTGGAGTTTCTGGAAATACTTGCGGGCCGAGTCCTCGTTCGGCCGCACATCGGTGTACAGGTACACCAGGGTATAGAGCGCCTTGGGAGCGTATTCGCTTCGGGGAAAGTCGCGGAGCAGGGTTTTGAGCACCTGCTCGGCCTCCTCCTCCCGCTGCAGTTCAAACAGGTAGAGTTCGGCGATCCGATAGAGGTCCAGCGCGGTCCGGGTGCTGTCAATGGACTGCAACTCGGAAAGGGCCAGCATCCGGCGGCGGGCCTCTTCCCGGAAGGGGGTGGTCACTCCTCCCTGGGAGGCCTCCCGGTACTGGTCGTAGGCCGCCTGCAGGCTATCGCGGGCTTCTAACAGCAGGCCCAGGCGGTACCGGGCCTCCACACCGGCCTCCTGGCGGCGTGCCCGCTGGGCGACCTGCTCCAGGGTGGCACGCGCCGCCGCGGTATCACCCCGGGCCAGATGGATCCGGGCCAGCAGCACATCCCGACGGGCCACATCGCGGTCGGCGGGCGGAAGGTCCAGGCCCTCCAGAATCTCCCGGGCCCGGTCCAGGTTGCCAAGGTTCAATTCGGCCTCGGCCAGAAGCAACCGGGCCTCCTTTTCCTCCTCACGGGTGGTGTACAGGGTGAGGTATTCCTCCAGGTACCGCACCGTTTGCTCGTATCGCTGGGCCTCAAAGGCCGCCCGGGCGGCCTCCAGAAGCGCCGGTTTCCGCCAGCGGCTCTTGGGGTACTTCTTGAAAAACTCCTCAAACCGTTGCAGGGCCTCGGCGTACTGGCCCTCCTTCGCAAAGGTTTGGGCCAGTAAAAAGGCCGCCTCCTCGGCCTGGTCGCCGCCCTCCTGCACGGCCCGGGTCAGATGCTCCCGGGCCAGGGTGTAGTCACCATCCTTCAGGGCCAGGCGGCCGAGTTCCAGGTTGATGTGGAACCGCCGGGCTTCCTTCGGGTAGTAGGTGGCGAGTTCCTCAAACTTCCGGCGGGCCTTCTCGCGTTCATCCATGCGGGAAAAGGACACGGCCATGATGTACAGCGCCTCGGGCACATACCTGGACCGGGGATGGAATTTCACAATCTTCGCCGCCTTTTCGGCGGCCTTCTGGTAATACTGCCGGGCCTGGGCGGTGAGTTGTTGCTTTTTCCGGTACTCAATCTCGCCCATGCGGAAGTACCGCTGGGCGTTGTACATCGTGTTGAAATACACGCACCCGGCCACCAGAAGGACGCCCGGCGCAAACCACCGAAACCAGCGCATCACGGCCGATAGCATACAGGCACGCCGGAAACAAGGGAAGGGTAGGCATCTTCATGCCCAAACTTGACAAAATAAGTCGGATGGGGCATACTTGAGCCAGACCCCGTTGAAGGAGGTGTTGCATGACCCCGAAAAGATGGATCCTTGGCCTGGGCGGGCTCCTTGCCACCGGCACCCTGATGGCCTATTCCGGCGGTGCACCCAACGGCTATGCCGGCGACCCGCCCGCTATGAACAACTGTACCGCCTGCCATAGCACCTTCCCCGTGAACTCCGGCGATGGCACCCTGAGCCTCGCGGGCCTGCCCGAAACCTATGTGCCCGAAAGCACCTACACCCTTCAGGTGATCCTGCAGGACCCCGGCCAGAGCCGCTGGGGTTTTGAACTTACCGTGATTGACGAAGCCGGGAACCAGGGCGGTGTGCTGGAAGCCGTGGACGGCACCGTGCAGATCTCCGAAGGCCCGGGGAACCAGCGGGACTACGCCAAGCAAACCAGCAGCGGCACCTTTAACGGCCAGTCTTCGGCCACCTGGACCCTCCGCTGGACCGCGCCGCCCGCCGGCACCGGTCCGGTGACCTTTTATGTGGCCGGCAACGCCGCCAACGGCAATTTCTCCACCTCCGGCGATTACATCTACACCCTGTCGTCGGCCGTGGTCACCGTGGAAGAGGCCGACACCTCTCCCCGCCAGGGCGCTCTGCCCTATCGGCTGTACCCCAACCCTCTCCACGCCCCCCGAACGGTGCGGATCCAGGGGCTCACGGGGCCACCGGGCCAGGTCCAGGCGCTGGTTCTGGATTCCTCCGGCCGCCTGGCCACCCTGCTCACCCTGGAACCCTCGGGCGCTGGAAGGGCCCAGGGCTACTGGAACGGCAAGGATCTGGAGAACCGCCCTCTGAAGGCCGGCACCTACTGGCTCCACATCCCCCAGGGCAGGAAACCCATAGTTCTGCCCCTTCTCTGGCTTCCGTAGCCCTCTACCTCCTTTTGATCCCGATCCGTTGCCGGAGCCGTGCTCCGGCAACGGGTTTTTATAGCGTTTTGGGGCGGAACGCTATAAAATCCCCAAACTCATGACCATCCTGCTCACCCTGCTGGTGCTGAGCGCCCTGATCCTGATCCACGAGGCCGGCCACTTCCTCGCTGCCCGCGCTCTCGGCATCCGCGTGCTCACCTTTTCCCTGGGCTTCGGGCCCGAACTCGTGGCCCGGGAATGGAAGGGCACCCGCTTCGTCATCGCCGCCATCCCCTTCGGCGGCTATGTCCGCATGAAGGGCGACAACCCCGAAAACCTGACCCACGAACCCGATGAGTTCCTGAGCCGTCCGGTACGGCACCGGTTTCTGGTGGTGTTCGCCGGCCCTCTGGCCAACCTGCTCCTGGGCTTCGTCATCTTCGCCTTCATCTACACCACCCAGGGCATTTCCACCATCCCCGGCACCGCCGTGTACCAGGTGGAGCCTGCGACGCCGGCCGACTCCGCGGGCCTCCAGCCCGGCGACCGGATCCTCGCAGTGGACGGGGTTCCGGTGTCCAATTGGTGGGACCTGGATACCCACCTTTCCCGGCCGGGTCCTCACCGCCTCCGGGTGCTCCGCGGGGACGATACCCTGGTGCTCAACTTCCGTACGCCGCCGCGGGGCCCCTACGGTATCGTTCCCCTGATTCCCCCGGTGGTGGCCCGGGTAGTGGCCGGGGGCACCGCCGCTGCCGCGGGCCTTCAGCCCGGCGACCGGATCCTGCGGATCGACACCCTGCCGGTACGGGCCTGGGACGACCTGGTCCGGATCATCTCCGGGCATCCAGGCGATACCCTCACGCTCTGGATTCTTCGGCGGGCCGACACCCTGCAGGTGCGGGTGCCCGTGGCCCCGGTGGTAGAAGCCACCGGCGACACCGTGGGCCGGATCGGCATCCTGGCCCCCACCGAACGCCTGCACCTCAGCCCCGGCCGGGCCCTGGGCCTGGCACTCCGCAAAACCTGGGAATCCGTGGCCCTGACCTACGAGGTGCTGTTCCGCCTGATCACGGGCCGGGCCTCCCTGAAGACCATCGGCGGCCCGGTGATGATCGGCAAACTCGTAGGAGAATCCGCCTCTATGGGCTGGATCCAGCTGCTGATCCTCATGGCCCTGATCTCGGTGAACCTGGGCGTCATCAACCTGCTGCCGATCCCTGCGCTGGACGGCGGCCATATCACCGTGTACCTGGTGGAAGCCCTCCTGCGCCGCCCCCTGCCCCCTCGGGTGCAGCTCCGCATCCAGCAAATCGGCTTCGCTCTGTTGATCCTGCTGATGGTCGCGATCACCCTCCTGGACCTCATGCGCATCTTCGGAGAGTGAGCCATGGCCTACCATCGGGTGCAACATACCGGTTTCCCCCTGCTGGTGGACCAGGACGCCCGCTTTGCGTCCGTGGCCATCGGCATCTTCTCGCGCCAGGGTTCCCGCGACGAACACCTGCCCGGAGTCACCCACCTGCTGGAGCACATGCTCTTCAAGCGCACCCGCCGGCGGAACAACTTTGAACTGGTCAGCGCCCTGGAGGACCGCGGGGGCTATGTGGACGCCATGACCACCCAGGACTCGCTGGGGCTCTACGCCCGGGTGCTGCCCGAAGACCTGCCGCTCGCGCTGGACCTTCTGGGCGACATGGCGTCCCAGCCCGTGTTCACCGCCGACGACCTGGAGCGCGAGCGCCAGGTGGTGCTGGAGGAACTGGCCAGCGTTCAGGAAACCTCCGACGACCTGGTGTTCCGCCTGCTCTTTGAGGCCCTGTTTCCCGGGCATCCCATGGGCCGCGAGATCCTGGGCACCGAGGAGAGCCTGCACCGGATCACCACCGCCGACCTGTACCGCCGGTGGCGGGAGGTGTTTGCCCGGTCCCAGGTGATCCTCGTGGCCGCCGGCCCGGTGGACCCCGAACAACTGGTCCCGCTGGTCGAGCGGTCCCTGGCCCTGCCTGCAGCCACCGCCAGGCTGGATACCACACCCCTGCCCCCTCCTCTCCCCTGGCGGTTGCACCGGGAACCGCGGCTCCAGCAGTTGCAGATCGCCCTGGGCCTGCGGGTTCCGCCCTACCGCGACCCCCTGCGGGCGCCCCTCCACCTGCTCAACACCCTGCTGGGGGGTGGCATGAGTTCCCGCTTGTTCTGGGAACTGCGGGAAAAGCGGGGGCTTGTGTATACCGTGTCCTCGTTCCTGGAGCACTTCCGCGATGTGGGGGTGCTGGGGATCCATCTGACGGTGTCGCCCGAGGCCGCGCCCCGGGCCCTGGCCGTGGTCCGCCGGATCTTTGAGGACCTGGCCTCCGGTGAAATCTCGCAGGAGGAGCTGGACCGCGTCAAACACCGGGTGCGGGGCAGCACCCTGATCTCCGAAGACTCCCTGAGCCAGCGCCTGCTGCGGCTGGCCAATCACGAACTCTTGCTGGGCCGGATCCTGCCCCTGAACCGACTGCTGGAGGAAGTAGAGGCCGTGAGCCTGGAAGACCTGCGGGCTGTGGCCGCCCGCTTCCTGGTACCCGAGCGCTGGTCGGCGGGGCTGGTGGGCCCTGAGGTGTCGGAAACCCTGTTGGAACCCTGGTTTACAGGAGGAAAGGAACCGTGGAAGCCCATGGCATCACGGAAATCATAGTCCGGCTGGTTTTTGAGGTGTCCTTCATCCTGCTGCTGGCCAAGGTGGCCGGCGAATTCACGGAGCGGTTTCTGAAACAACCCGGTGTGCTGGGCGAACTCGTGGCCGGGATCATCCTGGGCCCCTATGCGCTGGGCAGCAAGATCCAGTTGCCCCACCTGGGCCCCCTGTTCCGCCTTCATACCGAGCACGGAGGCATCCCGGTGTCGGCGGAACTCTACAGCCTGGCCCAGATCGCCGTGATCCTGCTGCTCTTCATCGCCGGCCTGCACACCGACCTGCGCCAGTTCCTGCGGTACGCCCGCCAGGCCACCATCATCGCCCTGGGCGGGGTCATCTTCCCCTTCCTTCTGGGTGATCTGACGACGGTGCTGTTCGGCTTCGCCGACGGCTTCATGCACCCCACGGCCCTCTTCATGGGCGCCGCCCTCACGGCGACTTCCGTGGGCATCACGGCCCGGGTGCTCGCCGACATTGACAAGCTCAACACCCCCGAGGGGGTCACCATCCTGGCCGGGGCGGTGGTGGACGATGTCATGGGCATCCTGGTGCTGGCCATCGTGGTGGCCATCGCAGCCGGCGGTTCCCCCTCCTGGGGTCACATCGGCTGGATCACCCTCAAGGCCGTGGGCTTCTGGGGCATCCTCATGGGGGTCGGGATCCTGGTGGCCAACCCCCTGATGCGGTTCCTCAGGGCCGTGTTCAAGAGCGACGGCGCGGTGCTGGCCGTGGTGATGGCCATTGCCTTCTTTTTCTCGGCCCTGGCCGAGGTCTTCGGCCTCGCCATGATCATCGGGGCCTACGCCGTGGGCCTCGCCCTGTCCAAAACGCCGGAGGCCGACTGGCTTATGGAACAACTGGAACCGGTGTACCAGATCTTCGTGCCCATCTTCTTCGTGGTCATGGGCATGATGGTGGACCTGGGCAGCATGAGCCACGCGATCCTGTTCGGCGTGGTTCTTACCATTGTGGCCATCCTGGGCAAGGTGCTGGGCTGTGGCCTGCCGGCGATGGGCGTGGGCTTCAACGCCCTGGGTGCCTCTCGCATCGGCATCGGCATGCTGCCCCGGGGCGAAGTGGCCCTGATCGTGGCCAGCGTTGCCATCGCCAAGGGCACCATCCAGAAGGACATGTACGGCGTTGCGGTGATGATGACCATGGTCACCACCCTGCTGGCCCCGATTTTCCTGGTGCCCCTGTTCCGCAAAGAAAGGAGTGGCTTGAAAAAAGCGTAGGATTTTTGTACAATTGGCCGAGAGATCACAGGGGAGTTGAACAATGGATCAGAAAAAAGAACTGGAAAGGGTTGTTGCAACAGACTGCGGAAGTACCACCACAAAGGCGATCCTCATTGAGAAAGTTGGAGAGGAACACCGGCTGGTTGCCCGTGGCGAAGCACCCACCACGGTGGAGGCTCCCTTTGAAGATGTCACCCGTGGAGTTCTGAACGCCTTCCGCGAACTGGAGGAACTCACCGGCCGCAAGATCCTGGACGGCGAAAAGATCATCAAGCCCAAGAAAAGTGAAACCGAAGGGGTGGATCTGTATGTGTCCACCTCGTCGGCCGGCGGCGGCCTTCAGATGCTGGTGGCCGGTGTGGTCAAGAGCATGACCGCGGAGAGTGCGGCCCGCGCGGCCCTGGGCGCCGGCGCCATCGTGATGGAGGTGATCGCCTCCAACGACGGCCGCTTGCCCCACGAGCGGGTGGAACTCATCCGCCGGCTCCGGCCCGACATGATCCTGCTGGCCGGCGGCGTGGACGGCGGCACCAAAAAGCATGTGATTGAGCTCGCCGAGTTGATCCGCGCGGCTGACCCCAAGCCCCGCTTCGGCGTCACCTACAAACTCCCCGTGATCTACGCCGGCAACAAGGATGCCCGGGAGGACATCAAAAAGATCCTGGGCGATGTCACCGCCCTGTACATCGTGGACAACATCCGGCCGGTGCTGGAACGCGAGAACCTGGGCCCGGCCCGCGACAAGATCCACGAACTCTTCATGGAACACGTGATGCAGCACGCCCCGGGGTACGCCAAGCTCATGACCTGGACCGATGTGGAGATCATGCCCACCCCGGGTGCCGTGGGCATGCTGGTGGAAAAGGTGGCCCGTAAGGAAAACATTGAGGTGGTGGGCGTGGACATCGGCGGCGCCACCACCGACGTGTTCTCGGTGTTCAAGGGCGTGTTCAACCGAACGGTATCCGCCAACCTGGGCATGTCGTATTCCATTTCCAATGTGCTGGTGGAGGCCGGCATTGAGAACATCCTGCGCTGGGTGCCCTTCCACATTGATCCCTCGGACCTCAGGAACCGGATCCGCAACAAGATGATCCGGCCCACCACCATCCCCCAAACCCTGGAGGAGCTCATCATCGAGCAGGCCATCGCCCGCGAAGCCCTGCGGCTGGCCTTTGAGCACCACAAGGCCATGGCCACCTCGCTGAAGGGCGTGCAGAAGGAACGGACCATCTCCGATGCCTTTGACCAGACGCTGTCGGGCGAAACCCTGGTGGACCTGATGAGCCTGAACCTGATCATCGGGTCCGGCGGTGCCCTGTCGCACGCCCCTCGCCGCGCCCAGGCCGCCCTGATGATGCTGGACGCTTTCCAGCCCGAGGGCATCACGATGCTGGCGGTGGACTCCATCTTCATGATGCCCCACCTGGGCGTGCTTTCCAAAGTCGACGAAAAGATTGCGACCGAGGTGTTTGATCGCGATTGTTTGATCCGGCTCGGCACGGCCATCGCCCCCAAGGGCAAGGCCAAGCCCGGTACCGTGATCCTCAAGGCCACGGTGACCCTGCCCTCCGGCGACACCAAGACCGTGGAACTCAAGTACGGCGAGATGCTCAAGCTCCCCCTGGGCGTGGGTGAAAAGGCCCGGGTGGTGCTGGAGCCCGACCGGAAGTTTGATGTAGGCGAGGGCCGGGGCCGCCGGGTGGAAACCGAGGTGGAGGGCGGCGTGGTCGGCCTGATCTTTGACGGCCGGGGCCGCCCGCTGGAACTGCCCGAGGACGCCCGGGAGCGGGTGGAAAAGCTTTCCTCCTGGGTGCTGGCCCTGGAAATCTACCCCGAGGACCGGTACCGGAAGATCCTGGAAGGCTCGGCCTGAGGATCTCCTCGCCTCGGTTTACAATAGAGTATTGAGCCCGCCCTGGCTCTGGGGCATAAAGGTATTGTAGGTTTATCGAGGGGTTTTTATGGCCACTTTTGGAATTTTTTCAAAGCCCAAAAGCGACGGGAGACAGGATCCCGGGCTCTGGAGGATTCTGCTTCCTGGGGTGGGAGCAGTCGTCTTTTTCCTTCTCAACATCTTCCTGTCCCTGTTATGGGGCGCCCGATTCATCGTACTGGCCGGCACTCCCCTCCTGATCCTCGCGACCTCCATCGCTGGTTTTGGCTATGGTATCCTGGGCGGCATCCTGGCCAGCCTGTACGCGTTCCTTCAGTACCTGTTCCTGGTGCCCACCGTTGCCCCTGAGATCTTCACCTCCTGGACCTCCCTGGAGGCTTTGGTTCCTCCGGTTCTGGTCATTCTGGCAGGTGTTCTCTCCGGTGCCCTGGGCACCCTGTACCAGCGACGGATTCGGCGATGGGAGAAAACCAGCGAAGATTACCGGCTTCTCCTGAAGATGGCCGAAATCTTTTCCCACGCCGGCGATCTCCAGAAACTGCTGGACCGTGCCGTCGCCATCCTTTCCATGAACCCCAAGTATAGCAATCCCGCCATCCTGCTTTACGACCCCGAGTCCGAGTCCCTGGTGCTCATGGCTGGTCAGGGCTACGAAGGGCGGCTTCACAAACAGATTCCGCTGGGCGAGGGGATCACCGGCCGGGCCGCGCGCGACCGCGAGGCCCTCATTGTGGACGATGTACATTTGCGGAAGGACTACATCCCGGGAATCCCCCAGGCACGGTCCGAGATCGTGGTCCCGATTCTTCGGAGCAACCGACTTCTGGGGGTTATCAATGTGGAATCCGTGTATCCCCGGGCCTTTGACGAGTCCGATCTCCAGTTCCTCCAGCACGTGGCCATGCTGCTGGCCGTGATGATTGAGCAGGCCCAGGCATACTCCACCCTGGGGCTCCGCTGGAGGGATCTGAACCACTTTTTCCAGTCCATCACCCATCTAATCGCGGTAGCCGCTTCCGAAGCCTCAGATGTTTCGCGCATTCTCTCGCAGGCCTCCAACCTGTTCCTGAATTTCCAGGACATCCTGGGAGCCCGCATCTGGATCACCACAGGGAATTACCTGGCCCACTCCTCCACAGCAACGGCCGAAGGGTTCCAGTTCCCGGAGATTGGCCCTCTGAAGGAGCCTTTGGGGCACGGGATTTACCTTTTGGGTAGCCACATCCTGCTGGAAGCGCTTCGCAGCCGAAGGGAACCCATCGTGGTCGGGCTCCGGGATCTGAGGCTCCAGAAACAAACCCGGCTGGACCGGGAAATGGTAAGGATCCTGATGAACCTGCGGATCAGTCATACCGGGATCCAATCGCTGGGTCTATTTCCCATCCACACCTCGGAGGGTCTCCTCGGGCTCGTAGGGATCGTAAGTC